>JBAPRX010000518.1:0-3039 GCA_049281335.1 Promineifilaceae bacterium (SeqCode)
GGATCACGTACCATCCAACTGTCACTTCAGGCATTTTTCCCTTTCCTAGACCGTAACACTACTACCCCAACCATAGCAACCAATAACACGATGGACGCTATCTCAAAGGGGAAAACATAAGATTCAAATAATGCCAGCCCAATACTGGCTGGCCCGGCGTCAACGGCCGTTTCCGCTGCGGCTCCGACCGTATCCAACCCCATTGTCAGAATACGAATAAAGGTTCCAACCAGAACAAGCCCCAGCACAATAGAGACAACCCACTGCCAGCGACTGCCTCCAGACACCCCTCGCAACTGTTCAGCGCCCAGGAGCATAACCACAAAGAGGAACAAAACCATAATCGCCCCGGCATAAACCGTTATTTGGGTCACGAACAGGAAGGGCGCGTTTAGAACCAGATACAAAATAGCGATGGTGATGAAGTTCAGCACCAGGAACAAAGCCGCGTGAACGGCATTCCGGCTGAGTAACATCGCTATGGCAGAGCCAACAGCGACAAGCCCTAAAATAATTACTAAAATTGGATTTCCCATAAGTCGCCTTGAACAAGCGTAATTGGGTAAATGGTAATTAGTAATTTTTATGCGCAATTACTTAATTACCAATTAATCAATTACCATTTACTACTTCGGATTTGCCATATCAGGAATAGAACGGTCAAAGGAGCCGGGAGTCACCTCACGCGGTGTTCCATCGGCGCCTTCCTTCGGCGCTTCAATAAGCATCTCTTTGGTATAGATCGAACTGGCGCGATCATAAAAGCTCAACTCATAATCTTCGCCCAACACAATCGCCTCCGTTGGGCAGGCATCCTCACAATAGCCGCAGAAGATACAGCGCAGCATGTTAATTTCATAGGTGCTGGCATAACGCTCGCCCGGCGAGTACCGTTCTTCGTTGGTGTTTTCAGACGCTTCCACAAAAATCGCATCGGCCGGACAGGCGGCAGCACACAAGGAGCAGCCGATACATTTTTCCAGGCCGTTGTCATACCGTTTCAGGTGGTGACGCCCCTTAAACCGAAAGCGTACCGGCCGTTTTACATCGGGATAATCAATCGTGACCGGCGGCTTAAACAAATGTTTAAGCGTCGTTCCCAATCCACGAATAAGTTCATTAATCATAGGCGTTATTTACCTTGAATTTTATTCCTGCTCAGATACCAGGCACTTTATATCTGAGGTAATTGATACCACAATTGGATCAATCTTGTAGATTGATCCAATCCTCACCAAGTCAAGTTAAAACGGCAATATCTTCGAGAAGTCCAGAATGCCTTCTGATGTCAATACCAATATGACCGCTAAAAATATAACATTCCCTAGTGCAACAGGCAGCAGTCGCTTCCAGCCAAACTGCATCAGTTGATCGTAGCGCAGCCGGGGCAGAGAGGCTCGAATCCAGATCATCAGGCACAAGCCCAAAATTATCTTCAAAAGAAGGTATACAAATCCCAGGGCTGGAAGCTGATCTACAAAGGGGCCACGATAGCCGCCCAGGAAAAGAACGGCAAAAAAAGCACTGAAGGAGATCATCTTCATATATTCCGCCATGAAGAACATCCCAAAGCGCATACCGCCATATTCAACATTATAACCAGACGACAATTCCTGCTCGGCCTCTAACAAGTCAAAGGGCGCTCGTTGCAGTTCGGCCAGCGCACCAATGAAAAAGATAACGGCCGCAACTGGCTGCACGAAGATATACCACAAACCCTTTTGTGAAGCCGTTATCACACCCAGGTCCATTGACTCGGCCAGCATAATAGAGGGCAAAACAGACAGCCCCAAAGCCAGCTCATAGCTGACCATCTGAGCCGAGGCGCGAATACCGCCCAAAACGGCATACTTGCTGTTGGAAGACCAACCGGCCAGAACTACACTGTAAACACTAACCGACGTGATTGCCAGGACAAACAACATCCCGACATTAATACCGGGAGCAATAGCGAAGTAAGGCGAAAATTCAGCCCCGAAAATATTAATCTCTCCGGTCCAGGGAATCACTGCCAAAACGATGATCGCCGTCATCACCGCCAGCATCGGAGCCAGCGTGAAGATTTCGCGGCTGACTTTTGCCGGAGTTGCGTCTTCCTTAAAGAACAGCTTTACAGCATCAGCCGCAGGCTGCATAAAACCGGCCAGCAAACGTTTTTCTTTGCCTCCCCTGGTGGGGATGGGAATATAGCCTGCCCGATTCGGGCCAAGCCGGTGTTGCAGGCGGGCCAGTAATTTTCGTTCGAGCAGCGTTGTATAAGCAAAGCCGGTAATCACGACAAAGCTCATAATAAAGCCTACAATCAATGCCCGCAGCGCAATTTGGCCTGGTGTCATATTAATCTTAGTCCTTTACCTGAATGTCCTGTACCGCTATCAAACCGCTGCCGGGGATGGACTTCGTACCACGCAGCAAGATTGTTCCTGCGGCCGTCTGACCGTCTACATATGCCTGCCCTTCAACGGCCGTCCCATTTACTTGCAAGGTGACAGTGTCGCCATCAGAAACAGAAAGTCGTTCGGCATCTTCAGTATGAATGAAGACCATTGGGCGAGCAACACGGGAGGCAATCACCTCCGATTTATCAACCAACGTTCCCGGCTGGTAGAGAGCGGCCGTTTGAACGGCAACCAATTCTGCTCCCTCTGCAACCGGCGTCTCTGGAATCTCATAAAGTTCTACCGGCCCGGACTCAGCCGCTGACGGCCACTGCTGTCCAATGCCGGTCTTATTATCATAAGCTGTACCACCGTAGTACAAATCATCCCCACCAACTTTCGGCCACTGTTCGACCGATTGGGCCAGCGTCCGGTAGGTCATGCCGCCATATTGGGCCACAGCCTGGGCAAGCTCGCGGAAAACCATACTGGCCGCGTAAGGGGGCTTGCCAAATCCTAATTTTTCACCTAACTGCGCCAGAATTTGCCAGTCGGCCTGACTATCACCAACCGGCGGGATAGCGGGATAGAAACGTTGTACCCGCCGTTCGCCGCTGGTGAATGTTCCTTCTCGTTCGGCCCAACTCTGGACGGGCAGTAC
>JBAPRX010000519.1:0-20051 GCA_049281335.1 Promineifilaceae bacterium (SeqCode)
TTAGCCAATCCCCCCCTTGACAGGCCGGGTTTTTCCTTTATAATAATAACTGACTGACCAGTCAGTCTACTACAGGTTGATTGGTTCAATTTCATAAAATTGAACCAATCTTAACCCAGGAAAACCCAATGCCTAAGCCCGACGTCACCGAAGAACGAAAAAACCAGATCATAGCCGCCGCAACGGCCGTCTTTGCCGAAAAAGGCTTCTACGAAGCCCGGATGGACGACATCGTCGAGGCATCCGGCTTAAGCAAAGGAACCCTCTACTGGTACTTCGACAGCAAAGACGCCATCATCTTTGCCATTCTTGACGACTTTTTTAACCAGGAATTGGCAGGAATGGAGCAGTTAGCCTCGGCCGAAATATCCGCCGGTGAAAAAATCAAGCTGCTAATCCAACAGATGACCCTGGACGTCCACGCCCTGACCATATACCAGTCCATCGCCCTCGAGTTCTACGCCCTGGCAAACCGTCGGGAAGAAGTCCGCCTTACATTATTGGATTATTTCAAAACCTTTCAGATCGGAATCGGACAACTGATCCAGCAGGGCATTAATGAAGGCGAATTTCGCCTTGTTGACCCCACCCTCATGGCCGGAGTCCTCATCTCACAGCTCGAAGGAGTCGTCTTACTATGGGCCTTCGACCCCCAAAATTTCGACCTCCAGACCTACACCACCACCTCCATTGACCTCTTCATCACCGCCCTCTCCGCCCACCCGCCATAATCCCCCTCCAACAACCTACAATGTGCCCCTTCCTAACTTGCCATTTGCTATTTGCCATTCGCCATTTGCCATTCGCCATTTGCCATTCGCCATTTGCCATTTGCAACTTGCAACTCCCTTACTCGCTAACCTATTAACGGAGATCCCTCATGACCACTCCCCTCATTGACCTGCGCGACGTCACCCGCCACTATAAAATGGGCGAAGTGACCGTCCAAGCCCTTCGTGGGCTAAACCTGACCGTCCAGCCAGGCGAATTTATCGTCCTCCTGGGGCCATCCGGCTCCGGCAAAACCACCACCCTCAACCTTGTCGGCGGGCTGGATCGGCCGACTTCCGGCAACATTTTCGTTCAAGGCGAAGACATCAGCGGTTACAGCGAAGACCAGCTAACCGGCTATCGCCGCCGCAAAGTCGGCTTCATCTTCCAATTCTTCAACCTCATCCCAACCCTGACAGCGGCCGAAAACATCGAATTCGCCCTCAACCTCACCAACCACAACGGCGCCACATCCGCCCGGATCAAAGAACTTCTCACGTTGGTTGGTCTGAGCGAACGCGGCGACCATTTCCCTTCCCAGCTTTCCGGCGGTGAACAACAGCGCGTCGCCATCGCCCGCGCCCTGGCAAACAATCCACCGCTATTGTTAGCTGACGAACCAACCGGCAACCTCGACGTCGGAACCGGCCACCAGGTCTTACAGGCCATGCGCGACCTCAACCACCAGGAAAAGACCACCATCGTTCTCGTCACCCACAACGTCGCCATCGCCCCCATGGCCGACCGGGTCGTCCGCCTGAGCGATGGTCAAATAGACGCCATCGAAGTCAACGAAAACCCCGTCGCCGTCGCCACGCTGGACTGGTAAGCATAGGATAAAACAATCTCATGAACAAAATACTCTTCCTAAAAAACCTCCGCGATTTTCGGAAATCCTGGGCCCAAGGGTTAGCCCTCATCATCATTGTCGCCCTCGGCGTCTCCAACTACATAGCCCTGATCGGCGCCTTCCGCGATTTAGGAACCTCCTACGCCCACACCTATGATCAGCTCGACTTTGCCGATGTCACCTTTGACCTCTCCTCAGCCCCGCAGAGCGTCCTGACCGACATTGCCGATCTCGACAGCGTCGCCGCCGTCAGCGGCCGTCTTGTCGTCAACAGCGGATTTGAACTGGCCGACGGCGAACAAATACGCTCCCGTCTAATCGGGATGCCAACCGAAGACCAGCCCCACGTCAATAAACTCCACATTGCCGACGGCCGTTATTTTGAACCCGGTGACGAAGCCAGCGCCATTGTCGAAGCCAACTTCGCCGGTATTTACGACGTCAACCCCGGTGACAGCGTCACCCCCATCATCGAAGGCCAATCAGTCAAGCTAAACGTCGTCGGTGTCGGAACCAGCCCCGACTACCTCGTTGTCAGCCCTGGCGCTCAAGACTTTTTCCCCTCCGCCAGAACCTTCGCCGTCATCTTCATGCCCCTCTCAGAACTCCAATCCCTGACCCAATCGGCCGATACCATCAACCAGGTTGCCGTCCTGTTCACCCCCTCCGCAGACCCCGAAACGGCCGTAAATGACATCGAAGCCATCCTCACCCCCTTGGGCTTGGAAGAAACAACCCTGCAAAAAGACAACCCCTCCAATGCCGCCCTCCAGGCAGACTTAGACGGCTACCGCGAAATCGCCGACCTCATGCCAACCTTGATTCTGATCGTCGCCGCCATTTCCGTCTACGTCATGCTGGGCCGCATGGTCCGCGCCCAGCAGCCCCAAATCGGCCTCATGAAAGCCCTCGGCTACACTCGCCGCGACATCCTTCTTCACTATCTCAGTTTCGCCCTCTTCATCGGTCTGACCGGCATGATATTAGGTGTCCTCATAGGTATTCCCATGTCACAGGGCATCACCACTGAATATGCCAAGGAACTAGGGATTCCCCTGGTCGAAACCAGGTTCTATCCCGACCTCATCCTCCAAAGCCTGGTGCTGACCCTGATTCTCTCCACACTTGCCGGACTTGGCCCCGCTCGTGCCTCTGCCAAACTGGAACCGGCCGAAGCCATGCGGCTTGATCCCTCCGTCGCCCTGGTAAACGGCCGAATCTCCATCATCGAGCGCCTCATCCGTCTGCCGCTCTCACTGCGCCTGCCGCTCCGCAACGTCCTGCGAATGCGCCGCCGCTCCCTGACCACCGGCCTGGGCGTCATCTTCACCTTCATGCTCATCCTGATGGTCACAGGCATGTACGAATCCATGAATCGCTACCTCCAACGCAACTTCGTTGACATTGAACAATGGGACATGACGGCCGTTTTCGGCTCCCCCCAGACCCAGGCAACCCTGGACGAAATCCGCAGTTGGGACGGCGTCAAAGATGCCGAACCCAACATCCAAATTCCGGCCACCGTCAAATCCGGCAGCCAGGAAGAATCCATCCTGCTCGTTGCCTTCAGCCCCGAACAGCACCTTCACCAGCTCCAGTTGCCAGGAGGAACAACCGTTTCAGACGCGCTGGCCGAGGGCCACATCGTCCTAACCGAAGGGCTGGCCGATCAGTTGGATCTAAAAATAGGCGACACAATTTCGTTAGACACCTCCTTCGGCCAGAAAGACCTGACCATCAGCAGTCTCACCGATGAACTGGTCAGCAGCACCGCCTACGTCTCCCTGGACGAAATCCTTTCCCTGAGTCCCCTGCCCGGCACATTTTTCAACGGCCTCTACCTAACCGTAAACCCCGATTCAGCCAAAACCATCAAGGATCAACTGTACCATCTACCAAATGCAGCCAGCGTCCAGTTAAAAACCGACATTCGCCAGGATTTAGAAGACATATTAGGACTGTTTTACATTCTAATGGGCGTCATGTTGGTCTTCGTCCTGATTATGGCCTTTGCCCTGCTCTTCAACGCCATGACAGTCAACGTCCTGGAACGAGAGCGCGAACTGGCAACCATGCGCTCCATCGGGACCGGCCGAATGACCATCGCCCGTCAAATAACCCTGGAAAGCGTCGTCCTCTGGCTCCTGGCCCTCATCCCCGGTCTGATTCTCGGAACGTTAGTTGCGGCCGAAATGGGCAAAGCCATCAGCGCCGAACTCTTCACCATGAAAATCACCATCGCTCCTGCCAACTACATTCTAACCAGCCTCGGCATCCTCCTCACCATGATAGTAGCCGCCCTCCCCGCCGTCCGCCGCGTCAACCGCCTCAACCTGGCCGAAGCAACCAAAGTCCTAACCTAAACCCCTTAAGCGAATTGAGGAATCTTTCGAGAAGCATTACAAATATTGGGTCTCTGAAAGATTCCTCTTTGGCCTTAATACCCTCCCATCCTTTCGTACAGGCCATCTCTGACCAATTGCCCCGTGCCATTCCAACCGTTTTGAGCGAAAATACGATTTATGACGGTCCTTACCCCTTACGCCTTTCGCACCACCCACGACGATCAATCAAAAATCAATCAATAATTCGTATAATTTGTGTAATTCGTTGCTAATTTTTTGAGGAGGTTATCATGTCAACCAGTAATCCAAACTTCGTCCGAGCCGCATCCCTGGAACAAGTCAAAAGCGCCGGATGCACGGCCGTCCAGCTAAACGGCCACGTCGTCGCCCTCTTCGCCCATAACGACAAAGTCTACGCCGTAGACAACCGCTGCCCCCACATGGGCTTCCCCCTGGATCGCGGAACCGTCAAAGACGGCATCCTCACCTGCCACTGGCACCACGCCCGCTTCGACCTCGAAAGCGGCGGAACCTTCGACCAATTCGCCGACGACGTTCGCAGCTTCCCCGTCGAAATACGCAGCGGCGAAGTCTGGGTTGATATCGCCTCCCACGTTGACCCCCGCCAACACCAACAGGAACGGCTCGAAGTCGGCCTGGAGCGCGACATCTCCCTCGTCATCGGCAAAGCCGTCCTCGTCCTTCTCGAAAATGGCGGCGACCCGGTCGAACCCTTCGCCGCCGGCCTCCATTTCGGGACCCGCTACCGCCAAGGCGGCTGGCGCACAGGGCTAACCATCCACACCTGCATGATGAACCTCCTCCCCTACCTCGACGACATTGATCGGCCTCGTGCGCTCTATCATGGTCTCTCGGCCGTTTCCTCCGAAACTTTCGGCCAGCCGCCTCGCTTCCCCGTCCGACCCTTGCCCGCCGACACGGCCGATCTTCCCACCCTCAAAAAATGGTTCCGCCAGTTCATCGAAGTCCGCGACGCCGAAGGCGCGGAACGCTGCATCATCTCGGCCGTTCGCGCCGGAGCCAACCACCACCAAATGGCCGACATGCTCTTTTCGGCCGTCACCGACCACCGCTACATAGACATCGGCCACCCCGCCGACTTCACCAACAAAGCCTTCGAAGCGCTCGACATTGTTGGTTGGGAACACGCCGAGCAAGTCTTGACCAGTCTCATCTCCGGCTACGCCAACGCCGACCGCATGGAAGAATCAAACGCCTGGCGCAACCCCATTGACCTCATCGAAATCCTCGACAACGCCTTCGACCGCCTCCCCGACGCCCTGGCAGCAGGCGAAAAACAGCAGGCCACCTGGAACGGCAGAGACGACCTCCTCCCCATTCTGCACGGCGACGATCCCCAGGCCATTGCCGACAGCCTCCTGGCAGCCCTGCGAGACGGTTGTTCGATGGTAGACCTGGCTGCGGCCGTTTCCTACGCCGCCGCCCTCCGCATCGCCCGCTTCCACACCAGCAACGAATTCCCCGACTGGGACACCGCCCTCCACACCTTCACCTTCTCCAACGCCATCGAACAAGGACTGCGCCGCGCCCCCTCCGCCGAACTCCTGCGCGGTGTCTTCGACGCCGCCATGAGCATCTACCTCGACCGCTTCCTCAACATCCCCGCCGCCCGAATCCCCCAAAAGAACGGTGCTTCTCCTGAAACGGCCGAACTCCTTAATGAATTAACCGCCCGCCTCGACCGCCAGCAGCAGGTCAACCAGGCCGCCGACCTGGTCGCCCAATACATGTACAATGACGGCCGTCCCGAGAGCCTCCTGGCCCGTCTCGGCCATCTGCTCCTACGCGAAGACCGCGACTTCCACACCATCCAGACCGTCGAAGCCGCCTTCAAACAATACCAACGACTCAAAGGGACCGAAGCCGGAAACCACGTCCTCATCGCCGCCGCCCGCTACCTCGCCGCCCACTCCCCCACCGTCCGCGCCCAGGGCCAGACCTACACCATCGCCTCCCGCCTCCATCGCGGCGAAAAAATCTTCGAGGAGTAAGTTCAAACAGACAATCCCTATCCAGCTTGAGGAACTCTTTGACTTGTAAATTTAGGATAGAGCTGTTTCCACGTCTCAGGCGCACTGATAACCAGCAATTTGTCATTCGCTTCCAACTGAATGCTTGGTCGAGGAAACAAGGTCTGTTTCTGTCGTAAAATAGCTGCGATTTCGACGCCCTCTTCACGGCCAATTTCTTGAAACAATTCCCTCAAAGAGTGTTGAACAAAGTAGTTTTCTGGGCCAAGCGTCCCAACATTAAGCTGTTTACCATCAGGCAGTTCAATAGGAATACCAGACTCCACCAGCGCTTGCAGGTCGAGATGGGTTAAACTCAACGGAAATTTCATCTTATAATTTCTCAGCATTCCCAAAACGGCCTCCAACTGCTCTAATTGATGTGCCGGTGAGTCATTCCGATTAGGGACCTGCTGCTCGTAAAGGCTCTTGTACTTCAGAGTTGATGACAATTTAGCTTGAATAATGTAGCTCAAAGTGACCGTCAGCGCAGCCGGAACAAGCAAATGAAAGCCGTCCGTCATTTCAACAACCATGAACATTGTAGCGAGTGGAACGCGGGCAGCGCCGCTGAAGACAGCGCCCATACCGACAATGACAAATGGGGCAGGAGGCAGGTGAAAAATTTGGGCCATAGCGCCCCCTAACATAGCCCCGACAAATAAACTGGGAGCAAAAACACCGCCTGATCCCCCGGAGGAAACAGTGAACGAAAAGGCCAGAATCTTGGCGAATATCAATATCAAAAGGAGGTTGAGAGCCAACTCGCCGTCAATAGCTTCCTGAATCCAACCATAACCGCCGCCCAATACCTGGGGAAGTGCGAGCGCGATCAAGCCCAGAAACAGTCCGCCAATTGCCGGTTTCACGTGCGGCGGAATTGGGATTTTGTGAAACAGATCGCGGGTGCCATAAAAGACCATTGGCAGCAGTGTCGCAACCACGCCCGCAACGCCGCCTAAGACCAGATACCAGATATAGTCTAAGAAAGCCGGCCGAACAAGATCAGACGGCACCTGGAAAAGTGGCTGCCAGCCCACAAAAAGGCCATTGATAGTATAAGCAATAATAGACCCCAGCAGCGTATAGAGCAGTGCGCCCACATCTGACTCCATATCGCTGTAAAGGACTTCAATAGCAAAAACGGCCGTCCCAATAGGGGATCTAAAAATCGCCGACAAACCGGCTGCCATCCCAATCAACACCAACAAACGCCGGTCTTCATCAGAGCGTTTGGTCCAGGTAGCATAGATGGACCCAACCCCTGCGGCAATTAACGCCGTTGGTCCTTCACGTCCGGCAGCACCACCGGAACCAATTGTAATAGCCGAAGCCAGCATTTTGAGGGGTGGCACTCTCGCCCGGATAAAACCACCCGCATGATGGAAAGCCTTAACGGCCGTATCCGTACCGTGTCCCTCCGCCTCAGGGGCAAGGCTGTAGACCAGGATACCGGAGATAAGTCCGCCCAAAGTCGTTACAACCGGAATCAGCCACATCCCATGCGGTCCAATGACCTGCTTGAGAACCCCTCCTTCCTCCGGCAGTCCTGGCGGCTGATAACCCGCTAACACAACCAAAAAGAATTTCTGAGCAACCCGAAGCATCCAGGTGAACGCTTCCGCACTGAGCGCCCCAACGATTCCGAGAAAAATTGTATCAAGAAGAAGGCGTCGCTGCCTTCGTCCAAAAGGTTTCATCCCATTTTCTTTCTCACCTTCCGATTGTGGTTTTTGTATTGGACTATGCATTATTAGAAATACTTGTTGGTTAAGCAACCAAAACTGGAAGCGATATCTGTTTCAATACCTCTTCAAGCGTGCTGCCGAAAAACTTTGTCATCAATGCGCCGTGCTCGTACCCTTCCATCACGATTAAATCGGCCTGGCAGGAAACGGCCGCAGCTGAAATATCATCTGCCGTAACTCCTTCACTGTACAACAAATGATAATTATCGATACCGCCGCGAGCCAAAAGTCGCTTCAATTGGACTGGGTCCTTTCCACATTCAAATGGAGTCAAAATAGTTAATGAAGCAGATAATGAATGTTGAAGCCGGGCTGTCCACCTTAATGCCGTTTGAGCCTGCTCGTTAATTTCACGGGCCAGTAAAATATTCTGGATCGGATGATGCTCGTGGCCCCCCACGAGAAGGGGAATATGGCCTTGATGAGTAATCTTGCGAAAGTTATGGCCCAGCTTGGAAGGATCTTCCGCCTGTCTTAGACCGCGCCGTCCCAGAGCCAGTAATGCTGCCTTTTCTTCCTGATGAAGAGTTATCTCTGGCACCCCACCAAACATTACATCCGTCTCAACCGGAACATCCTCAATATGACATTTGATCTCCAGCCATCGTAAGGCGGCGTCACCTTGCTCCTGAAACCAGCTAACCAGTTCTTCACGAGATTCAGGATCGCCGGTATGGGCTAATTCGCCGTGAAAGTTGGCGAATCCATCGAGGATCAACCCTTCGTCAATGATATAGAGGCCCCGAACGGTCAATGGTTCTTTTTGCGCGAGCTGAATCGCCACAGTCGAGGCCGCTTGCGACGCGGGGGAGCCATCCATGAGAACAAGAATAGTCGCAAATGACGTCTCTTCTTTGAACATAAAAGCCTCTATGAACAAGGATAACGGGAGAAGAGTCGCTGTGTCTCTAACATAAGTTTATCTTTTACTTATGAAAACCTTAAGAGGGGCGAAACGGCCGTTCGTTTCCAAAGCCTATCGCGGTCTGAGATTAATTTCCTCAAGGGTAGGGATCGTCATAGGGAGCCAGATAGTGAATTGGCTTCCCTTTCCGGGCTGGCTCTCCAATTCAAGACGGCCGCTGTGGGCAGCGATAAGGTCCCGCGCAATACTCAAACCCAGGCCCATCCCTTGTTTATCTCGTTGTTTCTGGTTCCCCCTAAAAAATGGCTCAAACACATGGGCTTGTTCATCGGCCAAAATACCAGGCCCATCGTCGGAAACACGAATCCAGACCTCATCCCCTTTTACCCCGGCTGAAACAAAAATCTTCCTCCCCATAGGAGTATATTTGATGGCATTATTGACCAGATTATCAAGTGCCTGGCCCAGGCGCGTAGGATCAGCAGGAATCGTAGGCAGGTCCGCCGGAATAGACAGCTCATATAGCTGTTTCTTGTCCCTTGCCGGGGCAAGCCAGGGGGTTAATGTTTGATGGAGCCATTGGCTTAACGCGATTGGTTGGCGGTTCAGCTCCAAAGTCCCTAACACCTGACCATGAAGATGGGCCAGATCATCCAGGAGAATATGCAGTCGTTCGACTTGATCGTCCATGCCAACCAGCAAATCATCCAGAAGTGCTTCATCTTCCTTGCCGCCTCGCAGCAGCGCCTGCAAACCAGAATGAATAGCGCCTAACGGTCGGCCGATTTCATGAACAAGATTCGCCAGCAGTTGGCGGCGTGCTTTTTCAAGGCTGTCCAAACGCCCAACCAGGAAATTTACCGCCTGAACTTGAAGCCTAATCTCTTTCGGACCGATGACTGGCAGTGGATCGTGTTGGTCGCCTGTAGCCAGATCATAAATAGCATCAGCAACATTTTGAATAGGAGTGCTGACGTTCAAGGCCAGCACATAGCCAATGCCCAGCCCGGCTAACAGAGCAACGAACAGCGTTGCCCCCAACAGAAACCGGAACTGGAAAAGCTGCTCAAAGACTGTATTGTAAAGATAGGTAATTCGCACCCACCCCAACAACCTTTGGTCTGAATCCCTAACCGGCACAAGCACATCAATTGCCTCTCGGCCGAGTCGGGGATTAAAATCGGCCGTTGACACAATCTCATTTGATTGTTCAGGATTTAATCTTTCAACAATCTCCGAAGCTGTTCCAATTAAGGCAGCGTCGGCCGAATCAGTTGAAGCTAACAAACGCTCGTCGCTGTCCAGTAACATCACCCGGTCGCCAGATGTCGTGGATAGGTGGCTGAGAGCAGCCTCGGCCGATTTTTGGTCCTGCCACGTTGCCGGTTCGTTCCGCAGAATTTCAGCCACCAGCGAAGCATCCCCCTTTAATTCTCTGGTCAAGGAAGGGATCAAAATGCGGGACTCCACCGCATAAACAAGAATGACACCCATCAACGGGATAATAATGAGTGGGGGCAGTAGGTGGCTGATGATAAGGCGGCTACGCAGCGAATTGAGCATCAGACATCCAGCGGTGTCAGTTTATAACCTATTCCATGGACTGTGAGAATACGCCGGGGATGGCTGGGATCATCTTCAATTTTCTTTCGGAGCCAGCGAATATGAACGTAAACAACCTGAGGTTCCCCCATAAAATCAGATCCCCAAACCTGGGCAAGCAGCTGATCGGTAGGAACTACCTGATTAGGCTGCAGCGCCAAGGCAAATAAAAGATCAAATTCACGTGGGGCAAGGTCAACAGGCTTGCCACCGATCGTTAATGTATGTGCCAGCGTATCAATGACCAGATCGCCGCAGCTTATCTTTTCAACCTTCCTGGAATCGGCCGTTAATTTCGCAAACTTCCTCAAGGCAACTTTGATTCGAGCCAGAAGGACATCTATGTTGAACGGTTTTGTGACATAATCATCCGCACCCAGTTCCAAACCCAAAACCTCATCCAGCTCCCGGCGGCGGGCAGTCAAGAAAATGACCGGAACGCTTGCCGCATCCTTAAAGTTACGCAGCGCCTCCAACCCATCCATTCCAGGCAGGTTGATGTCTAACAACACCAAATCAGGTGGGTCCTGACGGGCCAGAGTCAAAGCATCTTCGGCCGTCTCGGCCGAACTGGTTCGATAACCCGCCTGCTCCAGGTTAAATGCCAGGCTGCGCCGCATCAGCGCGTCATCATCAACCAATACAATATGACTGGACATTAGTGTCCTCTGAATTATTGATGAAGGTGAAAGTCATTGGAATATCTTCTTTGACGAATAGGGCGCTTAGAGGGCCAGATTTCAAGCACACAAACTGATTATAAGTCTTAACAGATGCAAAAGAAAATTTGAATCAATGGCCTAAATTTTGTACCATCCCAAAGCTTAACTCAATAAAATAGCTGCCCGGTTTCTAACTTAATACCTCAAACAACAAAAGTCTCACCTAAACTCAATCACCAATCACAAAAGGAATCCCCATGACCCAACCCAAATATAACATCATCACCCTCAACTACGTCAGCCTCTACCTTCACGATTTCAAAGCAGCCGTCTCCTTCTACACGGCCGTCTTCGGCCAACCTGAAAATGTCGAAGAAACAATTATGGGCTGGCGGATGGGCGACACCTGGCTGACCCTCTTCCCTTCCAAAGAAGGCCCCCACCCCGGTAGCAACCCCCGCAGCGCCGAATTCGCCATCCAGGTCGCCACCCCCGAAGAAGTAGATCGTCTCCACGCCGCCCTGGTCGCCGCCGGAGCTAAAGATATTTGGACGCCGGAAGACACCGAAATGTACAATCCAATGCGCTTCTCTTGCGTAGACGATCCCTTCGGCGTCCGCATAGATATCATCTGTCCAACAGTGTGAAATCTCACCCAAACAACTTTCAAGTACAAACCCTATGAAAGTTGATGACAACCGTATTCAATCGGCATATAATGGGATTGACTAACTTTAGTCTTCCTGTCTGGTTCCCTGCGAAAACTATTGTATGTCTTTTGTTTGCCGCCGTACCCAACATCATACCCATTTACCCGTTTATCATATTGAAGGAAAAGGTAACTATGAATAGTAAAAATCTTAAAAATGCACTGAAACTGGTGCCGATTTTCATTGTGTTAGTAGCCGGAATCTGGTATCTCCAACATTCCCCAACCCTAACGCCCGAAAGTCGAGAATCACGGGAAGCACTGGCCGACCAGCTAGAAATGGAAGGTGATGTCCGTGACAACTTTATTGGCGAAGAGGGTGAAGAAGGTGAAGACCCGGAAGAGGAAAACGAAGCCCTGATGGCAGCCGGTGACTACTTTGCCCACCGCTACACTTACCCTACCGGGAATTTTGAACAACAATGGCTTCTTGATGCGGCCGAACAAGACCGCCAGGTCGCCGAAGGTGTTCCCGCTGGACAAGTTAACCCAGCCCTTCAAGACTCACTCTCCCCCTTAAATCTGGATCCAACCCAATTCACCTCCCTTGGCCCCCAACCATTACAAAGTGATGGGTGCAGCGGTTGCTACGCATTCGGCCACGTGGCAGGGCGGACCAACTTCATCGTCTCCGACCCCGTCTCCACCAACATCGCCTATCTCGGCTCCGATGGTGGCGGTGTCTGGAAAACCGTGAACTGCTGTAGTGCCAACACCACCTGGGAAGCAGTAACCGACGATCCTATGTTCAACTCCATCGCAATCGGTCATCTTTTCATAGATCCCAACGACCACAACACCATCTATGCCGGAACCGGAGACTTACGATACGGTTCCTTCAGCTTTGGCGCAGCCGGTTTGCTCAAAAGCACCGATGGCGGTCAAAACTGGACAATTCAAGGGGCCAGCGTTTTCGGCGGGCCATACCCCCCTGATGGCATCTTTCCCCAATACCAGGCCATCGGCAAGGTCGCTGTAGACCCCAATGACAGCAGCAATGTCATTGTCGGCACCAAGACCGGCCTCTTCTTCTCCTATGATGGCGGCACTAATTGGGACGGGCCATGTTACACCAACAGCTTCTCAACCCAGCGCCAGGACATGACTGGCCTGAACCTTGTTGACGAAGGCAGTACCACCACAGTTTTTGCCGCTGTTGGTACACGCGGCTTCCCAACGGCCGTTCAGCCAGACCTCGATATGACCGGGGCCAACGGTGTATACAGCACCACCTTACCCGCCTCCGGCTGCCCCGCCAGTTGGAACCTCCTCAACAACGGTTGGCCCGCTGGGACCGGCGACGGCAACCCCGCCAATGACCAGGTCGGCCGTATTGACATGGACATCTCCCCCAGCAACCCCGACGTCATCTACGCCCAGGTTGGCAGCAACACCAATTCCAGCGGCACTCTCGGCGTCTTCCGCACCTCAGACGGTGGCGCAACCTGGACCAACGTAGCCACCCCGGCCGATTTTCTGGGCTGTACCAACGGTATCGGCCAGACCTGGTACAACGCAGGTGTAACCGTTGACCCCAACAACCCCGATGTCGTCTTCCTCAGCATGATTGACGTCTACCGTTCCACCAACGGCGGCGATACATTCACCAATCTGACCACCGGCTACTGCGGTGGCAACCAGGTTCATGTTGACAACCACGCCCGTGCCTTCGTCGGTGGCTCCTCCGACACCCTCCTGGTCGGCAGTGATGGCGGCGTATATGTAACCCTGAACGCCACCGCCACCAACCCAACCTTTACTAAGCTCAATGACACCCTCAGCACCATTGAATTTTATTCCGGGGCAATTACCGGCAACTTTGCCAATGCCACCAACCCCGGCATTAACGCCGGTGCCCAAGATAACGGCTCCGCCGTCTATGTCTGGAATGGTGTCAATCCCGGCCCCGCTCAATGGCAAGTAAGGAAGGGGGGCGACGGTATGTTCGCCCGCATCGAGCCTGTCCTTGAACAGCGTTGGTACCAGGAAAGCCAAAATGGTAATCTCGCTGTCTCTCAAATTGGTCCGTTTGGTCCTCTCCAAAACATTAGTGGTGGATGGGGCGGTGACCGCTTGAGCTTTGTCTTCCCCTATGAAATCTACCGTTACAGTTGTCCTGGAACCGGCTGCGATCACATGATTGCCGGCAGTTACCGGGTTTGGGAATCAATCACCGGCGGCATCCCCGGCAGCAGTTGGCTCATCAATAGCCCCGACCTGACCAAAGGGACTTTAGCCGACCGCTCCACCATCAACCAGCTCGACTACGCCGTCTCCGACAACAGCATTGCCATCGTAGGGACCAATGACGGCAACGTCCAATATGGCTTCAACATGGGCCAGGGCGTCGCCAACAGTGCCACCTGGGTTGATGTCACTGGCAGCAACTCCGTTTTGCCCAATCGGCCGATCCTCGACGTCACCACCGATACCGCCAACCCACTCGTTGGGTATGCGGCTGTAGGCGGCTTCAGCCAAAACACCCCTGGCACACCCGGCCACATCTACCAGGTAACTTGCACCGCAAATTGTGGCTCCTTCACCTGGTTGGATAAAAGCGGCAATCTGCCAAACGTCCCCGCCGACTCCGTGATCGTCAATCCCCTTTATCCGCAGCAGGTCTTTGCCGGAACCGATTGGGGTCTCTACTACACCGACGACATCACTGTTGGGTCGCCAGTTTGGTACAAATTCACCGCCGGGCTGCCTTCGGTCATGATCTGGGACATGTCCATTGACTACGACGGCAGCATGGGCGCTACCACCCTAGCCCTCTACACCCGTTCTCGTGGCGCCTACGTCTGGCCGCTGCGCTCCGGCCCCATCAACGTGGACTACGCCGCATCATTGGCCCCCAACACCAACATTGACAGCTTGCCGGGAACCAGCGTCACTCACGACTTCGTTCTGACCAACGTTGGCCAGCAGGATGATACCTACAACCTGGCTGTAAGCGGCCAGACCTGGCAATCAACCTTGCAGACCAGCACCCCGATTGCTGTCGCCTCTGGCATGACCGCCACCGTCCAGGTTCAGGTGGATATTCCCAACACACCAAACACCAGTGACAGCTTCACCATCACCGCCACATCCGTCAACTCCCCAACTGTCTCGGCCAGCGCAGTCGGCACGACCAACGCCGTTGTCAATCCCGCTGTCGACGCGACCACACCGGATGACAGTCAGAGTGGGTCGCCTGGAGACGTCCTGACCTACACAGTCAACGTCACCAACAATGGCGACTACACCGACACCTTCGCCGTTGATCTCAGTGGCAACGTCTGGCCCACTACCGCTTCAACCAATTCGGTTGGCCCACTCGCTGCCGGTGATAGCGCCAGCATCGAAATCTATGTCACCGTCGGGACAAGCGGCTCCGACAGCGTCACAGTGACCCTCATCTCTGGCCTTGACACCAACGTCAGTGACAGCGTCACCTTGACGAGCGTTGTAGATACCTTTATGGTCTATCTCCCCGCCGTATTCAAGCCGTAAGCGATTTATAATTAAAGACAAAGTGGGAATGGTTCGGCCGAATTAAGACCAAACCATTCCCACCTAAACTTCCAAACAAATCGCTAATCTAGTAGGGGTGAAATCGGCCGGGGAAGCCATTGGCTCCCCCATAATCAAAGTACCAGCCGATCTCACCCCTTACCCTTTACTTCGTTAGAAATCCACCAAATCTTAGATAAACAACGGGGCCAACACCAGCGTAATCGTCGCCAAAAGCTTAATCAACACATGCAGCGAAGGGCCGGCCGTATCCTTAAACGGGTCGCCAACCGTATCACCAACAACGGCCGCAGCATGAGCTTCCGAACCCTTGCCGCCAAGCACACCCGTTTCAATATACTTCTTAGCATTATCCCACGCTCCACCGCCATTATTCATCATCAAGGCCATCAAAATACCGGCCATTGTCCCGACCATCAACAGCCCTGCCGCCGCTTCAGCCCGCAGCAAAACACCAACCACAATCGGCAGTCCAACAGCCAGGACTCCCGGCAGAATCATCTCCCGCAGAGCAGCCCTGGTCGAAATATCAACCGCCCGCGCATAATCCGGTCGGCTTGTTCCCGCCATGATCCCCGGATCATTCGCAAACTGGCGGCGTACCTCTTTAATCATACCCTCGGCCGCTTTGCCAACCGCCCGGATCGCCAGCGACGCAAAGAGGAAGACCAACATAGCCCCCGTCAAAGCGCCAACAAAGACCGGGACCTTACCCAAATCAACGACGTGAACGGCCTGGGCCATACGTTCGATTTCATCAATCGGCAGCCCGCTCGCCAGCCCCTTCGTCCGAACAACGAGTTCAATCTTATCCAGGTAAGCCGAGAAAAGCAGGAAAGCAGCCAGAGCGGCCGAACCAATCGCATACCCCTTCGTCAGAGCTTTAGTCGTATTACCGGCCGAGTCAAGCGCGTCTGTCCCCGCCCGGACCTCAGGCGGAGCGCCTACCATCTCAACGATACCACCGGCATTATCCGCAATCGGGCCGAAAGTATCCATCGCCAGAATATACGCCGCCGTCATTAACATACCCATCGTAGCAACGGCCGTTCCAAAAATACCGGCCACGCCCGTAGAGACGCCCAATGTATCAGCCGCCGCTGACCCAATGCCATAACTGGCAAGCAGAGCAACGGAAATCGCAATCACCGGCAGCGCAGTCGTTTCCATACCAACCGCCAGACCCGAAATAATATTTGTAGCCGAACCGGTAGCGCTCGCCTGGACAATAGACTGAACCGGCCGGTAACGCCCCTCCGTGTAATATTGAGTGATCAACAAGAACGCCACCGCATTCGCCAATCCAACCAATCCCGCTGCCAGGAAATAATACCAGGCGTCGCCCAGCATCAAATAAGTACACAGCGCCAGGAAAAGAATCGACAGCCCTGCTGACGTATAATAACCACGATTAAGCGCCTGCATCGGGTTCTCCTGCTCAGAATGCATCCGGGCTACAAACACCCCAACCAAACTGGCAATAATCCCAAAAGAGCGCAAAATCAGCGGAAATACAATCCAACCAGTATTATCCGTCACCCGCCAGATAGCCACCCCCAAAATCATCGCCCCGATATTCTCGGCCACAGTAGACTCAAACAGGTCAGCGCCACGTCCAGCGCAGTCACCCACATTGTCGCCCACCAGATCAGCGATTACGGCCGGATTACGTGGATCATCTTCGGGAATCCCCTGTTCAACCTTGCCAACCAGATCAGCCCCAACATCGGCCGCTTTGGTATAAATACCACCGCCAAGTTGGGCAAAGAGCGCCACAAAACTGGCCCCAAAACCCAGTCCAATGATCAAGAAAGGAGCCGCAGCCATATCGCCATGCAGTCGGCCGTAAATCTCAAACAAGCCCCACACCCCCAACAGACTAAGCGCAACAACCAAAAAGCCAGAAACCGCACCACCGCGCAAGGCAATCGTCAGCGTCTCGCCAACACCCCGCCGCGCAGCCGCAGCAACCCGGACATTCGACTTAACCGCCGTCCACATCGCAATAATACCAGACACACTAGACAGCAGCGCCCCAATGAGGAAAGCAATGGCCGTCTCAACCCCAAACTGAAACGGCGTAACCCCTGACACCTCAATATATTTATCAAACAGACCAATCAACGTCCCGATAACGACCGCAGTAACCACAGCCAACAGGCCAATTGTCGTATACTGGCGGCGCAAGAAAGCAATTGCCCCTTCATAAATCGTATCGCTGACGGCCTGCATCTCTGCGGTGCCGGTATCCCGCCGCATCACATCATAAATCAAAAAAATTGCAAGCCCTATGGCAATCAGAATCGCCACAGGCACTATCCACAGTAATTCTGTGCCTAACGTCATTAGAAAACTCCTTCCTAGATTCTTTGATAAATAGGCTGTAACCATCCAGATGCCAGACGCTCCATTCACAAAGTGCCTGCAACTTCTTGCAACCTCAAAAACGCCCGACCATTTCAAGGTTGGATAATTACAAAATGTAAGTTAATTAAATTGTTTAGATTGTTTAGGGATTTAATAAGCAGTCGGAGACTGCATATCCCTCCTTTCTGTTCCTATGAATCTTACCTTAGCGGTTTGCAGAACGCCACCACCGATAATATTTACTACGCAGTTCATCGCGGGAAGGCATAGCATAGAAAACCATCCCGCCACCATATTGAGAAATGAAGATACCATGCTTAATCATACGGTATGGAAATTCCGTTGCATGAACGCGATGAACAATTTTAGTATGGGTCATTTTGGTACGAACTTCAAACAAACATTCTCGCAGGTGGGGAATATAGCTGTAAGGTAAATCATCAACAGAACCAGTTTCTGGATCCTCGGCCAATTTACCTAGTTGCAAGTCAACAAAGGCAACCGCTGGAAGGTGGACAAAATTGTCCGCATCCTGAGAGATGAATTCAGCGTAATCTTTCGCTCCCAGAGTGCTAACAACAAGCGGCTGCACAGGGGCGATTTCCTGATACATATAAGTCGAGGCATTATCCGCCGGAAAATCATTGCTTGCCTCTAACCCTAACACCTGACCATGAGCCGTCACCAGGTAGAGTTTTTTCATTGCATCTAAAGAGATACGCTCCAGGACTCGGTAAACAGAAATATAGACAGACTTCTTAGGTGCGCCGTCGTCATGAGGCACGCAGAGTTCAAAACCTTCGTCAATGCGAAAATCATCACTGCGATAATCCGGGTCTAACTCGATAAAAACAGCCTGATCATGGATGGTACGGTCCTGACCAATCGCAAAGTAAAGGCCAAAATCTTCAGGCGATAGCATAGAAGCGATGAGCGCTTCCGGCATTAAAGAAAGGTATAGATGTTTAGTCATTGGTATGAACCACTCTCCTAAATCGTCAATAATTTGTAATACTAGTTAAGCTGCGCCGTTATTAAAGCACCATCACTGTGATGATGCAACGAATCCTCAATTATTTTACCCTAACCTCAAAAGACGTTCCCCGGCCGCTTGCAGCGTCTCTTCTCGTTTAGCAAAGTGAAAACGAATCAGGTGATTAACACGCTCTCGGAAAAAGCTCGAACCGGGAACGGCCGCAACCCCAATCTCACTCGCCAACCAGTGACAAAACGCCGTATCACTCTCATACCCAAATCGGCCGATATCCACAATCACATAATAAGCCCCCTCAGGCCGGGTGTATGCCAGCCCCGCCCGATCCAGGTAACCCAGAAACACCTCCCGACGGTTAGCATAATCGGCCGCCAACTGCTCATAATAAACATCAGGGAAATTAAGCGCCGTCACAGCCGCCATTTGCAGCGGATGCGCTGCCCCAACCGTCAGAAAATCATGCACCTTCCGCGCCCCCGCAATCACCTCCGGCGGCGCAATCACATACCCCAACCGCCAGCCCGTCACCGCATACGTCTTCGACAGCGAACTGCAAGAAATCGTTCGCTCCTGCATCCCCGGCAGCGAAGCAATATAAATATGCTCGTTCGGCGGATAAACAATATGCTCATACACCTCATCCGTCACCACATACGTATCAAACTCCTGCGCCAAATCCGCAATCAGTTGCAACTCCTCCCTGGTAAAAACCCGCCCCGTCGGATTAGCCGGATTACACAACACCAACGCCTTCGGCCGTTGTTCAAAAGCCCGCCGCAGTTCCTCCGGGTCAAAAGTAAAATCCGGCGGCCGTAAATGAACATAGATCGGCTCCGCCCCCGAAAGAATCGTATCGGCCGTATAATTTTCATAGAAAGGCGAAAAAACCACCACCTTATCCCCTGGATTACAGGTCGTCATCATCGCCACCATCATCGCCTCCGTGCTGCCGCACGTCACCACAATGTTAGCATCCGGGTCAATCTCAATCCCCATAAAGCGGCGCTGTTTATCAGCCAGCGCCTGCCGAAACGCCGGTGCGCCCCACGTAATCGCATACTGGTGATAATCGCCATCCAGCGCCTCCTGCGCCGCCGCCACCAGTGCCGCCGGCGGCGGAAAATCTGGAAAACCCTGCGACAGGTTAATCGCACCATGTCGATTCGCCACCCGCGTCATCTCCCGAATAACCGACTCAGTAAAATTATCCAAACGATTAGCAATTTGGGGCATGAAACATCTCCTAAGAAAATTTATCGCACTGACACATAAAAAATCATAAGGCGTAAAACATAAAACGCAATGAATTCAGGGGTGAATGATACATTTTTTCCCCAATAAATGCAGGGCTTCCAAAAAACGAATTAAAATCCCCAAAAATAAGCCTCCCAACCACCACCACTTTCAACTTCATACTTCTAACTTTTTACTATCTAAACTTAAAACCTCCCGGAAGTTTCTTCCACTAAATCATTGCTCAAAAACAACTTCCGGGAGGTTGGGATTACTAATTAACAGTGTACTACACCACAAGCTCCCGCAAACTCAAAAAAACATACTCTGCATAAAAC
>JBAPRX010000520.1:0-11042 GCA_049281335.1 Promineifilaceae bacterium (SeqCode)
TGAAGCCCCGGTGAACGGCGGCCGTAACTATAACGGTCCTAAGGTAGCGAAATTCCTTGTCGGGTAAGTTCCGACCCGCACGAAAGGCGTAACGAGTGGAGCACTGTCTCAACGAGGGACCCGGCGAAATTGAAGTACGTGTAAAGATGCGCGTTACCCGCAGCAGGACAAAAAGACCCCGTGGAGCTTTACTGTAGCTTGTCATTGCGTTAGGGTGTTATCTGTGTAGGATAGCTGGGAGGCAAGGAAGCCTGGTCGCCAGACTGGGTGGAGCCGACGTTGAAATACCAGCCTGATGGTGCTTTGGCCCTAACCTGAAGGAGTGAAGCCTTCTTAGGGACAGTGGCAGGTGGGCAGTTTGACTGGGGCGGTCGCCTCCGAAAGCGTAACGGAGGCGCCCAAAGGTTGGCTCAGGCTGAATGGAAACCAGCCAAAGAGTGTAAAGGCAGAAGCCAGCTTGACTGCGAGACAGACACGTCGAGCAGAGACGAAAGTCGGGCTTAGTGATCCCACGGTGCTGAGTGGAAGGGCCGTGGCTTACCGGATAAAAGCTACCCCGGGGATAACAGGCTAGTCTTGTCCAAGAGTTCACATCGACGACAAGGCTCGGCACCTCGATGTCGGCTCATCGCATCCTGGGGCTGGATAAGGTCCCAAGGGTTGGGCTGTTCGCCCATTAAAGCGGTACGTGAGCTGGGTTCAGACCGTCGTGAGACAGGTCGGTCTCTATCCGCTGTGGGCGTAAGGGATTTGAGAGGAGCTGCCCCTAGTACGAGAGGACCGGGGTGGACAGACCTCTAGTGTGCCAGTTGTCACGCCAGTGGCATCGCTGGGTAGCTATGTCTGGCAAAGATAACCGCTGAAAGCATCTAAGCGGGAAGCTTGCCTCAAGATTAGATCCCTCATCCGTAATGGAGTAAGACCGCTAGGAGACTACTAGTTTGATAGGCGGCGTGTGTAAGGGCAGTAATGTCTTCAGCTAAGCCGTACTAATGGTCGAGGGCTTACAGTGCATATGATACGGAGACTTTGGAATTCTTTGCAACGTTGTTGCGTTTGGAAAGTAGTACACAACTTTATTCAGTTAAATTAATTCGTTTAAAAAAGGTCTTTTGGTGATTTAAGCGGCGAGGATACACCCGGTCCCATCCCGAACCCGGCAGTTAAGTTCGCCAGCGCCGATGGTACTTGGGGGGCGACTCCCTGGGAGAGTAGGTCATTGCCAATGGACCTTTTTTTATTTTCAGTAGTCACTAACCGGTGGTCTGTAGTCAGTATGGTTTGGGGAGTTGTTTCAACTGGGTATGGACTTATCTGAGGGTTGTTGAACCCGCTAACACGTTTGGGTGTTCCTTTGATGATTGAAAAATTGTCGGCGGTGCGCCTTTTTTGTTTTTTAGGCATATAATTCGTTTCTTTCTTCGGCCGTTTGGAACTATTTGATGAATGAATACCTCGACCTTCTAAAAGAGAACCGTAATTATCGGTTTCTTTGGTTGGGGTCTGTTGTCAGCCAGTTTGGTGATTGGTTTAATCTGATCGCTTCGGCCGCTTTGATTGCGAATCTTACCTCTACGGGAGCCGCCCTCAGTTATCTTTTCCTGGCCCGTTTTTTACCTCTCTTTTTCTTTAGTTCTTTTGCGGGTGTTCTCGCTGACCGGTATGACCGCCGCTATGTGATGATTGCTTCTGATCTGCTGCGGGCGGTGACGGTTATGGGGTTGCTGTTGATTCGACAGGCGGATGATATCTGGCTGCTGTATCTTCTGACGATTACGCAGTTTGCGCTCAGTTCTTTGTTTGTCCCGGCCCGAACGGCCGTTATTGCCAATGTTGTGAAGCAGGAAGAGTTGGTGGCGGCCAATGCGCTGGACAGCCTGACCTGGAGTACGATGCTGGCTTTTGGGGCGTTCTTGGGCGGTATTGTTGCGGCCGGTTTGGGGGTTGGAGAGGCGTTCGTGATGGATGCGGTGACCTTCCTGGCTTCGGCCGTTTTGGTCAGCCGCGTGACCATTCCGGCCAGGGAAAAGCCAGCCATGGAGCTGCCGGTTTCAGCGGTTGGTGGAACGGCCGTTCTCGAACCAACCGGCCCAAGCGGCGGCTGGTTTGAATTCCTGGAAGGGCTGCGCTATTTACGTGGACAACCTTTTATTTTGGGTCTGGCGCTGGTAAAGGCGGCGGGTTCGTTAGCCTGGGGGGCTTTTGATGTGGTTCAGGTGACCTATGCGGAGGAGATTTTTCCCCTAAAAGGGTCGTGGATCACGAATTTGTTTCCGCAAATGGATGCAGGTACGGCGACGTTGGGGCTTGCTTATGCAGTTATTGGTTTGGGAACGGGGTTTGGCCCCTTAGTGCTGCGGCGCTTGTTGGGCGATGAGCCGGTTCGGCTGCGGTGGGCAATTACGGCCGGGTTTGTATTGTTGATTCTTGGGGCGATTTGGCTTAGTGTGGCCGACTCAATGAGTGCGTTCTTTGGGGCGACGCTCATTCGGACCGTTGGAACGGGGACGATTTGGGTTTTCTCGGCGGCGATGTTGCAGATGATTGTGCCGGATCGCGTCCGGGGGCGGGTGTTTGCCTTTGAGTTTGCGATGTTAACGCTGACCCAATCTATTTCCACTATCTGGGCCGGACTCATCGGTCAGGATAGGCTTGGTTTTGACGTCCGCCAGATTGCACTCAGTATGAGTGTGGTGGCAACGGTTATGGCCCTTCTCTGGCTGATTTTCCACCTTCGCACAATTTCTCGGCCGCAATCGCAGTTGCAGACAGGGGACTGATTAAGAACGGTGCATGCAGCGCTTTGAATAACGTATAACGAATTTGAATAGTTGGGGAACCTGGTTGGGTGGGGGTTCAAGATGACTAACAGAAGGAAACTAGCTACCTGGCACAAATAAAAACGGTGATTATTTCCGTGGTGGTTAGGAAAAAGTCACCACTTGGAGCTAAATAAGGCGATTGATCATGATCTGATAGGCAAGAGCCAAACTGAAAGCTCGGTTTTTATTGCCTAAAAGCGCGAAAATCTGAGACTTTTGCGCTGGTAGAAAGGCCAGGTAGCTAGAACTATTTTGGTCCAATCCCGCCCAGGGTGTTTGTAGCAGCGTTACGAGAAAGAACATGACCAACACATCCAAGTTTTCTAATGGCTGTCAATAATATCTCCCGCCTGGCCAATGTGGAATAGACAGATGTCGCCCCCTTCTGGACATTTGTCTATATACTGATTTCCAGATTGAATCCGTAACAGTTGGGCAGGCTGCCACTCCCATCCGAATCCGGCAAAACTATTGTACACCATCCGGCCAGGTAAGCTCAATCCGAGTACCCCGATCCGGCTCCGTGTATATGACAAATTCAGCATCAACAAGCTGCGCCCGTTCATACATCCCCGCTAATCCAAAATGTTTTTTGGCGACGAGTTTTGCCAGGTCGGAATGAAGGTCTGAGGGAAAGCCAACACCGTCATCTTCCACCTGAAGGAAAATATGCTCTGGCTCAAGTCGGCCGTTAATGGAAACCGTTGAAGCCTGGGCATGTTCCAGGGCATTGTCTACCGCCTGTCGGACAATCTGAAACAGATTTTCCTCGACCTCTGAGGGATAGCGCGAATCTGAATGGTCCACGTTTAACCGGAGGGTAACGTTGTGGTCATTTCGCTGACCAGCATCATCCACCAATTCCTCCAACTCGCCATGCAGACCATAAAGGAACATTGGCGGCCGTAATTGGGTGATGATTTGTCGCAGATCGGCCGTTAGTTTTTGGCGAGCCGCGTGGAACTGGGGGCCGGTTGCCTCGTCGTTGATGTGCATGAGCAGGGCCGCGATTTGATTCAATACCTCGTCGTGTAAGGTCCGGGCCAGTTTGACGCGCTCGGCTTTATTTCGGCCGACATTAGCCCGATAGAGATTCAGCAGTTGTTCGGCTTGAAGGATATTGGTCAAGGCAATGGCGGTCTGGTTTGCCAGGGTTTGAAGGACAGGAATTTCTGACTGGCTGTACAGATCGTCGGGGTCGCGGCGGCCCAGCAGCCACAACCCAATTGTCTGGTCGCCCAGCGTTAGCGGCAGGACAAGCCGAATCCAGGGACATGACCCCAAAGCGCCCTCTGACTCTGGCGGCCGATATTGCCCGGCTTGACTCTGTAAGAGAGAGACCTCGTCATCGGTGGGAAGCTGTTCCTTTTGCACCCCGGTATAATAAGCCACCACAACTGGCAAGTCACCGGACGGCGTCTCCGCAAAATTGAGCAGCGCAGATTGGTGAATGGAGAGGCTCGGCAGCACCTCGTTACTCAACAACTCGATCAGACGTTCCCGACTAAGCGCGGTGGTGATCAGGGCGGCATACTTTTCCACAAGTGTTGCAGGAGGCAGAGGAATGCCGAGGATACGGTGTTCAACAAAGCGTTGAAGACGGCCGTAAGTGGTAATTGCACCCAGACCAATCAGGATCGCAATGATAACATCCAACAGCAGCCGTATCCCGGATGATCTCAACAGGATGCCAATTGTAATAAACAAAATGGCGGCGATGGTGCCTAATAAAACGAAAAACAGAAAAGGCGTAAGCAGTTGGTTAGCTCGAAACCGGACGGCGCCAAGCTCGTAAACGGCTGGATTGTAAGCACCAACCAGTTCGGCAAGCGACAGAATCGGCCCGAATCCAATGATGGCAACGATTCCCGCTGTGATAGCTGCGGTTAAACCAATACCCAATGTTGATTCAATCGAAAAGACGCTGGTTATCATGGCCAGGGCGATGATGACGAGCGTTGCTGCGAGAACGGCACGAATATACAAGGAGATCAGGCGGTTGGCCTGGGACTCTAACTGGCCTAAATGCTGTTTGTAGATGGCGTAGAAATAGGCGCCGGGAATGGCGGGGAGGGCCAGCGCCGCGCCACCTTGAATGAAAAAAGGCAATGAAAAGCCAATTAGCGAAGCAATGCCGGTGAGGATGAACGGTGTAAAGGCAAGCCCCACGGCCAAAGCCAAGAAGCGAAGTAACCCACGCTGTTCTGACTGGCGGATGTAATGCACAAACAGCAAAACCACACTGCCGATGACGGCAAAGAAAAAGCCGAGATAGTAAAAGGTGTCCGAGGGATACAGCCATTCTAAAGCGGCCAAGATAAATGCCAGGAGATAGCCGATTCTCAGTAAAAGTGTGGGCAGACGGCCGAGCGGGCGGGGAAAAAGCCAATGTAGATGGAGATAGACGGGTACAGAAAGCCAGATGGCTGACTTAAAGATGAAAATGCTCCCCAATGTATGGTGGCCTGCCACCGCCCCGGCTGCCAGCCAGACGGCCGTCAGGAAATTGAATGCAACTAAGAGCCGTTGGCAGGAGTCTTTCGGCCGTACCAACAGCAGTGTTGCCATCCCTGCCAGCCAGAAGACAAAAGGCAGCCACCATTGGCTGTTCAGCCGCTGTAGAGCCTCTAACAAAGTTGGGCCGGAGAATGTCCAGGGGATAGTAAGCGTCTGATCCCCGCGTTGGACAAGCAGAGGAACCTCGCCTCCCGACTGTACATCGGTGAACAGAGTTTGCCAGGAATTGGATTCAAAATCCTTCCAGGAAACGGAACCAACATCAATGAGCTGGTCGTCCAATTGAAGACCGGGATTGGATTCCGGCACGACGTAAATTTCAGCGACCTGACCAGTGTTGGTGTATAGGAAACCGGCATACGGGGTGGAGACGAATTTTGCAAATGTCAGGAAGACCAGAAGGATGAGGACGACGAAAGAAAGGATGCTTTCCAGGCTAGTCCGTAAGCGTGACTGATTTTGAGCCATAAATCCTGCTAACCGCGAAAGATGGAACGATTTTAAATGGATCAAGAAGGAGATGGTCCATTGTAACACGAGTCAAAAACCAAGCCTATTTTATAGACTAATTTTGTATAAACAACAGGAGATTGATCGCGGGCAGGCTCCTCGTGGAGGTTAAGACGGCCGTATGCGGTTAAAGGCGCTTATATGGAAGTTAATCGCTCTCTACGAATGGCAATGTCGGCGTGACAAGCCCTAACCTTCGGGCTTTGGCGATAGCGGCTGAACGGTTGCGAACCCCCAGGCGTAGATAGGCATCAGAGAGCAGGCTTCTGGCTGTGGAATGGGTGATGTTCAACTTAACGGCCGCTTCGGCCGTTGTCAAATCTGGATAAGCCGTCAGCAGGGAGAGGATTTCGCTTTGACGAGGGGTTAATCCCAGGTCTTGCTCAAATCCTTTCAGCAGCATCTCGTTAATGGGTCGGCTGATACAGATGCCGCCTTGAGCAACCGAGCGAACTGCCGCCCCCAAATCTTTGATAATCATCTGATCATCTTTGAAAATATAACCGCTGGCTCCGGTTTCGAGAACAGCTTTGATGAGTGTGCGTTGGTTGTGCATCGAGATAACCAGGACATTTAATTTTGGATGGGTTTGTAAGAGCTGGGGGATAATGTGCAAGATAGGGTAAGGGTTGGCGTTGTCGGGGGAGGTAGGGACATTAACATCAAGAAGGAGGACATCAACCGGATTCTCGGCAAACATGGTGTCCAGTTCCTCGCCATAGTGACCGGTGGCGACGACCTCAATTTCAGGGGTGAGGCTCAAGCGATAAAGGTAGCCATCAATGATGCTCTGGTGGTCGTCCAGGATAGCCACGCGGATTTTTTCTGTCATTTTGGTACCTTCCTCAACTAGTTGTGTTCAACAGCGTAGCAGATTGTACCGCCAGAATAAACGATTTTAGTTAGACCAGTACAAATGTCTATTGAGTCGCGCCATCTGTCTATTAAACTGACTGCTGGCCTGCTTTCTCAATTCTTCTCCCACCCTTGTTTCCCAATCAGCGGCACAAAGCGAACGTGGCTTAATGTCTCTTTCCGAAACGACTTGGGGCCGGTACGGGTAATTCGCACCAGCCGTTGGGCATGTGGCTTTCGGCCGACCGGGATTACCAGACGGCCGTTCTGCGCCAGTTGACTCCGCAGTGTTGTCGGCACTTTTGGCCCTCCGGCGGCAACAATGATGCCATTGTAGGGTGCATGTTCCGGCCAACCCATTGTTCCATCCCCATGATGAATCAAGACGTTGCCATAGCCGCAGAAGGCCAGATTTTGGCGGGCGAATTCGACCAGTTCGAGAATGCGCTCAACGGTGTAGACCTGACCTGCAATTCGGCTGAGAACGGCCGCAGCATAGCCAGACCCGGTTCCAATTTCCAAAACCTTATCCGTTGGCTCCAGCGCCAGGCTGGCAATCATTAATGCCACAACGTAGGGTTGGGAGATGGTTTGGTCTGCCAGGATGGGCAGCGGCCCATCCTCATAGGCGCGTTTCCGGTATTGGGGGAGGATAAAGGCTTCTCGCGGAACCTGGCGCATGGCGGCCAAAACGGCCGGATCGGTCAGCTCCCGCCCTGCTATCTGTTCGGCCACCATTCGATGGCGAGCCTGCTCCATATCCATAATGTAGGGTACTTCAGATTAGGTCAATGTACAAGAACGAGGGTGATTGGGTAACTCACCGTTCTAATTACCCAATTACCAACGGCGCTTTTACCGTAATTACTCTTTTGAAACCTGCCGCATATAGCCGATGGACAGCACAAACATGATTGTGACAATAACGGCCGAAATCAGGCAGTATGGGCAAACGGCGTGAATGACGAAGATTTCTAACCCTGTTAACCCTAATGTGAAGAGAAAGGCAACCGCCGTCAGCCCCAGCAGCAGTTCTGGTAGATTCTCGTCTACGATTGCAACCCAATCTTTGAGCCAGGCAGCCAGGAACAGAACGATGTAGCCAATCAACCCAATAAGGGCCACCGGAACGGAGCCGATGGCAGAAAATTGGGCTTCCGGCCCGCTCACCTTACCACAGTCGCTCCAGCCGCTGGCGGTGCAGACATCAACCAATCGGCCGTTATGATATAAAAGCAGGAAGAAAGCCAGCAGCATTCCCGGTACCGCGAGAAGCTGGATCAGGCGTACTATCCAATCTTTCGGCCATTTTTCCGTTAATTGTTTCATGATGCTAACTGGTTATCAATTTCCTGAATAATGCCGCCTGGATTATTGCCTTCAATCTTAACCCCATTGATGAAGAAGGTAGGCGTTGCGTTAACCCCGGCGTTGGTTGCCGCCCGGATATTTTGCTGCAACAGGCTGCCGTAGTTGCCGTCTTCAAGGCAGGTGTTGAACTGTTCCAGATTTAATCCGACCTGACCCGCGCCTTCCAAGAATCCGGCCGGGGTCAGAGCGACTGGCAGGGTTTGAATCTCGAACATTTTCTCGTGATAGGCAAAGAAATCATCTTGTTCGGCGGCACAAAAGGCAGATTCGGCCGCTTCTGTTGTTTGAGCGCTCAGTGCATAAGGAACGGTGAACCATCGAACCTCACCTGTCTGGACATACTTCTCGTCAATAGCGCCTGCCGATTCCAGATTAAATGCCCGGCAGTGTGAACAACCATAGTCTGATACTTCGACAACGGTCACAGGAGCGTTTGCCTCTCCCTTCTCCATGCAGTTATCAGGGTTGTTCTCACAAAAATCGGCCAGACCGGGTGTTTCTACCGGCCGCAAAACCAGCGCCAGCAGCCCAACCAATAAGATTGCCCCTATAATGATGCCCCCAATTACAACCCAATTTGTTTGTCTTCTGGAGGCGGCTGGTTTGCCTCGTCGTGTCGATCTTCTCCGTCTACTTCCCATATGGTTACTCCTACTGTTTTGCCAGATTGGTTCAATTTACTTGATGGTTAACAAATTAAGACCGTAGGGGCTGGCCTTGTGCCTGCCCAAGAGGGCGATCACAAAAGGACGCCCTTACCAGGTTTCTAGCAGATTACTTTAAACCCTGCCTTAACAGGAGTGTGAAATGTAACGGTTGCTAACTGACTTCCATCACTTGTTTATACGGCTGTCCTGGCTCGTTTAGCGGTTTTTTGCCGGACATCGTGCCGCAGTTCCTTTTTCCGAATTCGCAGCGCCTTGGGCGTGATTTCCAGTAGTTCATCTCGGCCGAGATAATCAATGGCATCATCCAGTGACATAATGCGGGGTGGAGTTAACCCTTCTACGATGGATGTTGGCGTTCCTCGATGGTTGGTCAGATTCTTGGCCCGACAGACATTCACGACCAGTTCCTCATTGCGGATATGCTGTCCAACGACCTGCCCGGCGTAAACCTCATCCCCAGGTTGGACAAAGAATGTCCCTCGCTGCTGGAGATGCTGCAAAGCATAACCGATGACCATTCCCGTTTCCAACGAAACCAACGAACCATTATCCTGGACGTCAATCTCGCCTGAGAACGGTTCATAGCCGTGAAAAAGGGTATTAAAAATGCCCGTTCCCCTGGTTGCTGTCAGGAATGGCTGGCGGAAACCCAGCATTCCCCGCGTCGGAACCAGGAACTCGCAGCTAACATTATCCTCATTGCCGTAATGGATATTGACGAGCTGGCCGCGCCGCCGTCCCAATAACTCGGTAACCGCACCCAGGTAGTCAGTGTGAACGTCAATATAGACCTGTTCAACCGGTTCCATCAGTCCTTCCGGCCCATCCTGAAAAATTACCTCCGGCTTGCTGACAGCCACCTCATATCCTTCGCGGCGTATTGTCTCAATGAAAATTGCCAGATGTAGTTCGCCCCGACCGGAGACAATAAACTCCGTCGCCTTATCTGTTTCTTGAACCCGCATGGCGACGTTGCTTTCCAGCTCTTGCATGAGGCGGGCATGAATATGGCGGCTGGTCAGATAGTCGCCATCTCGCCCGGCGAAGGGGCTGTCGTTGACTCTAAAACTCATTCGCACGGTTGGCGCTTCGACTGTGATAGGCGGTAACGGCCGAGGATCAATCGGGTCGGCCAGAGTGTCGCCAATGCCGACATTGGGAATACCGGCCACTGCCACAATGGTTCCGGCTTCTACCAATGTCTGCGGAACCCGTTCCAGGTTTTGGAAGGTGTAAATCTGGGTCACTTTGCCCGGTACGATCTCCCCGGTGGGGGTTATCTGGGCAATCGCCTGGCCGCTGCGAAGAGAGCCGCTGGTAAGACGGCCGACCGCGATCTTGCCCACGTAGTTGCTGTATTCCAATGTTGTGACCAGTAATTGGGTTGGGTGATTGGGCTTGACGATTGGGGCTGGAATATGTTCGATGATGGTGTCGAAAAGCGGCCGTAAATCATCCTCCAGATCATCTGGCCCAAAACCGGCCTGTCCTTCCAGGGCACGGGTGTACAGCACCGGGAAATCGGCCTGTTCCTCCGTCGCGCCCAGGTCAATGAAAAGGTCGAAAGTGGCGTTAACCACATAATCCGGCCGTGCTGCCGGTCGGTCAACCTTGTTCACCACCACAATCGCCTTATGGCCTTTCTGGAGTGCCTGCCGCAGCACAAAGCGCGTCTGTGGCATTGGCCCTTCAACCGCATCCACCAGCAGCAGCACGCCGTCTACCATATTCATGATTCGTTCCACCTCACCCCCAAAATCGGCATGGCCCGGTGTGTCTACGATGTTAATCGTGATGCCCTCATAGACAATGCTGGTGTTTTTTGCCAGGATGGTGATCCCGCGTTCCCGTTCCAGGTCATTGGAATCCATCACCCGTTCCTGAACCGACTGGTTATTGCGGAATACATGCGTCTGCCGCAGCATCCCATCCACCAGGGTTGTCTTACCATGATCGACGTGGGCGATAATGGCAATATTTCTAATATCTTGTCGTCTTTCTGTCATTGTTTCCGTCTAGCTCACTCAAGACGCTTGTTTTCTGGGTCTGTGGTTATTGTAACTGTATGGAATTGTAAGAAAACAAAAGTCTACGTCAAAAAAGCCCGGCCATTTCAAATGACCGGGCTTTGTAAAGGTCTGTCAATGTAGAGAATTGTATTGCAATTAAAGGAAAATAGCAACCGTCGCTAAGTTTTTGTATAGGGCTGTACAGAAACCATATTTGGGATGACAGAATAATGTTTATGGTTAAAAGTATGCAATGGCAAGTTCAAATTTGAGCCTGCTCTCTTAATTGG
>JBAPRX010000521.1:0-2128 GCA_049281335.1 Promineifilaceae bacterium (SeqCode)
GTTCAAGTTGAGTCATTATTCCTGATCCATTCGGCCGTTGTTAGATCAACGTTGATCTAACAACGGCCGAATGGATCAGGAATAATGACTCAACTTGAACACCTGGAAAAGTTGCTCAAAGACCAAGCCCCCCAGCCACTTCCGTCCCCATCATCAAATCGGCCAATTTCTCATATTATGCCAGCGGAGCCAATCCTTTCACTACTTCAAACACCAAATTGGATAATTAGTAAAAGATTGTACCAATCTTTTCCCCTAATGCCTGGAATCATTTCACCAAAATATTTATGTACAATATATGGACAATAATTAGAATCCGTTAATTTACCACTACAAACTATTGATAATATATTGACAAAAACTGTGCATTTATTAGAATTCACTTCCAGAGTTCCATTTATCCAAATATGATAGTTACACGGAGGAAATTCAAATGAAAAGCAAGTTACTTGTTATAATGCTGGTCCTATCGTTGGTCCTGGCTGCTGTGGTACCGGCGGCTTTGGCCGCCGGGGAGATGACCGATGGGGCTGCAAGCTCGAATACGATTGTCGATATCGCTGCGTCAGACGGCCGATTCACGACATTAGTTGCCGCTGTCCAGTCGGCTGATTTGGTCGATGCGCTTTCGAGCGGTGAATGGACGGTATTTGCCCCAACCGATGACGCCTTTGCCAAGCTGGGGCTGAATGCCGACAACATCGGCAGCGCATTCTCAAAAGCCGAATTGACTGACATTCTCCTTTATCATGCAATCGAAGGAGAAGTAACCTCAGATATCGCCCTAACTTTGTTAGGTGACGTGACCATGGCCAACGGCAAGAAGGCTGGACTGAAATATTTCGACGGCTCAATTTACGTTAATGACGACAGCAAGGTTATCATCCCTGATATTGATGCTTCCAACGGCGTAATCCATGTGGTAGACACCGTCATCCTTGGCCCCTGGCCCCGGACGGACGAGACTTCGACAGTCAACGCCAGCAGCACAACTAATCCAGTATCGAATAATAGTATTGTAGGCATCGCTGTGGCAGACGGCCGATTCACGACATTGGTTGCCGCTGTCCAGGCAGCCGGTTTGGCCGATGCGCTCTCTAGTGGCGAATGGACGGTATTTGCTCCAACCGATGACGCCTTTGCCAAACTAGGACTGAATGCCGACAACATCGGTGACTCTTTTACTAAGGCTGAACTGACCGACATTCTTCTTTACCATGCCATTGAAGGCAAAGTGACCTCAGACGTCGCTTTGACCTTGTTAGGTGATGTGACGATGGCGAACGGTAAGCAGGCCGGATTAAAATATTTTGATGGTTCTCTCTACGTCAATGACGACAGTAAGGTCATAATCCCCGATATTGATGCTTCCAACGGCGTAATTCACGTGGTAGACACCGTTATCCTTGGCCCCTGGCCTAAATAATCACGACAACTAAAAAGCTCCCCAAAAAAATATAAAGAAAAATCTCCTGGTGGCTGCTCCGTATCAAGAGCATTGACTGACCAGGAGATTTTTATTTTCTAGACTCGACTAATTACCGTCCAGTAATTGCTCAAGCGCCAATTCCCGCAAACAGTCGGCCGTTGGCTCGGCCGTTTCCACATCCCACTTCATCAACTCATAATACCGCCGCTTGGCCCAATCAAACGCCTCATCCGTAATCTCCACATCCGCCAGCGGCCCCTTCTTAAACGCCTTGCGGACCCGTTTCGGCAGCCGGTCATCTTCGGCTGTAAATCCCTCCCGCAAATTAAAGAGCCGGGCCAGCGTCTGCGCCCTGGCCCCAACCGCCAGAATATCCTGAACCCCATACTGCACCCCCGTCACGCCGGACAATGCCTGGGCAAACTGGGCGTAATCATAAGGGTAGAAGTGACAGTTCACGGCGCAGTCCTGAAAGTGCATCCAGTTCAGTTCGTTGTAAAAAATCTGGAGCTTTTCCTCGGTTAGAGAAGTGGCAGGCAGCGCCCCAATCGGCCGATCCAGCGCCAGATTCACCCGCTTCAACGCCTCCCCCTCACTGGCAAAGTCCGTGTCGTGCATATTCATCATATGATCGGCCCCAACCGGCGCAACAGCATACCCCACCCCCAGGGCATGTTTTAGTCGGGGTTCGTGCATGGG
>JBAPRX010000522.1:0-2592 GCA_049281335.1 Promineifilaceae bacterium (SeqCode)
TATTCGCCGCAAAAATGGCTACCTGGTTATCTCCAATAGTTTGGGTCCAGACCGAGCGTCGTGTTTCATCAATCATTTCCGTCACAACCGCTTCGCCCTCGTCCATTCTTTTTTCCAATTTTGTATCCTGGACAACAGAACGGGCAAAAGCATTCGTTTGCATTAGATCGCGGATCTGATCGGCCGATTCTTGCGCGGCCGTCTTATACGTAAACGGCACATCACGCACAGAAGTCAACGTTCCCAGGAAAGAATCCTTTTGAACATAAATGACGCCGTTCGTTATATAGTCAGATTCTGACAAAAATACGTAGGCAACGCTCACCAACGTCAACAATACAATTGGAACCAAATAAAGCCAACGATGGCGGAAATAAGATTCCAACACCCGGAGAATGGCAATCCTCACCATTTTCAACTCCTTTCTTCAATCCTAGTTATAGGAGTTAGATATTGTCCTATATCGAAAAACAAATTATACATTAAACTATATGGTCTATAAACTATTATAGATCATCAACCTTCTGGCCCATCACCTTTAACAGCCAGAAAATGACCAACATGCCAATCAATATCTTGATATGAGCCGGTTATGGGCGTAATTCGATAACCAAATCCAATTAGGAAATCGGCACACTCTTTTGCTTTTCGCTCATATTCGGCCGAATCCGCATCATCAATCTCATACAGAATAACTGGATGGTCACGGCGAATCGTCTCAACCATTCCACGCATCACAGTCAATTCCGCCCCCTCAACATCAATCTTCACCATTTTCGGCCGTCTCTTGGAACCATCCGCCAAAAAGTCATCAACCGCCACAGTTTGAACAACCATGCTCTCTTTCAAGTCCGGCGGGGGTGTTGCAACCGTCGAAAGAGAAGAACCACCTGAATAATAAGCCACCAACAACTCCCCTTGACCAGACTCATCAGCAACGGCCGAATTAATCAAGGTTACATTCGAAAAATCATTAAGAGCAATATTGTGACTTAAAGCAGAAAAATTGTCAGGAAGCGGCTCAAAAGCGTAAACATGCCCCTGTGGCCCAACTAATTTGGCACTAATAACTGTAAAAAAGCCAATATTTGCCCCAACATCAAACAGCACATCTCCCGGCTGTAACTGAGATTCAAACACCCGCTGGACAACCATTTCATTATCCCCCAACCCATAAGCCGAGTTGGAGCGGTCACAATTGATCCACAACCCTTTGCCCACACCTGTTTGAATAACAACATCTTGCCCACGCACAAACCGCTGTGCAAAACGTCGCGTTAACTTATTACCAATCAATAGTCTCGCCAAAGGATTAGGCAAGCGATTATAAAGAGTCGTTGTTAATGAAGTGCTCATTTTGGTTCCTTTCCAAAAACCCGAAAATTTTCAAAGCATGTACCAGTGTCGTGTCCCCATTCCCAGTTCGCTACCAACCCAACCCGATTGATAGAAAGCGGGCTGCAATCCCGATAAACATCAGTTAATGTTCGGTATAGAACTGGCTCATCATTTAAGCGGACCAGATAGCGCATCCCGTCAAAAGACACACGCAAATTGAAGGGCTTGCCCCAGAGAACTCGATCACCCACGTTGGTCCAAACAGCGTCATATAAATCCTCAAAGCCATTCAAGTAAAAGAAGGAAGAAATAGAAGCGCCGCCATAACCATCGTCCAGCCAGGTATTTACAATAATATAATTCTGGTTATCTTGCCAGAAAATAATTCCGCCTCTACCACGATGCCAATCGCCACGTTTTTCTCCCGGCGGTGTAATACAAACCCGCACATCCGCAAAGTCAGGTTCATTCCATGGAATTGTATACGCAGTACGGTCTGGATTTGGTTCAAAAGCCGTTGCCACAACACGCAAACTATTCTGTCCGGTCAGATTCATTCGGCCGTTTCCCATAATGCGCTCCCAGCGTCGATCACCCACCGTCGTTGTTTTCCCCGAAAGTTCGGCCGAATTTCCCGAAAAATCATCCACAATCTCCGGTTCCGTTCCCATTTGCGGCAGCCAGGGCGCATCAAAGTCGAATGACTCCGGTATCAACAGTTCACGCGGATGCGCCTCAAAGTTAGAGAGGCGAGAGCCACCTCCACAAAAAACGATACCCGTTCCACACATCTCAACCAGCCGTTCATCCGTAAACCACTGGTCAAACAATAAACGCCCATCCAGATAAACGGCAAAATCCCCGCCACTCTCTGCCACCTGAAGAGAATGCTGCCGACCATTTTCGAGCATATGCTCGGAATCGGCCGCAACCTCCTCCACTTCCCCCTCAAAGCAGCATAATAAGCGACAACCTTCGGCCGTTATCAATACACGCCAAAAATTAGAGTCATCTTGCCAACGCCAGACCAAACCAACTTCACCAACCCCTTCTGCATCAACAAGGACATGGACAAGTCCAGCCGGTGAAGCCATTTCCAAAACTGCCAAACCTTCCTCATCATCAGAACAAGCCCCCTCCAGAGTACGGTTAATTTGTCCCTTGACAACATGCCAGCGTTCCCCCGTTTCCGTTGTCGTTCCCTCAAGAGAACCCTGCCCAACGAGTCGGTCGGCCGATTCAGCCGTGCCATAC
>JBAPRX010000523.1:0-14209 GCA_049281335.1 Promineifilaceae bacterium (SeqCode)
ATGATACTCGATCAGTTTGGCCTCGTTATCCAGGTGACGACTGTAGAGAGCGTAGAACAAGTAAACAATCAAAGCCAGGGCAGGATAAATCAGGAAAATTTCAGGGAAAACACCAGTCAACCAAAGAATCACAACACCTACAACAGTGATTAGGCCACCATAGCGTAAAATTGGGTCAAGACCGTTGAAGGCATCAATGAGGGCGGTAATGATGGGTTTGGGATCAGGGGGAGTGGGGTCTGGTGTCATCATATCGGGGGCTGTCCTTGCTTCCGGCTTGTAGCTCTATGGCTTCCTTGTAGTTACACTGGTTATTGTGCAGATTAAGCTCTCACTGCCAAATCTGTCTTCCTGGTACATCATAAAGGAAGTCACCCAACTTGTAAACAAAATGTAGCGCGATTTGGCAAATCGCTCCCCTACCACCCCCATATACAGCCACCCCAATCCCCCCTCCTTGCATCAGCCAACACGGCCGTCCGTGAACAACCCGTGAATCACCAGCCAAAAAAACCCAAAATAACTGATACAAAATACCAAAACGCCTAACGGCCCCCTCTCACAAACCCCATCCACTGCACGCCTACCACTATAAAATCAACATGCGCAAACACAAAGCACTCACAAACTTGCTCACCTTCCCCATCTTCCTCACCTTCCTCACCTTAAATATTTTCTAACTCATTCAACACCCCATATATGGGGCATCCACATATAGCGCTTCGCACCTGTCTGATAAACTTTTGTTTTCTATCATCTCCATAATCTCACAACCGCCTAAAACAAAAAATAAAAGTCTCGCCCATCTCATTCAACCCGCCTGGCAAGACGATCCTTCCCAAACTGGTGGGTCAGCATATGGGTAACACGGCCGTCATGGTCCCGCAAAAACACATGTTGGGCATCAGCAATCTTATAGAAAAACTCACTCGGCGTTCCGGCAAAAACCGGGTAGCGCCCTTCACCCAAAATCTGAACAAAAAGCTGATTCCCCTCCCTGGTAACTTCATAAACATCATCACTATCCTGTTCAGCATAACGGCCGAGATACGGCTCCAACTGTTCGGCCGTCAGCGTCATCTCCTGCCGGGGTAGTTGCCATTGAGGAAGCTCAAAACGCGGCTCCAAAAGATTCAGGCCAATGAAATAATTATCATCCGTAGCAACGTTACAAAGAACAACAACGCCAATCTGCTTTTCAGGCACAAAGCCAATGAAAGCGCGAGAGCCGCCCGTTCCGCCATCAGCAACAATAACATGAGGAGAATATTTAGTCTCAATCCCCCACCCAAGCGGCCGTTTCTTATTATTCGGTTCGCCGGTCAGGTAATGGGTTTGAACCATCTGCTGCATAACGGGCGTCAAACTGGAATCAACCAGACCGAGGCTGCCACCAACAAATTGGAGCAAGTCCGCCGCCGTCGAACGAAGCGCACCGGCCCCCGCCAGAGTCGGCATCGTCCAGTAAGAAACAGGTTCGCGGACAACATTATGAGGCTGGGCCAAACGGCCGGCCTGTTCGGCCGAAAGCGTGGTCATCGTATCAGGCATATGCAGCGGTTGGCCGATACGCTGGCGAACCAACTGGTCGTAACTCAACCCGGCCTTAAGGCCAAGAATGTGCCCCAGCAGCCCGAAGCCAAGATTAGAGTAAGCGGCAGCCGATCCAGGCGAATGCGGCAGGTCATATGTTGAAAGGAACTGGTAAAGCTGCTCAACCGTATAGTCGCTGTAAGGGTTACTGCCATCGGCCGAAGTATGGTCGTTGTCGTTGCGGGGCAGGCCGGAGGTGTGGGTGGCAAGGTGGAAGAGCGTGATAGGCTGCCCCTGATAAGTGGGAGTCTTGACAGTAGGCGGCAGAAAACGGCCGATAGGATCATCCAAAGCAACCTCCCCCTGAGCAGCCATATCCGCCAGCAGCAGAGCGGTAAAGATTTTACTGACGGAGCCAATCTCAAAAAGAGTGTCAGGCCGGACAGGATCGGGGCGGTTAACATGAAGACGGCCGTAAGAGATGAACTCCGTTCCCGCAGGGCTGATAAGGCCAACAATGAGGCCAACCCCTTTTTGATATTTGTCTACATACGCTTGAAGCATCTCTTGGATAGCATCAGTATCAGGAAAGTGGGTCATGAGGACTCCTTAATAACAAATTGCGAATAACCAGTAACCAATGGTGCGGGGCGCTTGCAGCGGTGGTAAAAAAAAGGCCCCTCTTTTGAGGGGCCTCATTGTTTCGCTCAGAATTCTAGTTCAGATATTGCCGCAAGTGGCCCGCAAAGTTCGGGTGACGCAGTTTGCGGAGCGCTTCCTTTTCTAGCTGGCGGATACGTTCACGCGAAAGGCCGAACATCTCACCCACCTCCTTCAAAGTCCGCGATTCACCGTCTTGCAAACCGTAGCGCAGCCGCAGAATCCGGGCCTCTCTGGGGGTCAGTTGGTCCAGAATCTCGCTAATCTCTTCGGTCAGCATATTGTTGGCAACAGTTTCGGCCGGTTGGGGCATTTCAATGTCTTCGATGAAATCACCCAGTTCAGCGTCGGACTCATCACCAACAGGGCGTTCGAGATGAACGGGCTGGCGGCTGGTTCGCAGCATCCAGCGCACCCGGTCGGCCGGTAAATCCATATTTTCAGCTATTTCTTCGGCCGTTGGCTGACGGCCGAATTCCTGTTCCAACTCCTGGGCCACCTGATAAAGTTTACTGATTCGGCCGCCAAGATGGGCGGGAATACGGATGGTTCGGCCGTGATTGGCTAAAGCACGAGTCACAGCCTGGCGAATCCACCAGGTTGCATAGGTACTAAAACGATTGCCACGACGGTAGTCATATTTTTCAACCGCTTTCATCAGGCCAACATTGCCTTCTTGAATGAGGTCTAAGAACTGCAAACCTCGGCCGCGATACTTCTTGGCAATGCTAACCACCAGCCGGGTATTCGCGCGAATCAGATGAGCGCGGGCGGCATCGCCAACTTCTCTGACCCGGACTTGCTCATCCATCTCGTCAAGAGTCAGTGACTCACCATCACTCTCAATTATTTCTTCTGCCCCACGACCGGCTTCAATCTCTTTGGCAAGCTGTACTTCTTCATCGGCCGACAGCAAACTCTGCTGGCCCATCTCTCGAAAGTAAAGGCCAACAGAATCATCAATTGGAACATTGCTCAAGTCGAACAACGGGGCGGCATGTGATTCGCCATACAGGGGATTGCCATTCAATTCCTCCATAGCGTCACCACCATTATTAGCATCGTCCTCATTTTCGTACAGGGTAATGCCTAATGTCTGAATTTCTTCCAGAATCGTTTCCAGTAAAGGCAGATTGTTCTCCACTTCCGGCAAAGCTTCTAGTATCTGATCATAGGTTATATAGCCCTTGTCAGTGGCATCACTAAGCAGGGCATTTACAATTTCCATTTCTTCAAATGGGCCGGTTATATTACTCATAAAAGTTCAACACCTCTTAACGCTGAGATAGGGGGGTTTGACTCGTCTTATCATGAAGCGTATTTGTCGTGAATGGCCGCCTGCAAATCTTCTGCAGAACTGGCAGGCGGTTATCAAGTAAGCAGCCACCCAATCACATTATTAAATGTTGGTCACTTACTAAGTGTAAACTAGTTTACACTTTCGAACGTGCAGTCTAGCATAGTTAAGAGACAAAAGTCAACCCCTGAAATGTGGGCATGCACACCAGATTTTTGGTAAAATTCACTTCGCACGCCCACCTATAGATAGGCAATTGACAGGTCGCATCCAAAAGCTATAATTAACCTGTTAAAAAATGAAAGCCCTGGTGGCGGAATTGGTATACGCGGTAGGTTGAGGGCCTATGCCTTTAAGGCGTGGAGGTTCGAGTCCTCTCCAGGGCATGCGTGATTAAGGTCAGAGGTTTTCTCTGGCCTTTTTTGTTGGCGACTGGTTATTGGGAGCCGGTTTCGGCCAACCACAAATTACGAATCACCGATCACCAGTTACTAAATTACTGAACCGTATTAAGCGAAGGTTGGTTCACCTACCTGAAAGCGGGGGTCCTCACTCAACATCCGTTGTAACCCTTCGTCCAGAGAAACTTTCGGCCGAAAGCCCAACAATTTCCGAGCCTGGCTGATGTCTGCCACCAGCCGCCGGACGCCGCCTGATTTTTCCTGGTTCCACACCCGGTTAACAGACCGGTTAGTGGCTTTTTCGATAGCATTGACCAGGACATTCACCGTCGTTTCCTGACCGCTGCCGATATTCATCACCTTCCTATTCACATGAACGGCCGTTGCCGCCCGGACCAATGACCGAACCACGTCAGACACATAGACAAAGTCGCGGCTTTGCTCGCCATCACCAAAAACAACCACCGAGCCGCCGGTAAGAGCTGCCTTCATAAAACGCGGCACAACCGGGGCGTGGGAAACGGGCAAGTTTTGGCCTGGCCCGTAAGCATTGAAAATCCGTAGAGCGACCGTTTCTATACCCCACAACGAACCGATCGTATGAACATACTGTTCGGCCGACCATTTGCTGACGGCATAAGGTGAATCGAGGTGGGGGACATCTGTTTCCCGCACGCGCTGGTGAGACTGACGGCCGTAAATAGCCCCGGATGAAGCCAGTACAACCCGCCGTACCCCAACATCCCGAATGGCCTCCATCAGGCTGACTGTGCCGCCGACATTGACAGCATTGTAATCTCGCGGATGGAGTAGAGATTGGGCCACCGAGACACGGGCCGCCAGATGATACACACAGTCTACATCCTGTAACACGGACCACAAAAGAGGGATATTATTAATGTCTCCTTCCGTAAAAAGAACGGCCTCGTGGAGAGCCGCTCGATTCCCAGTGCTTAAGTCATCTAAAACCCTGACAGTGTGGCCTTCGTTAACCAGCCAGTTTGCCAAAGCCGCGCCCAGAAATCCGGCGCCTCCGGTTATTAAGAAAAGCATACAACCTCGTTCGTAATTAAATGAATTTCCTAACAATTTAACTTTAGAATTTTCGGCTTTTGCATATTTGATTGTATCATAAGAAGATAAGCATTTTTGTTACAATCCTTTTCAGCGAACTTGGCTTCGTCCGCTGCCTTTCGGGGCAATCATGTCACTGAAGTATCCATTCAAGAAATTTTTCACCTTCGTAAAATGCGGCCTGGTCGCCCTGATTATTATTATCATCCTGGCCCCGGAATGGCCCGCTTTTCAGGATGAACGATACAAAATCGAAACGGTAATCGGCCCGCGCAAATTTGATTTTCTGTTGTGGGAAGCCGACGCTTTTGGCGTAAAAGGGGACGCTTTCCTAACGGCCGGTCACACCTATTTGAGCGAAGAGACGCGCAAAGAATTTGTGCTTGAATACCTCGCTTTGCTTGGCGAAGTCCGCCGGGAAGAGTCTCAGATCAACAGCCTATTTGCCGACCCATCCGTCACTGATCCGGATACGACCGCCCGTGACATTCAAACCGATGTCACTGAAAAGCGACAGCAGTTAGTCGAGTGGCAGCCTGTCGTTGAAGCAATCCTGCAAGAACAGGTTTCCACCATCCTGACCGAAGAAGGGTTCGACACACTCAATCTGACCTGGCCGCCGGTTCAGATGCACATGACGCCGCTGCCTTTTGTCCTCGTTGTATCGCCGCGAGACGAAATCCGCCAAATTTACAGCTTTTCGCTGGAACCGGGCCTGGCAACGGCCGACCAGGAACAAATCGAGTCCTCCATTCTGGACAAAACAGATTTATCCGCCCTGGTTGTGCCAATTGGCGGCGTTGGTCTGTATCCGTCTATGATATTGGAAACGAGCGACATTAATTTTCTAGCCAGCACCATTGCCCACGAATGGACACACCACTGGCTGACGCTGCATCCGCTGGGTCTCAGCTATGCTGCTTCGCCCGGCCTTAGAACCATCAATGAAACCGTTGCCTCCATTGTGGGGGATGAAGTCGGAGCGATTGTTGTTGAACGGTATTACCCGGAGTTTGTGCCAGAGGAAGCGCCAGAAGAGTCATCTCAACCAGAGTCTGACGAACCTGTTTTCAATTTTCGGGCAGAGATGGCCGAAACCCGCATCCAGGTTGATGCCCTGTTAGCCGATGGAAAGGTGGAAGAGGCTGAGGCTTATATGGAGCAGAGGCGGCTGTTTTTCTGGGATCATGGCTACCGGATTCGGAAGCTAAACCAGGCTTACTTCGCCTTTTATGGGGCGTATGCGGATACGCCGGGGCAAACAGGCAGCAATCCAATTGGGCCAACCCTGGTTACGTTACGCCAGAACAATGATTCTCTGCGGGGTTTTCTGGATGAGGTCGCTCCAATCACGTCGGTGGAGCAGCTTTTCGAACTGACCGGAGTGCCCTAGTTGGTTGGCTCTTCTGGAGGGGCTTTCTCTGGCGGGGCATCCAATTCTGCAACTAACTCTCGCAGCAGATCGGCCGTTCGCCGAGCGATTGCAACATATCCCGCATCTTCGTCCGGCAAAGTCAGGAACGTTTCCAGGTCTGCCAGTGATTGGTGATATCGTCCACGTTCTTGTTGGAGCATGGCCCGGTTCAACAGAGCCGGGCCATACTCAGGGTCTTCTTCTAATAGGGCATCAAAATCAGCCTGCGCGTCGTCCAGGCGGCCCATTTCCCGAAAGTAGATAATGCCTCGATCCAGGAGAGCACGCCTAAAATTCGGGTCTAGTATATAGGCTTGCGTAAAACGACGAACGGCCGCTTCATGTTCTCGGACGAAGCTCGACCGATTTCCAAAATTCCGATGCAAGCTGCCCCACATATAGTAGATCCGTGCCAAAAGAAGGCGGAACAGGAACACTATTCGCGCTCACTCAACCACTTTTCACACATCATGGCAGCCGAGCAGCCTTGTCCAACCGAGGTCGCAATCTGGCGGTAGACCGGGTCTTGAATTTCCCCGGCGGCAAAGACACCTTCCACACTGGTTCTCATCCGTTCGTCGGTAATCACATAACCATGTTCATCCATCGCTACCTGACCCTCAAGGAATTTGCTGTTGGGGAAATGACCAACATAAATAAAAACCCCTTGCGTATCCAGCTTTTTCTTCTCACCTGTTTTCAGGTTTTCCGTCAGCACTTCAGTAACCATGCCGTTACCGCTAATTTCTTCGACAACGGTGTCCCAGACAAAGTCAATTTTCTCGTTGGCAAAGGCCCGTTCTTGCAGATGAGGGCCAGCCCGGAGTTCATCCCGTCTGTGAACAATCCGCACCCGATTGGCAAATTTGGTCAGGAAGATACCTTCTTCCAGGGCGCTGTCACCGCCGCCAACGACAACGATGTCCTTGCCTCGGAAAAAGAAGCCGTCGCAGGTGGCACAAAAGCTAACACCTCGGCCGATATACTCTTCTTCGCCCGGTATGCCTAACCGTCGGGGAGATGCCCCAGCCGTTACGATGACGGCTTCGGCCTCATACTCTTTGCCGTAAGTCTTCACATAGAAGGGAGACCCATTGGAAAAATCAACTTCGACAACTTCATCATATTCGATACGAGCGCCAAAACGTTCGGCCTGCTGGCGCATCTTCTCAACCAGGTCTGGGCCGGTTAAGTCAGGCTCCGGAAAGCCAGGGTAGTTCTCCACCTCGGCCGTAATAGAAATCTGCCCGCCCAGTTGGTTACCGGCAATGATAAGGGGATTCAAGGTGGCACGGGCCGTATAAACTCCGGCCGTTAATCCGGCTGGCCCAGAACCAATAATAATTACTTTTTCTTTTTCAATCATGAAACGCTTACCTTAATGCTATAGCTCTATGGCTTTTGTCGCCTTTCTCCCTACGAAGTGGATTGTGGACACAATCATAACAAAACAAAAGACGACGATTATCTGTATGATAAGGTGTTATCCTCACTCAACCTCTTATTTTACCGGACATATAGAAGTGTATCAATAAGAAAGCATAAGAATTAGAACAGAATTTGGGGAAGCACGGCGTAAAACGCAAACTTTCAGGTGTGTGGCACCTTTATTTGTTCAAGGGAATGCAGCAGGAGAAGGTGCTGCCTTCTCCTGGTTGGCTGATCACTTTGATTCGGCCGTGGTGGGCCTCGATAATCTCTTTGGCAATAGGCAGGCCCAGCCCTGTTCCCTCTGAGGAGCCTTCACTGGCAGGAACCCGGTAAAAGCGGTCGAATAGATGGGCCAGATTACCCGGCTCAATGCCCCTGCCGGTATCCGAAACCTCAATCAGCGTATTTGCGTCCTCAATGCTTACCCGAATCGTGACATGCCCGCCCGCCTGATTATATTTGATGGCATTACTTAGCAGATTAATCATCACCTGCTGCAACCGGGCCGGGTCTACCCGAACAGGTGGTAGATCGGCCGCAATTTCTGTCCGAATCGTCACCTGTTTTTTGGCCGCTCTCGACGCTTCAAGCTCCACCACCTCTCCAACCAGTTTGGGCAGATCAACCGTTTCCAGCGCCAGATGGACGCGCCCCGATTCCAGGCGCGACAGCTCCAAAAAGTCTCTGGTCAGCTTAGACAACCGGTTGGTCTGTTTCTGGATCATATCAACCAACTCCTGCTCCGCCGGGGAAGATTGGCGGGCAAGCAGTTCGCTGGCAGTCGTTATCGCCAGCAGTGGTGTCTTAATCTCGTGCATTAACTCGGCAATCCAATCTGTTTGCTGAAATAATCGGGCATTTTCAATGGCAACGGCCGCCTGGGAAGCCAGAGATTGCATCAAGACCACGTCCTGTTCAGTGTATCCTTTGCCGTTCCGCTTGTTGATCGCTTCCAGAGCGCCAATGACCTGACCGCGAGTGACCAGCGGGACTCCTAGCATATCCCGCGTCGTAAAGCGGGTTGTTTCATCAATGGTCGCATAATATCGACCCTCTCGCTGCACGTCGTTGAGGATCAGGGGACGGCCGTTCTGGATGATCCACCCGGCAAAGCTGCCCTCCATCGGAACCACCATTTCCTCAACCGGCGTTTGCATGCCGGTTGCGGCTGCAAGCTGAAGCTCTCCCGTTCCTCGGTCAACCAACAACATAGCCGCCGCTTCCGTATCCGTCAGGTCCGTCACCGTATCAATGACCATCAGCAATAGCTGGTTCAAATCGAGCGTTGAACTTAAAGTCGCACTAATTTCAAGTAACTGGCGCAGGCTCCAGGCGTCAATTGCCTCCGTTATCTCAGGCGTAATCTCTGCCATAACCTATATATCTCTCAACTTTTTAGCCAAACGCTGCGGCTAATTGTGGCAAAACCTCAACCAGATCGGCATGGATAACGACATCCGCATACTGATCGGCATAAGTTTTTTCAAAGTTCACAATGATCAACCTGGCCCCGTTTCCCAACGCCTCAACAGGCAGGTCGCCCACTGGAGAAACCTCTAACGAGGAGCCAGCAACGATCATCACATCGCAAAGGCGGGTCTGTTTCTTAGCGCTTTCCAAAATCCGAACTGGAAGCTGTTCGCCAAATAGAATCACATTAGGTTTTAGAATGCCTCCGCAATGCGGGCAGTAGGGAATGGCACACGTCTCCAAAAAGGCTTCCATAAAAGGCGCTGAATCAAAAACATGATAACAGCGCATACAGGTCATCTGGCGCATATGACCATGTACTTCATATACAATGTCGGAGCCAGCTTTGCTGTGGAGCGTGTCAATATTTTGAGTGATCACCCCTTTCAGGGGACCATTCTTCTCCAGTTGTGCCAGAGCCAGATGGCCCGCATTCGGCCGTGCTGCAACAGTTAATTTCGCCAGGGGGTGGATCCATTCATAAAAGTCCTGGGGTCGGCGGCTAAAGCCATAAATAGAAGCCACCTGAAAAGGATCGGCCTTTTCCCACAATCCAGAGCCGGGGCTTCGGAAATCGGGGATGCCAGATGGGGTGCTGATACCTGCCCCTGTCAGAGCAACAGCGTGTTTGGATTGGGCCAGGAGCGCCGTCGCTCGTTTGATTTGGGACTCTACGGACATTTTCTATTAAACTGCCACTTGAAGTGCAATTTTGCGAAAAACTTCGCCTGCTTTGGAGGTGGGGCGCAGGCGAACAAGGGGAGCGTTGTGATTTACCGCATAGGCCATTTCCTTATAGCTAATCGGAATCGTGGCCAATAACTCATGGTGAATAAACTCCTCAACAGCTGGCTGCGGGAGGGAGTTATCCAACCCCATTGTTGTCATCAAAACGTGCTTCTGTGCGCCCTGGCCCATATAGGCTGGCAAGATTTTAATGAGCCGCTTGGCAGCGAGGAGCGAGACTCGCTCCGGTTTGGTGCAAATAATAATATGCCCAGCCCGACGCAAGACCGGCAATGTGGTCGGCAGGACGCCTCGGCCAGCATCCACCACAATATATTGGCTGGATTGAACCAAAGCGTCTACCAAGACCTCTATCTGATTTGGTGTTGGTACAGGCCAGTCACCCATCACATTTGGGCGGGACAAGAGAAGCTGCAAACCTATTCCTTCGGGGACGCTAAATTTTTGCCAACGACGACCCAGTTCCAGCACATTTGTCAACCGGCTCAAATCATTTAAGGATTCGTGTTGGATTTTTCGTTGAAGATAAAGCGCAACATGCCCTTGCGTCAGATCGAGGTCAACAAGGTGTGTCTGTCCGGCATTGTCGGCCATAGACGCGGCCAGGTTAATGGCAACCGTTGTCGTGCCGACGCCGCCGCGAACACCGATGACGGCGATCAAATTGGAAGACACCTCTTCCCGGTCAAGTTGCGGCGGGGGTTGCACCGGCATGAGAGCCTGCCCATCGGCTTCATCTTGCCCGGAAACGGCCGTTTCAGCCTGTTCCATTCTGACTCTGTCCATTATCAATGTGTCAGAAGCATCAAAAGTCTCCTCCCCCTTACTCGCCCGCCGCAGGAGCACTTGAATCCGACGATCCATCTCCTCCGGGTCCGTCGGTTTGGTTAGATAATCGTCCGCACCTGCCTCAAATCCTGCCCACTTATCATCCACCTGATCCCTGGCAGTAAACATGATAATGGGAACGGTATCAAAATCGGAATTAGCCCGTAACTGGCGACAGACGTCAACCCCGTCAATATCGGGCATCATCACATCCAACAGGATGAGATTGGGTTTATCACTCTTGGCCAGAGACAGGCCAGATGCTCCCGAACCGGCGCTTATTACCTCATATCCTCGCTGTTCCAGGATAAACTTGACGACCCGAATCGTTTCTTCATGATCATCAATCACCAATATTTTGTCAGGCACTTTTTACGATCTCCAAAAAATCAGACCAACGGCCAGGGATAATGACGGCCCGGACCAGGGTGGGGGAAAACATTTCGATTCACTAATCGTTTTATTCGGCTTGTCATGGCTGCGATTTCCTGGACAACCAACAACTCGCACAGCTTGCGGTATATTTCAGAATCGGGATTCTCTAACTGTTGTTGAAAAGCAACCATGTCTGAGACGAGACCGGTCGGGATCGTTTCCCCGGCAAATTCCCAGATAACGGTTCGCAATTTGTAATCGGTGTGAAAGCAAACGCCATGATCAATCGCCCAAATGTGATTATCTTCACCCAACAGAACATGGCCGCTTTTTCTGTCGGCATTATTGATAATCACATCGAATAAAGCAATTCGCTGGAGTTGGTCAATGAAGCGGCCCTGAAACGTCAGGTAATGTTCTTCAGGATCGTGGGCAACATACTGTTGTATGGACCCTCGGCCGTGTGGCCCTTTTCTCAAGATTGTTGGTGGAACCAAATTCCAGGACAAAGCCTCGCTGACCAGATAGGCAGCCCGTTCGCGCAAACAGAGGGTGCCTTTGGCAAAATCCCATAACGGCCGTTCGCCTCTACCGGGCTTATAGATTGCATCAAACTCCCCCTGTTCATGGCAGACATGAACCAGAAACGTATAATTAGACCCCCAGGGAACAATTCCCTCAACTTCTAATTGACCATCATTCAGCATTGCAACGAGCTGATCGGCCGAGAACATTTCCGCCATACCAACCTGTTCACCTAACTACGTAACGCGCTCGATTCAAATACGGCAAGCCTTTATTTGGCATGGCCGTTTCGGTTCGGACAAAAGTGTCCTTCCGGGTCCATCGGCTGGCCACAGTTGCCGCAAATCGGCCGACCGGCTTGAACAGCCTCAAAAGCGTGTTTCACCAGAGAGTAAGCCTGGCTGCGTGACGCCCAAAAGCTGACCACATTTGGCTCCTCATCTTCTTCAACCAGTTCGTAAGCAACTACTACAATCCTGCTTGTCTCTTCGTTAAAGCCCAATCCCATATTGCCAACTCTGAACAACGGTTCAATCGGCTCTCGCAGCCGCATATCAGCCCAAACCGGTTCGCGTTCCTCCAAAGAGGGCGAATTTTCGGCCAGTTCCTCGAGCAGTGTTTCCAAACTCGAAGCCAACATGGCCGTCTGTTGTTTTTCAACGACCAACGTTACCAGATTGGTGCCTTTGCTACCTTGCAAATAAAACGTTCTCTGTCCCGGTGGGCCAATCGTGCCAATTGTCAAATGTGACACAGGATTTAATTCAATGTGTCGTGCCATGTCACCCTATTTCTTTTCATTTGTCTGATCATTATCATTGCCGCTAACTTTTTCTTTCTGGACATCCTTCTTCTTTTTATCTTCCGGTGGTGGCGGAGGTTTTATTGGGCCGCTGTCGTTTACGCGCAAGACACGTACAACGCCGTTTTTGCCCAATGCCAAAATGCTAACAGAAGCTGGAGATAGACCAATCCGCTGGAATAAATCCAGATGGGTACCCATATAATAAGCCAGAACCAATTTAATCACATCGGCATGGGAGACGACGACGATCATCTCCTCTTTATACCGATTGTTAAGTGATTCGATGGCATCTACAGCACGCTGCTGTACTTCGAGAAATGATTCACCGTCCGGGAATCGAAACCGGCTGGGAAAATGTTGAACGGCGTACCAGGCTTTTTCCTTGGCCAGCTTCTTGATTTTCTGGCCTTCCCATTCACCATAACGGACTTCACCAACAGCGTCCAGCCGATTAATGTCCAGTTTATGGGGTTGAGCCAACGCCTCGGCCGTTTCCATGCAGCGTTCTAAGGGACTGCTGTAAACGGCTTTAATGGGCAGATCGGAAAGCCTTTCTGCGAGTTCTCTTACCTGCTTTTTTCCTTCATCATTTAAGTGGACGCCTGAGATCCAACCAGCCAACCGATTTTTTTTGACCCAATCGTTCTGACCATGGCGAACAAGTAAGATATATGCCATAGGGGGATAATAACACAATCAGAGTCAAAAAGGAATTCGTTTTAGGCGCTCACTTCTCTTGTGAAAACTGCATCAGATTGCAGTAGGAAACGCAAAAACAGTTATGGTGTCTCTGCGGCTGGGGTCGCAGTGGGGAGAAGCGTACCGTTGTCTTCGGTTGTGCCGGATTCCTCTGGGGAAACACCCTCTTGAGGTAGCTGTTCCGTTCCATCTGTTGATTCTTCTACCGGGGCATATTGATCAACGTGGAAATAATAAGCCATGATGTCTCTGGCAACCGGCGCAGACCATTGAGAACCTTCGTCGCCATTAAACATGAAGAAGGCGACTACAATCTCCGGGTCTTCGTAAGGAGCATAGCCCACGTACCAGGAATGGGTTGGCAAAACTTCACCCTCTCGACACCAACCTCGCTCAATGGCGATATTGTCACAATACTCGGCCGTTCCGGTTTTACCTGCTGAAGTTATGCCAAAATCATCCAACCAGGTCGTATAACTGGCACCCGTCCCCCCCTCTGAGTTCACCAATCGCATCCCTTGAGCAACCGTATCCAACCATTGACGGTCAACATTAACCGAATTAAGCACTTCTGGTTCAAAAGGCACAATAACATTGCCCTCACCATCAGTGATGTGGTGGATGATGGTCGGCCGATAAAGAAAACCACCATTCGCAATAATGGCCGCCATTTGGGCAACCTGCATTGGTGTGGCCGTTATATACCCCTGCCCAATCGCAGCGTTGTAATCGTCGCCCGTTGACCAGGGTTCACCCTGAGTCTGGCGTTTCCAGGCCTGGCTGGGATTATTGCCCGGCGCTTCCAGAGGCAGTTCAATCCCCTGAATCCGACCAAAGCCAAATTGATCGGCATATTCGTGCAGCCGGTCAATACCCAGCCCTTCAATAAACTCGCCATCCTGATCAAAACCACCGGTGATCTTATAAAAATAGACATCACACGAGTTGGC
>JBAPRX010000524.1:0-3682 GCA_049281335.1 Promineifilaceae bacterium (SeqCode)
AACCAAATGTTTGTTCTTTCCGCCACTGGTTCAAATCTTTTTGTTGGGCGGTCTGGTAGGCGGCAAAACCTAATCGCCTTGCCCGTTCCTGGACGGTTCCAATCGGAATGGAAGATTCTGTGACCAATAGGACGGGGTTATAACCTGACCTCACCAGCCTGTGCAATACCTGACAGGTTTTTTCGTCGCCCTTGGGGGTGATGGTCAGTATGGTTACGCCCCAGTTCAGGTTGAGGCAGGCTTTGGGAACCCATTCTTCAAAGGCGCGGCTATTCCCTGCTTCGATTCGGGCGAGTAGTTCCAGGAGTTTCATTAGATGTTCGCGGCCGTTTTTGGGCGGAACGGTTGGCAGACCAATGGGGCTTTTGTTCTCTGATTGCAGGAGCAGACGGCCGCTTTCCTCATCGAAGTCGAAGTCGAATTTGGCTGCATCGGGTCGGCCGTTTAGGGGATCAACGCCGTTGGCTGCTAACCCGACGGTCTGGCGAGAATGGGTCAGGTGGGCCGCCAAGGAAGCCGCCACGACGATGCTCCATTCTGGCCCATCGTAGCGGTTGCGTTCGTGGTAGTCATCGGTATTCAGGTTTAACAAAATCATCGTTTCCAGCGAGATAGCCGGTTGGAAAGTTTTTACCAATAACTCTTCTTTGTGGGCGCTGACTTTCCAGTTGACATGACGCAAGGAATCACCGGAGCGAAATTGGCGAACGCCAGCAGGCCGGGCGGGGTCTTCAAAAAGTCGTTGTTTGCTGGGAAGGGTTCCGAATGGCAGTCGTGAGGTAATTCCCAGGCTGTGAAGGGGAATGATCTTGGGATAGATTGTCAGGTAGTTGGCCGATAACCTGCCGGTTCTTTCGGAAAAGCCAAACAGATCGCCTGTGTTCAATAACATTGGGCCGACCCGGTAATAGCCCCGACGCATGGCTTGAATCTCGTAGGAGATAACTTTTGTTTCTTTGGGGCGAAAGGTGACAGCCTGGTTGGCCGGTTTGCTGGTTCGCAGGGCAATTGGCACACTTTCAACGAAGTGGAGCCAGGGTATGGGCAGGCGGCTGGTGTTGTTCATAATCAACTCCACCGGAACCCGTTCCCCTAAAAATGCATTCTTCTGAAAGTGACGTTCCAGACGCAGTCTGCGCAGCATGTAGGGTGTGACCCACTGGCTCCAGACGTAGATGCCAATACAAACGTAGGCGATGTAGTAGATGAAGTCAATCCTTAGAAATAGGGCTATTGCCAACAGGAAGATGATTAATAGGGGGAGGTCGCTCATGGCTGGGCCAGTTCGCCAATTTCCAGGGGGGTTTCTTCCATGATGGTGTTGAGAATGTCTGAGATTCTCACGCCGCGCAAGGCGCTTTCTGGATGGACGATGCAGCGATGGGACAAGACGGCCGAAGCCAGTCGTTTGACATCGTCGGGCAGGGTGTAATCCCGGCCTTTCATGGCGGCATATGCCTGGATACTGCGGTAGAGGGCGTGGCTGCCACGCGGGCTGGCCCCCAGGAGTAAATCTTTGTGACTGCGGGTGGCGAAGACGAGCCGGATGATATAGTTGCGGATGGTCTCGTCAACGTGTACTTCCCATACGTCCCGCGCTAACTTTGGAATGTCATGACCGTCAACGACCTGACCCAATGTTGTGATGGGGTGGGCTTTGCCCAGGTTGAGCAGCAGTTGGCTCTCGGTTTCTTGATCCAGATAGCCGAGGTTGAGCTTCATCAGAAAACGATCTAGTTGGGCTTCTGGCAGGGGGAAGGTTCCTTCGTATTCGATTGGGTTTTGGGTTGCCAGGACGAGAAACGGCCGATCCAGAGTATAGGTCACGCCGTCAACCGAAATCTGGCCTTCGCCCATGCACTCTAACAGGGCTGATTGGGTCCGAGGGGTGGCCCGGTTTATTTCGTCGGCCAGGAAGATGTTGGTAAAGGCCGGGCCGGGAATAAATTTGAAGGCTCTATCTTCCTGGTTGAAGATTGATACGCCTGTGACATCATTTGGGAGCAGATCGGGTGTGCATTGCAGCCGCTTGAAATCAATGCCTAAGGAGGCGGCGAAGGAACGAGCGAGCATTGTCTTGCCCAGTCCCGGAACATCTTCCAGAAGGACGTGGCCTTCGCAGAGCATTGCAACGACAATTAGTTCTAAAACGTCTCGCTTGCCTATGATAACTTTTTCGACATTGTCTAATAATTGTATTGAAAAATCTCGGATATGGTTCATGGGCCTCAATGATAGCACATAATTGTGCGGATTTTCGGCCGCTTTGTTACAATTTCAGAAGGTAGTCGCTGGTTACTGGTTATTTGGTTGCGAGGTAATTATGCCGCAAACGTTAAAATGCCCCTCTTGTGCCGCTCCGTTGCAGTATGACGGCCGATCCCCTTCTGTTCAGTGTGAATATTGCAATAACATTATTTTGATGCCGGAAGCGTCCAGTCGCTCTGCTCCGCCTGATCCTAATAATGTCAATGATCCGTTTGCCAGTTTTGCGCCGCAAATTAATTTGGCCCGGATTGTGGAAATTAATGATCTGGCTCAACGCGGCCGAAAAATAGATGCTATCAAATTATTCAGAGAGACGTTTCATGTCAGCCTCAAAGAAGCAAAAGAGGCTGTTGAACAACTGCAGCGAGGGGAGCCAATCAATCTGGCGGGACAGCAGCAGATTACGGCTTTTCAGAACACCGGGAGCCAAAACCCATATGGAATTCAGACTCCGAACGAGATGGTTATTAATGTTGGAACCTCTGGAAATGTGATTCCGGGTACAGTCCCCGGACAGCCTCGCAATATTGCCCAGCCTGTAAACAGGCAAAAACCGGGTTGTGTTGGCGCGTTTCTGGGGCAGTTTGGCTGTTTGTTGTTTGCCTTTTTCTGGATTGCTTTCATGATTATGATGATTGGGCCGCTTATTTATCCCGATCTGGTCCTCTATACCGCGCCTGTTCTTTGTGATGATGGGTATCAGGATGCGGTTGCTGAACGGGTGGGCTATTACAGTACGGGTAACTTTGAGGGGGAAAATATTGTTTTGCTGCATTGTATTTATGAAGCGGGCAGCGATGAGATTGTCCATCCGATGCTGGTTAACGGCCTGGTTTTTGCTGTGCCGATGGGGGTTTTGATCGTGATTGCCTTTGGGTTGGCTTTACTCGGCCGATTTAGGGCTGCGATGTCTACCTGAGCGTTTTAACTGATAACGGGCAGCCGGACTGAGACACGGGTTCCTTGTTCGGGGTGGCTGCTCACGGTGATGTAGCCGCGATGGTGTTCGATGATGGTCTTGACCATTGCCAGTCCCAGGCCGCTGCCGGTGTAGTCGGCCGTGTTTCGTCCTCGATGGAAGCGGTGAAAGATAAAGGGGAGATCGTCCTCGAAGATGCCGATGCCGGAATCTTCGACGACTAATGTTGTCCAATTGTCGTTGTCGGACAATGTCAGATGAATCTGGCCTGGGGAAGGGGTAAATTTCAGGGCATTGTCGAGCAGGTTGTCTACTGCCCGCCGTAACTGTTCGATGCTGCCGGTTACTGTGACCGGTTGAGCTGGCAGTGTCAGGTGAAAGTCGAGGTCTGTTTGGTCGGCCTGGGCTGCAAATCGTTCGGCGCTTTCCTGGACCAGTTCTACAAAATCCACCGGCTGAAAATCATCTTCTGTCAGACCGCTTTCCAGGCGGGAA
>JBAPRX010000525.1:0-2190 GCA_049281335.1 Promineifilaceae bacterium (SeqCode)
TCCAACTCCTTTCGGGAAAAGCGCCATCCGCCGCCAATCTTCCGGCCGGGAAGTTTACCCTTATTCGCCAACCGGTAAACTGTTGACTCACCCATGCGCAGGTAATCCGCGACTTCACGGATCGTCATAATTTGATTGGTTTCAGCCTTTTCGGTCCTCATCGCATCTCTTCCAATGCTCCCGACAAGATGGATTTCCAGGCAAAATCTAAGGAAGGCACCGGCTCATCCATCATTCTAAATTTTCCCAATTTCTTACATATTTGTACCTGATTTCGAAGTTTAAATTTTCAGTAAAATAGGTCGGCCGAATCCTATAAGCCTTGCCTCACGCCGGCCTTTGTTCGACTTGGAGTCCCGAGAAACGGCCGATATAACCGTCAGGTAAACGGCCGTTTTAGAAATGCACCAACGGTTCGCGTTTTCGTCAACGCTTGGGCACCACCTTTTGATTCAATTGTATTTCTTGCTCTTGATTGATAGTTCCGTGAAACGGGCTGTGTTGTGGGCCATGCCTCTATTTATTATGTATACGATTTCCTCGCGGAATTTTTCACCAAGCCCCAAAATTCACCGATTTTGGTATGAATTTGTCTAATTTCTTCATCAGCTTATAATTGAAAACCGTAGAATTCCGGTCTACATGCATCCTCGGTGCCAACAATGGCAACGGGGCTGCATCAGGGAGAGGTCAAAATAAGAGGAAGAAATCGCGAATAGTCAGCGCGGGTTTTATTGACCCTGTGTGATTTTATCTTGCTGGGAAGTGACAATTGGTTCTGTCATTAATCTGATTGGAGGGGTTATGACAATGAACAACCAAAGAACGTTGGAAACAGCGGTCGAAGAAGCACTGCAAAGCCTGGAAACCGGACCGAAGCAGAAAGACGTCATCCTCATCCGCACCATCATTTTTGAAAATTTAACCAGGGGTGGGAATCCAAACCGGCTTCAAAATTATCTTCAAGCCCATCCCGGAACGACCCCTTGCGATTATGTATTTCGCGTTGCCGATTATTATGAAGATCTGAATGGCTACCTGTACGAAGTCCAGGAAAAAAAGAGCAATCTTGTTTGGGAGCCGCTCTTTGTCCAGTTGCAGTGGTGGGCATACAACTTTCTACGGAAAAAAGATTTTCCAAACGGGGGCAAGACATTCCAACTGGCAAAAGATTGCGCCGCAGACGCCGGGGGCGAGTTAGTCAAGGCTTATTTCCCATACGATACCAGTTTTGAAGCCTGGGCCTGCACCATTGTCCAGAACCACTGCCGGAAGGCCGTTGCCCGTTTGCTGCGGGCCAGGATTATTCCTGAGCACAAACTGGTGTCCATGGCAGAGTCCCCGGTTCAACTGGAGCGCACGGCCGATCTCGGGGGCGGGCGGCTGACAGAGTGGCGGCTGACCCTGATGCAGCTCATCGAGCAGCTGCCGACGGAGGAGCAACAAACAATCCTGCTGTATGAGTATGAAGGATTGACCCTTCAAGAGATTGGCGAATTCCTGGGAATCAGCACCACCACCGTTCATCGCCGTTATTTTTCCGCGATTGACTATCTGCGAAAAAATCTTACCCAAGAACGTATATTAGATCAATAAAGGGTCATACTTCCAAATTGTTGGCAACCCTTGGCTGGCCGTTAAACCGGCAACAACATGAGTAGTCTTGTAACAAAGGTAGTCGGCCGAAATACGCAGTCTACCAGATAATCATTGAACCGCTCTTCCTGCCTCAAATTGACCGGCAGCCTCTTTGTCCGAAGGAAAGGAGTTCGGAAATTGCTCTCGCTCATCATCAACGACGCCCTGGATGGGGTTGATATCTCCCGCCATTATCCGGTCTATTTTGAGCGGCTGCTCAACGACAGTGTCTTAAGGGAGGCATTTCTGGATACCTTAGAAATCCTGGAGCTGACCCGGGCCGGGAAATTGGAGCCGCTGCCTGGGGAACCCAGTAACGATTTAAGTTTTTTATACGAGCTAGAGGTTTGACCTACTCCCAGGGCTAAAGCACCTGGGATTCTTGGCTTCAAACAAGGGATGCAGTCGAAAACAGTTGCGTAGTCCATCACAAAAATTCTCGCCATCCCTCCCAACCGGGCTGTTTGCTCAATACGATCAGTTCCGGCTGCATCCAGTCGCCTCAAGAACAATCTCAACAGTACGATTAGTCGGGTTATCGGAGATGATACG
>JBAPRX010000526.1:0-2097 GCA_049281335.1 Promineifilaceae bacterium (SeqCode)
GGGCTACATTCTCAATCGCTTTGCAGACATCATAAAGCCGAAGTCCGCTCGTTGGCTGGTTGGCTATCTTGTCTCGGCCGTATTATTTGCCTGGGTACACCAATATCAAGGCGTTGTTGGTGTGATTGATACCTTTGTCAGTGCGGCCGTTTGGAGTGGACTGTACTTACTTTCTGGACGCAACCTCTGGTTGGCTATTCTGGCTCATGGGTTTTACGACACCATCGCCTTTATCTTCGCTTACTTTGGGATCATTCGGTGATTCTTCTGTGAGGGATTTTTCGTCGCCAGGGAGTATGGGGATGGGGGTAAGCGGGGCAGGTTTACGACTGTTTGGGGGCTGACGGCCGACCAATCTGCTCGTGCGCCCAGGCAGCATCTTCTTCGCTTAGTGGAGGAACGGCCGCTTTCTCATAATTTAGCCGCAAATCAAATCTGGCCCGATCATAGAGGTCATGTAACACCCTGCCTAAATCTAAAAGTGGCTCTTCATCGCCCGGCAGCAAGGGAATGTGGAAGGCAGGAATAGGTTGGCGGAGATTGAAGGCGAACTGTCTGGCTCTCGGCCGTTCTGTCCCTCGGCTAACAAGGATACGGTAATCGCTTTGAACCGTTCGGCCGACAACCATCATCGGTTCCCCCGCCCGTAGCAAATCTATCTCAATCAAATTGGTCCGACTTCGGAAGATTTGGTCTCGCTTGCGTTCATACTTCTCTCGCCCCAGATCATGGAGTTTGTTGGCCGGTGACAGTAGTTCCAGCACAGTTACCAATTCCCCGGTTTCAACCTCGTGAATTTCTAAATAATTCTCGCTAACCTCGTCATCCGTTTGGAGCAAGAAAATACGCCTTCCAAGTTTCACAAAATAGTCTGGAGCCAAACGTCCGGCAAGTTCGTCCCTTATTGCGATAATCAAGGTGTTATGGAAGTCCGGCCACAACGACGGATGTTCGAGGAAAGGATTCATGCCAGGAAATGGTGATAGCATAATGTCATTTTATTTTGTGTAAACCAGCATGTCAATTGTCGAATGCGACCGGGATGTAGTGTAGTTAAAATCGGGAGCAACGGGCATGAACGCCGCTCTGGTAAGATGATTTCGCTTTAGATAGCTATTCTGAAACGCCTCAAAATGGTACAATATCTGCGGCAATGTGAGTTGTGTATCATTTTTAGGAATGTCATGAGGACAAGATCATGAATATGCCAATATTATCTCAAATGGAAGATCGAATCAGTCGTTTGTCGTTAGATGAACAAATATGGCTTATGGAGCGACTGGTGCAGCGTATTAAAGAGAACACCGTTAACCCAAGAAGCCAATTTGATAATGACTTAATTGCAATGGCAAATGATCCTGAGATTCAAAGCGAGATACGGGAAATAGAGAAAGAGTTTGCTTTTGTTGAAGCAGATGGCCTGGATATTCCGTGAAGGCAATCAAACGAGGGGAAATATATTTTGTCAATTTGAATCCAGTCAAAGGTAGAGAGCAGGCAGGACATCGCCCTGTCCTTGTTTTATCCGTTGATTCGATCAATAGACTTCCTTTGGTGATTACAGTTGTCGTTGGCACAAAGGGGGAAAACATTTCACGTGATTATCAAACGAATGTTCGTGTTTCAGTGGAAGAAAGCGGATTGTCAATCGAAACGGTTTTCTTGTGCTTTCAGGTGCGTTCGCTTGATGCCAAAAGATTCCCACAACAACCAGCAGGAAAATTATCCAACGAGGCAATGAACCGGATCGAGGACGCAGTTCGATACAGCCTCGGCCTTTAGTAAGCTACCTAACAATGGGGTTTGGCTGTTCTGTCTCTCGCCGCCAGGGATGGCGTTGCATTGACAAAAGGTTGGTCACAAAATGGCATTTCTTCTCTTGACTTGCGTTATAGCTTCTGACTATACTGTACCTAAAAATGGGTTGCGTTTTCGGGGTGAAGCCAGTCTGGAGAAGCTCTCAATCCTCAAAGGGAACCAGCCCCTGTTTTCCATTGTTTAGTTCAACAACGTTTATGTGGCCGCTGAAAAGCTGGTTGATGAAGGTTCTTTTTGGCTGTGTTGCATGAAACACTTATTTGTTAGTTTGTAGTTGGT
>JBAPRX010000527.1:0-1644 GCA_049281335.1 Promineifilaceae bacterium (SeqCode)
AAACTGGTCGGGGCAATTGCAGAGAATCAAGCGGGATGCGGTACTGGGTAAACACCTCAAGACACTCTCTGTGGTTGTTACACACACAGAGGGTCGGGAAGCCCAGCACGGCGAGGTCTCTTGCCTGCCTAAGCAATATATTAGTGGCTTTTTGTTTGGCATTAGCGCCGGACGCATCAAAGACTCAAGGTTACAGGCTAAAGTCATTCAATTTCAGGAAGAAGCCCACCTTTTTTTAGATGCTGCCTTTACCGGCGACGCCGAATCGGCGATGGAAGCCATGCGGCAGAAGTACCTGCGCCAGGGCTATGACGAGGCCTGGATTAAGCAGCGCCAGATCACGATTGAGACCCGGAACCAGCTGACCGACGAATGGAAGAATCGGGGCGTCCAGGGCAAAGAGTACGGCATCTTAACGGCCGTTATCCATCGCGGCGCGTTTGATATGACCCCTTCCGACCATAGAAAATTCAAAGGGGTTGAAAAGGGCGAGGTCCGGGACCACATGACCGGTCTGGAGCTGGCCTTTGTCAACGTCGCCGAACAGGCCACCATTGCCAATACCCAGGCCGAGGATGCTCAGGGCTATGAAGAGAATTACGAAGCGGCTGAAAAAGGCGGCCGTTCGGCCGGGGTTGCCCGGCGAGCCTTTGAGGAAGAACATGGCCGGAAGGTCATCAGCGACCAATCCTATCTGGAACAACGGAAGAAATTGGGGGCTGGTGGGGAGGATACCGAGGATGAGTGAGTCAGGATAAGGATAATTCGGCTGATTGGAGAACGTCCTTCAGCGGTTCAATAAGCAAATAACAATATGAAAAGAAGCCGGTATTTTGCCGGCTTTTTTGTTTGGTAAGTGTCAAGGCAGTGTTCCTAACGGAGTCAAACAACTATTCAATCCTGGTCCGACTGTTGGCTGTCATTTGCCTAAAAATGCTCTATTAGATTTGCTTCCCTAAAAAAAGAGAGAGAAATTATGATTCCTACTGCCTTCATTCTCCACCAACCTATCAATGCCCAACGGCCGTCCCGCTGGGACATTCAAGCTCGATATGCCCTACGCTTACCGGATGAGACCCTGACCCTGCCGACCGGTACCTGGCTCCTGGCCCTGCCCAGGGTGGGAGATGATGACCAATCTCCCCTACCTCACTACCGGCTGGCCGACGGCCGGGTTGTAGCCCTTGAAGCACCCCTGACCGGTGACCAGGTTGTTTCCTTAACCGATCCGCAAGCCCTGGTAGCTCTCAACGCCTACCGGCCGTTGGAGCAAGCACTTCTGGAAGATTGGGGACTTTGGACCGAACATGTAGACCGCAACCCGCCTTTTCGACTTATCCAGTGTCCCTTGTGCGGAGGAACAGATTTCACGACCGTTGCTTTCGCCGAGGTGTGGTGTGACGGCTGCCAGGCCCAGTTCATCGTCCGGCATACGGCCGGCGACGCGGGCTTTGTATTGGATGCTACGTGGCGGTATCTCAACTACCGGGCCGCTCGCTACCTTATCCCCCGCAGCGACTCTCTACTAATGACGATGGTTTTCAAGAATAGCGGCGACCCGTTGGACCGGACCCACGACCGGCACTGCCACCGGGAAGACTGCACGGCCGAACAGACAGCCCTGACCGACGGCCAGGATGGAAC
>JBAPRX010000528.1:0-2546 GCA_049281335.1 Promineifilaceae bacterium (SeqCode)
GATACCAGTTGGGGAACAGTTAGCTCAACCTCCCAACTGTTAATATCAGTCATTTCCGCTGTCACTTCTGCCAGCCGGTGGCCGGTCGCACTGACCAGGGTCACGGAAAGGGTGTCGCTTGGCAAGAGTTGGCCTAGCCCGCCAATACTGACCTCTGTTCCCATCACCAACTCGGAATTGATGGAGGGTATGGTGATATTCACCGCCGGGCCGTTCGGTAAGAAGACCGGGGTCGGGGTTCGGGTCGCAAAGACCTTTGTCGCTGTCGGGAGGGGAGTGGGCGTTGGGTTCGGGGTGCGGGTTGGTGGCAAGACCGATGTGCTGGTTGCATCTGAATTTAGCAAAACGGCCGTTGGCAGCCGCGTTGGAACCTCTCCGACCGGTTCGCACCCAGCCAGAATCGGCATCACTATAATAAAAAATAAGAAAATTATAATCTTTCTCATATGCGACCAACCATCACAAGAAAACGACCAAAAAAGCCAGAGTAAAGCACCTGATCACAAGCCTATTCCGGCCAATTACCAATTACAAATTACAGCTTACCAAGCATGATTCAACCAATACCATCCAACTCCTTCCGCTGCAAATTATATCGCCTGTTTGCCATTTGTCGGATGTTTCGCTTTAATCGTAGCCAAAATAGCATCATACTGATAACTGACGACTGACAACTGACTACCAACAATCATGCTAACAATAGAAGGATTACTAGGAAATCTATCATTTTTACAGGGAACCCCGGCTGTTTTACTGGCTATCATAACGGCCGTCCTCATCCTCATTCTCCGTGACTGGCGCGGCACATTGGCGCTCCTGACCGTTCAGTATTTACTTGCCGGTGTGCTTTTTGCCTCGGTTCTGGAACCACAAATGGCAGGGGTGAAACTGGTTGTGGGCTTTTTTACCTGCCTGATCCTCTACTTCACAGGCCGTCAGGTAGAATGGGGGGCAGTGTCAGTTGACATAAACGAGCGGTTTGTACAAAGCGGCCGTCCCGTCACAGTTGGCCCCGTCACCTTACCGGCCGATAGGCTCCTTCGCCCTGCGTTGGCCCTCGTTGTCGGCGCTGCCGCCTTGCTCCTGCTGCCCCGGTCAGCAGACATAACCTTGCCTGGTGGCCTGGCCCTGACTGCTTATGCCCTCATTGTCCTGGGATTGATAACGCTTGGCGTTCATGTTCGGCCGTATCGAGCCGGTATTGGCCTGCTAACTTTCCTGACCGGTTTTGACCTGCTCTACAGCGCCCTGGCCTTTTCCAACACTCTCTTGATCTTCTTCACCGCCGCCCACCTGGCAACCGCTCTCGTCGTCACTTACCTCACTCATCGCCGCTACTTTGCCGAAATTAAGGCATAGAACACGGCGTTCCCACTAGTCGATCATCACCCAATAATCCTCGCTCAGTGTCAAATCGTGGCCGTAGATGTCTCAACGGCCGTAGCGATTGCCTACATTAAAGAAGTTTACGGCCGTTGAACGATAGGTAAATAGACGTGGTGATCAAAGATTAGAATCTCGTCTCCTTCATAGCGGGCTGTAACGTAGTCCCCGGAATAATAGCCGGTCATTATGATTTTATTGTCCGCTTGAATGGTCAGACCAAGCCCTCTTTGACCCTCATTTGTGATTACGATACCGTTGCCACCGAAACCATTGTCGAAACTTCCGTCTGGATTCAATCTAAGCAGCGTAAAAGCCTCGCCGCCTGTGTTGCTATAGCCACCAATAACTATTTTATTGTTAGACTGAATAGCAACTGCCATTCCTTCATCAGGGCCATTACCTGAATCATAAACAACTTTTCCGTCTGTGCTAAACGATGTGTCCAGAGATCCATTGCTGTTGTAACGCAGTACAGCCATATCATGGTCACTCCCGTTGTAACTGCTGCCTACCACAACAAGCTTTCCATCCGATTGAAGGCTAACATCCCACGCAGATATAAAAGGGCCATTCCCCATTGGCGTCGTGACAACACCATCTGTATCAAAACTATTATCCGGCGTCCCATTCGGGTTTAGACGGACGACTGTGAAGTCACTACTGTTGCGCCCGGCAACAACAATTTTCCCATCCGTTTGGATCCTGACAGCCTGCCCACTCCCGGCAATAGGAGTGGCAATCCCATCTCCATCAAAGGAACTGTCCAGGGAGCCATTGCTGTTGTATCGGACGATTGTGAACTGCCCATCACTGTTACCAACAGCAACAATTTTACCATCTGATTGCAGTGCTATTCCCCAGATTTCGTCAGTTGAAGAAGAAATGGGTGTTATTACGATACCATCACCATCGAAACTGGTATCCAAAGACCCGTTACTATTATATCGTACGACTATGAAGTCCTGATCGCCATTTACCTCGCTGCTGCCACCGACGACTATCTTTCCGTCAGGTTGTACGGCGATTTCTCTGGCGATGTCGGAACTACTCAAGTTTGTGGTGACAATACCATTGGTTCCAAATGTATCGTCCAATGTTCCATTACTTTCATAACGGACAATGGCAAAGTTTGTTGTGCTTCCGAATGTCGTGCCAGATAG
>JBAPRX010000529.1:0-2075 GCA_049281335.1 Promineifilaceae bacterium (SeqCode)
GTCGGGGGATGGAACCGGTCAGGGCGTCCACCGTAAACCGAGTATGAACTCTCTTCCGAAGTGATGATGGACGTTGACGAGGTCAGCCGCGTCAAAGATCTGAGACTCGTATTCGTCCGTCAGGTTGATGCCTTCGAACGTCAGTTCGAAGTTGTCGTTGAGACTATAGGAAGCCGAGAAGTCGACGTTCGTCGTCGCGGCGTAACCCTGACCGTTGCGGCCGTTTGCGTCCGGTTCGACCGTCTCGTACGAGTCGCGATAGGCGACGGAGACTCGGGCCATGAAGCGCTGGTTCTCGTACCAGAGCGTCGCGTTGTAGGCGTTCTCGGAAAAGCCGAGGATTTCCTTGGAGTTCACGTGCGTGAAATTCCCGGTGAAACCGAGGTTGCTGAATGCACCGCCGAGGAACGTAAACGGCTGCTGGTAAATGACCTCGAAACCGTCAACCGAGGCACTGCCACCGTTCTGGGTCTGGCTGATCTCGATTTCGGGATCCTGTCCCGAGCTGAGCAGCACTTCGAGCGGGCTCGACGCCGGCGGCAGCGAGGTCGGCAATCCGGACTGGCTGTACGGCACGATTCTCGTGCCGCCCTGGTAGAAGAACGAACTCACATCCTTTGTGAACCAGGCTGCCGACACCATCGCGTCTTCGGCGAAGTACCATTCCAGCGAGAGATCGTAGTTCCTGGCGCGATACGGATCGAGGTCCGGGTTACCCGCGTCATAGCCGAACGGAGGCCCGTTGAAACTGTCGAGCGATCCGCCCGGCGTCAGGTCGCCAAGCGACGGACGTGCCATGACGTCAGCGACACCAAGGCGGAGCAGCAGGTCTTCCCTTAGATCGAAGACGAGGTTCAGTGCCGGCAGTGTGTCAGAATAATCGTTCTTGACGGTGACATCCGTCCCGCTGACGAAGCCGGTGGCCGTCGTGGTCGTCTTGACGTAGCGGACGCCGGCGTTGCCGTGCACCGGTACGGAACCCAGATTGAAGCCGAAGTCCAGCTGGACCCAGGCGCCCTTGTCTTCTTCCTCGACGCCGCGGATGTTGCCGGCCTGCGGTGTGCCCGGGACGTCGTACAGCCCCACGAGATTGGCCGCGGCCCTTACGTTGGCTGAGACCCAGCTCGAGTCGCCGCCCTCGCCGTAGCCCCTGACGTAGCCGAGGATGTCCGGCGTAATCGGTGCGCCGGTTATGTCTCGCGTGCCATCGTTATCCAGATCACAGTCGAAGTAGCCCGCATCGCAGAGCCGGGAGCCGTTCGTGCTCTCGCGGCGAACTTCGGTTGTGTCGAACTGGAATCGCTTCCACGAGACTCCGCCTTTGATTGTCGCAGAATCGGACAGGTCGAATGCCAGGTTGCCCTTGAGCTGGTCGAAGCCGTTATCGACGGACTGCGGGCGATCGCGCAATTCGGTGTACGCGAACTGCGTCGGGTCCGTTACGTCGAGCGAGCCGAAGTCGATCATGGGGCGGGTGGCGCTCTTGCTGAAGTCGTAGCTGTAGCCTGTGACCGGCGCGACCGCGTCGAAGAATATCGTGGTCTGTATCGGGACGTCCTGCTTGGAATCGGATGTACCGGCCTCTGCATTCAGGCGGAAGCGGTCGGAGAAGTCATGATCCAGACTCAGCGTTAGCTGAGTGAAGTCGGTCGTGAGGTGGTCGAAGCGGTGCTCGCTGCGTACCGGATGTGTGCCGTTGCTGAGCGGATCAATATTGAACGTCGCCGACTCGATGATGTGCCGATTCGGGTCCAATGTGTAGTCGGTAATGTCGGTGAACTGTTCCTGACTCCGGAAGAAGACCTCCAGGAATTGCTCGTCCCGGTCGGCCTTGTAGGTCGAGTAGAGAGCCTCGAGGGAAATGTTCGTCGCATCATTAGGCCGGAACTGCAGTGCGCCCGTGATGCCGATCCGTTCCTGATCGTGCGTCAGGCGGCCATAGCGCGGGATGCGCGGATGGTAGTTCAGGGAATTCGTATCCGTATCGACGCAGCCGGGGTCGGTGGGATTCGTCGCGCAGGTTACGCCGTCCACTGACCGAAACGTGGCGTCCTGCCAGCGTACGGTGGAAAACC
>JBAPRX010000530.1:0-34847 GCA_049281335.1 Promineifilaceae bacterium (SeqCode)
GACGCTCCCTGCCACACGCTGGAAAGCCTTCATGCTGAGAGTTTGTATCGGACGGTTATCAGCGCGATGGAATAGGCTTACTCCAGCAACAGCCTACTCAATGTGTCGCCCAGCCATTGAGAAAAACGCTCCTTTGACCAGCCCCGGTCTTCCGTAAACAGCCGGTATAATTCCGGACTGGCGACAGCCCACACGACTTCAGCCGCTAAAGATTGATCCATGCCCTCTCGTAAACGGCCGTTTGCAGCTACGTGCTGGACAAATCTCCCTAAATTTTGCAGTCGTTCCTCCAAAAGGTTTTTGAGCATGTCGGCTATCTCCGGTTCAGTCTTTGCGGCCGTTCGCATGATATCGAAAATAGGCGCGATGCGTTCCAAGATATTCGTTATGTCAACCGCAAACAGGTTGATCTGATTGATTGGTTCCTTTTCCCTGAATACGGACTGCGGACCTGATCGCTGCAAGAGGGAAATTGGCTGGTCGTCGCCCCCGACAGAGGTTTCAACCAGACCAGCCAGGAGCGAACGCTTGTTTCCAAAGACAGCATAGACCGTCATGGGAGCGACATCTGCCTCCTGGGCAATCATTTCAATGGTCGCGCCAGCATAACCGTTTTCTGAAAACTGCTTGTAGGCAGCCTCTAAAATATGCCTGCGAGTTGTTTGTGCCTGCTCCTGGCGTCTTCGTGAATGATATTTCCGTTTAGGCTTCTCTTGCTGATCCACTTTTTTCCTCTTGACAAATTAGAAATTAGGATTACTATATTCAATATAGTATTACTATATTTAATTTAAGCAAATTATAGTGTACTTGATTTCTTTATAAAAGCTTAAAACATCGTGGAGAACAATATGACAACAGAAGATAACGTATTCGCGAGTCGGGAAGTTATTGAAGAAGCGTTTAACAATGGGAATTATGCGGCCCTAAATAGTTATTTCCAACCAGACTTCATAGAACATCAATTTGGACTGCATGCAACCATTGAAGGAATGCAAGGTGATATTCAGTATTTACGCAAGGCGTTTCCCGATTTTCATTTGACGATTGAAGATACGGCCGCTGATGGGGACAAAGTCTGGATTCGTTCAACTGCGCGTGGCACGAACCGAGGCGGTTTTATGGGGCCGCCTAACAATCAGACCTTCGAGATTGCAGTGTTTGACTTGTTGAAATTCCACAATGGGCAAATTGTTGAACATTGGGGAACGCCAGACCGGTTTGCTTTATTGTCGCAGCTAGGTTTGTTACCAAAGAAATAGGGACAGGTTTACATAACGCAAAAGCGAGGTGTTCCCGGCCACCAGGAAACGGTCATTGATTTATTGGCAGCTACTCGTCTGCCAAGATGTCTGCGACGAGGGAGTGTCCGGTGCGTTTGTCGGCGTTGTGGACGCGCTCGTAGCGGTGGGTGCGATAGGTCTCGACATCCCGGCTCAGGGCTATCCAATCTGGCACAGCACAAATCAATCCGGGGCGGCTGGTTCCAAATAGATATCTGGGAAACCAGAGGCGAAGCCAGCGGAGTGATTTCGGATAACTGGTCAGTTCAATGAAGACACAGGTAGTGGTGTAAACAGGCTCCAGAACTGCCTTCTCCCGCCCCTTCAAGGTGTCTTTAGGGTAATGCTGGCCGATGTGGGCGGAGGTGACGGAATGAATACGGCCGTAACTGATATTAAAAGCGTATAATGGGCCTTGCAGCCGGAGGGATTTCGGCCGAACCTGGATCGAAGCGCGAGAAACCAGAAGGGCGTAATAAATCCAGAGCAGGAACATCAGCACGATAATGGTCCAAAGCCAATACCAGGCGACTGCTCCCAAAAATGGTTTAATGAAATCGTAAATTCCCACCCCCAATAGAATTAGAAATAAGAAAAGAACCTTATTCCGCATCCGCTTGCTCAGGAGTTGAAAAGTGAGCAAGCGGTGTTTTTTTACTTCCTTTATGACCGGGACCTCACGCATGGGAATGACTTTTTTTGTTGTTCAAGAAATGACCAGGGTTATTCGTTATTGGGTAATTCCCTGATTGCCCAACTAGTACCGAAAACCGACTGTGTATGGGACAACCTTGTAAGTAAAATCTGTGACAAATTCCTCGAGTTTTTCGTTCAAATCTTCCCATGTTTCATCGGCCAGAAGTTTCATCATCGTCTCTTCATTACGGGAGACGAAGCCGATTAAGCGAATCGGATAGTTACCATACTCCGTGTGCCAGGCTTCACTCATCTCAAGCCCCAACGACTGCATAATCGGGATATAGTGGCCTAATACAAACTCATAATAGGCCTGCATATCGCTGCCTTTGATATTATAGCTGAGTAAAAGTTTAAAACCGTTTTCGTCATCCATGTCTGCCTCAAATGGACTTATATTTCAGTGGTCGCTAATGGCACGGTGAAGCTGAAATTACTACCCACACCCAACTTGCTTTCACAGCTTATTTCTCCACCTTGCGCTTCTACCATCTTTTTCACAATAGATAATCCTAAGCCCCAGCCAATTTGTTCACGAACCGCTACACTCTCTGAACGGAAGAACTGGGTAAATAGTCTGGCCTGATCTTCCTCTGAGATGCCGAATCCGGTATCTATGATATTTACTCTGGCATAGCGGCCGTTTTGCTGAACCTGTACCGTAATTTTACCACCATTCGGGGTATATTTGTTGGCATTACTAATGAGATTGCTTAAAACCTGGCTGATTCGGTTCTGGTCCGCGTAAATGTCAGAAAGATTATCGGGTAAGTCCAGCACCAACTCCTGTTCACGGGTGTCAATTGACTCCCGCAATGTATCTACAACATCATCTACCGTTTCCATCAGGCTAAAACGATCCAGTTCGAAAATCATTCGGCCGCTTTCAATGCGGTTGATGTCGGAGAGGTCCCGAATCAAAATGCTCATTCGCTCCAGATTTCTTTTGACAATCTGGAGGAACTCGCTTTGCTGCTCATTCAGAGAGCCAACCATTTGAGACAGGATGAGGTCGGTATATCCCTTAATGGAGGTCATCGGCAGGCGCAGTTCATGGGTCACGATGGAGATAAACTCGTTTTTGGCTGTATTTGCCGCTTGAATGGCCTCGTACAGGCGTGAGTTTTCAATGGCAACGGCCGCACGATCTGCCAGCCGTTCCACAAATGCCACATCCTCCTGTCCAAACTGGGCCAGCCGCTGGCTTTCGAGGGTAATCAAGCCGGTCACTTCACCCTCCCTCTTAATCGGGACGGCCAGTTGGGAAACTATCGGGGAGCCATCTATGGCCTGTTCGGCCGTTACATTATGGGTCTGCACCGAAACCTTTTCTGCCAGCACTTGAGCCAACACCGGATGCACGATGGAGACGGCGGGCAGTTGGTGAACGTTCGAGCCGGAATGGGCCAGGAGCTTCAAAATTCTTTCTCCCTCTTCATCCTGCTCCATCAAACCAATAGAACCGCTCTCTGCTTCCGTCAGGGTAATAGCCCAGTCGAGCGCCAGACTCAATACCCGGTCTAGATCGAGTGATTTATTGAGTTCCTGGTCGATCCGCTGGAACAGGGTCAACTCTTCTACGCGCCGGGCAAGGGCCTGGTCGGTCTGGGTAAAGAGGCGGGCATTATCAATTGCCATTGCCGCCTGATTGGTGAAGGCTTCTAATAAATCGAGGTCTTCCCGGCTAAAAACGCCGGAGAAGAGGCGGTTATCAACAAAAGCCGCCCCAATAATGCGCCCTCTGGTCCGCAGTGGCGCGCACAAAATGGAACGAAGCTGGTATCCAACGACGCTTTCCTGTCCTGAAAAGCGGTCATCTTCCTGGGCATTGTCTGTTACGATGCCTCGGCCGTTTTTCATAACCCGCTGAACAACTGTGCGGCTGATCTCCATGGAACGGCCTGCAATTGTCTCCTGGTCCATATTACGGGCGGCCATCGTTTGCAGCTCTCCGGTTACGTTATCTGTCAGAACGACGAAACCACGTTCTGCCCCGGTCAGTTGGATGATGGAGTCCATAACCAGATTCAACAGCGCTCTGAGGTCGAGGGTTGTGCCTAATTTGGCGCTGACCTCATAAAGCGCTGCCAGTTTGGTCTGTTGTGAATCGCCTGATTGATTAATCATTGGCTGTCCCTAAATAAAAATCGCAACAATTGTTTAAGACGCATTGTAGACATTTTGGATTGCGTGCAGTGCAAATCTCTCGGCCGTGTCGGATGACATTTAGATGGAAGGCGTAAAATGTCTCAGGATACCCACTATTTTCCAATATTTTGTGCGCTTTGTCAGCCGTTACTTTTGGGCCAATTAGGCCAAGTCGGCCGCATATTCGATGTACGTGAGTATCAACGGGAAAGGCAGGTCGCCCAAAGGCGAACAACAATACAATCGCGGCCGTCTTTGGCCCAACTCCTTTGATACTCGTCAGCCATCTCCTGGCATCATCTAACGGCATTTGGGCCAAAAAGTCAAGGCTGAGACGGCCGTTTCGTTTCTGAACCTGGCGGAGCGCCTGCTGGATACGCGGCCCTTTCTGGTTTGCCAACCCTGCCGGACGAATTGTTTCAATAACTTCCGCTTCTGGTGCGTCCATGACCGCTTCCCAACCTGGAAATCGTTCCTTCAACGCCTCAAAAGCCATATCGCGGTTCACATCCGAGGTACTCTGCGAGAGAATGGTGTTCACCAACTCGTCAACCGGCGGCAAATGCTGCCGCCAGGTCGGGGTTCCATATGCCTCAACCAGAAGGTTGTAAACGGTTAGATATTTTTCTTGCAGCGTTTCTTCGCCTGTCATCCAATCCAGCTCTGCTCAGAAGATATTTAACGCAAAGACGCAAAGGGAAAATGGTAAAAATGAAATTTTCATTCACGGTGTTGACCCTCTGTTCACTGCTTACTAACTGCTGCTGCTTTGGTTAGTCGAACCTGGGTCCGTTCCAATAACCCTTCAACCACGGCCGTTCCTTCTTCTTCTGAAAGCCCCAAAAGGTTGAAAACAAACCCATCTAATGCCTTTTGTTCCGGCAGCTGCAGCGTTTGTTCAATCTCAGTTACCGGCCGATCTTGCAAAGCCTCAAATAATTTCCCCAACTCATCCAGTTCATTGTCTGGCAAATAGCGCAAATCGGGCAGCCTTACGGCCACCAGTTCATACGCGGCCAGCCAGAGAACGCCTTCGCCAAAATTGACCCGGCCATTTAGCTCTAGTTGCAGCGCAAACCAGGCGCTGTTGAGCAGCGCGGCAGCAGCCGACAACGGTATGCTATCGGCCAGCCGAACCTGGTACAACTGCTGGTCCAGCCGCAAATCCCCGCTCACCACAACGGCGAAGTGACGCTGCCAGATGCCTTTTGCCAGCACCAGGTTGGGCAGCCGCTGCTCTGGCAGGCCATACCAGGGCTGGCGACCGGCACAGGTACGCCGTTTGTGAATGCCCTGTGACTCTCCAAATGCAAGATAGGCGGCCGCACCAGTTCCTTCGAGTTCAGCGGTTGGCGAGATATCCAGAACATACTGGTCACAGTCGGCCGTTGTGACCCACCGTCCATGTACCTGTCGCAGCGATTTCAACAGGGGCCGGCAAAAGTGCGGTTCAATGGCCCAGGTTTCAATTGTCTGGTCATCCAGGTAAAAGAAGCCGTTGGCTCCGGTGGTATACCCTCGCTGTACGTCGGCCCATTTTCCCATTGGGCGGCTGATCACCTGCTGCTTGCCCTGCCAGTAGACCAACGGCGCACGGAGCGCAACGCCCCACTTCTCTTTTGGAGCCAATAATTTTTGGGGAACGACCCGAACGGCAATGTCTTCCGTTTCCAGGCTGTTACCGGGCAGCAGGCGGGTTGTCAGCCGTTCGATCTGTGTCCAACGGCGGTCATCTTGATCGTTGTACGTCACCAGTTCTGCAAGCGGCCGTCTCAGCCGGGCCAACCGTACCAGATTTTGAGCGCGATATTCGGCGTCGCTGCACCGTTCTAATACAACCAGACAGGTGTTGACTTTGGCCTGTTCGAACCAGCGTTCAACATTTGATTCGATTAAGGCAACAATTTTGAAATGGTCTAACAAGAACTGTTTCAGCCGCTCGCCATAGGCTACATCCAACCAGCTATTGGGGACGACAAAGCCAAAACGGCCGCCTTCCCGCAAAAATCGGGTTCCATGAATGAAGAAGTGGGCGTGTAGTCCGGCACGGCGGTTGAGAATCCCTTTCTGGCCTGAATCGGCCGTTGCGTCTTCCCCCTTACCCTCATTAGGGGCAGTGATGACTTCGTTGCCGAAGATGGACATTTGTTTTGCCTGGGGTCGGCCGTCGGTCATGGTGTTGATCCATTCGGCGCGGGTGTAGGGAGGGTTGCCGATGATGGCGTCGAAGAGGCGCATGGGGTCTGGGGCCAGGGCGAAGAAGTTGTTTTGGCTGATTTCGGCTTCGGGAACGGCCGATTGGGCTAAAACGGCCGCTGCCGGGTCTAGTTCCACTCCCCATAATCGTTTGTCATCGAGACGGCCGTCTGCCAGCCACTGTTGATATTTGGCGGCCCGCTTCAAAAAGGCACCTGTCCCACAACTTGGATCAAGCAGCCGGTCGGAGGGGCGGCGCAGGCAAAATCCAAGGAGGAGATCAGCCACATCGGCCGGGGTATCGAACTGCCCAAAGGTGCGTTGAATATCGGCAACCATAGTTGGCTTCCAATTATACGCTATGGAGCGCGTTAGATGCGAATTGAGGTATAATTATGGTGTGGCGCTTTCTTATCGGAATTTCCTCAAGACACTGCCCGAAGTCGTGATACCACAGCTTCCCGCGAATCTGAAGGGCATCCAGGTCAAACAGCCCTGGCAGTGGTTGGTGCAGTTTCATTATGGAGAACCACGCTTGCATTATGAGGTGTCACGGCCGAGAGGGGTTGACGGTTGGGAGTTGGGGTTTCACTGCGAAGCCAAAGACCGCGACCTCAACCGTTACTTACTGACGGGCTTTCGCCGTCATCTTTTTGAGATTAAAGATACCTTGGGGCCAACAATTGAGGCGGAAATGTGGGATAAGGGCTGGACAAAGATTTATGAGGTTGTCCCGGAAGAGAGTTTGACGGAGGCATATCAAGCAATGGTGGGCGGCCGTCTTGCCGAGATCATTACCTGTCTTCATCCGATTTTTGTTGAGCTGCGGAATGATGTGGCACGGGTGTATCGGTAGAAAAAGGAGTCATTCAAAATGAAAAGGTTTATTTGTTTGTTAGGAGTCTTATTTTTGGCTGCCTGTAATAATGCGACGCCTGAGGCGCAAGATACGGCGACGCCTGTTCCAACGAGGATTTGCCAATTCGGTTTTTACAATGGAGGGCACGCTCCATCAACTCCAGGATTATTTAGGTGAAATGAGTGACGGCCGTACAGGAGCCTGTGCTTTTACCTGGGGTTATTATGGCACGTTTGAAAATTTACCAGCTTTTACCGATGTTCCTGCTGAATGGCAGTCCCGTTATATGGAATATCGTTCCATTCTGAATGAAACGAGAATTGTAATGATTCCAATGGTTGATGCCTGTATTGAATATAATACGCCGACATTCACTCTACCCCAATCAACGATTCAATCTATGCTACCAACCGTTGCGAATTTAAGAGTAAGGGTTGAAACTCTGGCAGCCAATGTTTAAAGGCTAATACATTCCCATTAAAACATTATGTCAATTTACCGATAGGGTAAGGAGCTAACTACCCATATGGTGGGTTCCTCGGCCATGAAACGGATCAAGGAGGCTGACGATTAGTTGCCCTTATTGTCACCAGCATAGGCATCTGCAACGGCATAATATGCCGCCTTGTGGTCGATCCGGCCGCTGGGCCAACTGCGGACGAAAGCATATGATGCGGCATCGAGATCATGGCGAGGGTCTAGGCTGGCTGGATAACTGGGTGCGATGTATGTGTAGATAGCGATAGCGTTTTTAGAATCAACTCGACCGCAATTTCACGGCTAAGGAACCCAACGAAAAATGGGTCACAAACATCAGCTACATTCGTACTTGTAATGGTTAGTGACCGATTTTCGGCTACGGATTCATCCGGTTCAACGTCCGGGGGAAGGGACTGGTTTCACGGACGTGGTTGATGCCGCAAATCCAGGCTACGGTCCGTTCTAACCCCAGGCCGAAGCCGCTGTGGGGGACGGTTCCGTATTTCCGCAGGTCAACGTACCATTGGTAATTTTCCAGCGGTAACTCGTGGCGATGGATGGCTTCAATGAGGAGATCGGGGTCGCTCATGCGCTCGCTGCCGCCGATGATTTCCCCGTAGCCTTCGGGGGCCAGCAGATCAACGCTCTTGCACACTTCCGGGCGGCCGGGCCAGGGTTCCATGTAGAAGGCTTTTACGGCCGTTGGATAACCATACACAAAGACCGGCTTGTCGAACTGCTGGGTCAGTTCTGTCTCGTGCGGCGACCCAAAATCATCCCCCCACTCTATTGCCAGCAGTGCTTTTTGCTCCGGATCATCGGTCGCCTCTCGAATGGCTAAAATCCTTTCAACCGCCTCATCGTAACTGATTCTTGGGAAAGGGGGCGTCATCCGTTCCAGGGCGCTGGTATCCCGTTCCAACAGTTCAAGCTCCGCCCGACGCTCTTTCAATGTTGTCTGGACGATATAGCTGATGAACTGCTCCTCAAAATCCATTAATTCATCGAGGTCACAGAAAGCGATCTCTGGCTCCACCATCCAGAACTCCGCCAGATGGCGGCGGGTCTTTGACTTTTCGGCCCGGAAGGTTGGGCCAAAGCAATATACTTTGCCAAAGGCCATGATATTGGCCTCATTGTACAGCTGGCCGGTCTGGGCCAGATAGGCTTTCTCATCAAAGAAATCCACCTCAAAGAGGGTGCTGGTCCCCTCGGCCGCAGCGGGGGTGATGATCGGGGTGTCAATGTTCAGGAAGCCGTTATCATCCAGAAAGTCAATAATGGCCCGCTTAATGGTTGTTCGCACCCGCATAATGGCCCACTGCATGCTGGAACGGAGCCACAGGTGGCGATTGTCCATCAAAAACTCAACCCCATGTTCCTTCGGGGTAATGGGATAGTCGGCCACATCTTGAACCACTTCCAGGCCCGTTATCCCGACTTCATAACCGCCGGGAACACCGGGCGCACGGTCATCGGCCCGAACTTTGCCGGTGACAATCAGGGAAGATTCCTGCCCCAGCCGCTTGATCGCTTCAAACAAATCGTCGCCCAAATCCGGCCGAAATGCCACACATTGCACAATCCCGCTCCCATCCCGCATCCGTAAGAATTGCAGCTTGCCCTTGCCGGTCTTCTGGTAAAGCCAACCTTTGAGCGTCACTTCCTGACCATCATAGTCGGCAATATTTTGTATCGAAATCGTTTTCGCCATTCCTTTCTCCGTTGGTAAATTGAAAAACTAACCTGCTAATTCTAACGTGCGTCCCCACGCCTTCCAAAAATGCAACTTTATAGGTAGTAAGCCCCTACCCGATTAGCCACGAATTAGCACGAATTTTCACGAATGAATAGTAAAAGAATTCATGGCTCTTTTTCTATTCTGAGTCAAATCGGAATAACTTCTGCTTTAGTCCCAGGCGGCGGAGGTAAGCGCTTTGTTGGTTCATGTGGGCCGGATGAAAATCGAAGTGGCGCAGCACTGAGTCCAAAGCGGCAACCTCCGGGACTGAGAAGCGATCCAGGAAAAAGCGGTTGACAGGCGGCCGTCTCCAGAAGCGAGAGAGAATTATCATCATTCGCCGGAAAAGTTTGACACTCGGCCGAATTAGAATGCGCCGCATTCCGGTTGTGTCGAGGATGTGGTAGACAATCTCATAGTAGTGCAGCCGTTCCGCTCCGGCCAGTTCAATCGTCTCGCCTACCAGGTCGGGCCGGTCAACTGCCGCCGCCAGGCAGCGCACAAAATCCTCAACCCACAAAGGCTGCATCGCCACCCCACCGCCATTGGGCAGCCAGACAAAAGGCCAACTCCAATAGGCCAGGGCGGCAATGACATTCAAGAAACGATCATCTCGGCCGAACAGCGTCGCCGTTCGCAAGATGGTGTGGGGTATCTCGCTGCTGCGAATCAACCGCTCTACTTCTCCCTTTGTTCGCAGCAGTGGATACCAGGAATTGGGGTCGGCATTCAAGCGGCTGACAAAGATTAGACGGCCGATTTCCGCCCGTTCGCACTCCTCAAGGAGCCGCTGGGTTCCCTCCACGTCCACGTGTTCCAGCAGGTGTACCCGGCCCCGATTCTCCGCCCCAGCCAGGTGAATGACCGTCTCCACGTCCACCAAAGCCGTCCGAATCGCCAGCGGATTATTAATACGGCCGCTGTACACCCGATACAAACGGCCGTCTCGTTCTAAAGCCTGAACCAAAGAACGGCCGATAAATCCTGTCGCGCCGGTAACTAATATCATGGGGGCAATTGTAATAGTAATGCGTAAAACATAAAACGTAATTGTTTTGCAGCGCAAAATTTACTTTTTACGTTTTGCGTTTTAATTCTTTATAATCCCCCCATGACCAGATTTTGCTTGATTGGGCCTACCTATCCTTTTCGGGGGGGGATTGCTCATTACACAACCCTGTTGGCCCGCCATTTGCAAGAGCAGGAGGATACCCTCTTCATCTCCTTCACCCGGCAGTATCCGCGCTGGCTCTTTCCGGGCCGCAGTGACCGTGACCCCAGCCCTAACCCCTTGCAAACGAACGCTGAATACCTCCTGGACCCTCTCAACCCTCTCAGCTGGCGGCGCACCCTCCACCGAATTCGGGAGTGGCAGCCGGAAATCGTCGTCATTCCCTGGTGGGTTCCTTTCTGGATGCCAACCTGGGCTTTCTTGGGGCGGGGTATCAAGCGGCTGCCGAACCGGCCGACTTTGCTCTTTATCTGTCACAATGTCCTGCCCCACGAAAAAAGTTTGTTTGACAGGACGGCCGTCCGCCTCGCACTCGCTGCTGGGGATGGCTATGTCGTTCATGCCCAACCGGATGCCGAAAAGCTGCGGCGCATCTTTCCCCAGGCCAGGGTTCAGGTGACGCCTCTGCCCACGTATGCTTCTCTGGCGGCCAATACCAACCAAAAGCTGCCTGTCACCGTTCCCAGTGATCGGCCGCTTCTGCTCTTTTGCGGCTTTGTCCGACCTTACAAGGGGCTGGATGTTCTGCTCGACGCCCTGCCTTTGGTGCTGACCGAACGGCCTGTGCATCTGCTTGTTGCCGGTGAATTTTGGAGCAGGAATGCTCCCTATTATGGTCAGATTGCTCGGCTGGGCCTGGAAAATGATGTCATCGTTCTAAACCGTTATCTGACCAATGAGGAGTTATCGGCCTGCATTGCCCAGGCCGATGTGGTGGTGCTGCCTTATCGCAGCGCGACCCAATCGGCCGTTATCCAGGCTGCCTTCGGACAAAACACCCCTGTTATCACCACGAATGTCGGCGGCCTGCCGGAAGTTGTAGATGATGGCCGAACCGGCCTCATTGTCCCGCCCGAAAATCCCCCTCTGCTGGCCCAGGCCATCAACCGCTTCTTTGCTGAAGCGTTGGGGCCGGAGATGAGCCGCCAGATTGCGGAGCAAAGCGGCCGTTTCTCCTGGCAGCGGCTGGTGGATGCTCTCCTTACCCTCGGGCGTGAAGGTGGTCAGGAATTGGGTGATTGGTGATTGGGTAATTGGTAATTGGGTAATTAATGAACGATTACTAAGATTTTCCCTCTACAGCACAATCTTTGTGTCTTGGGGCTTGGGGTGAGGCCCCTCATGTTGCGCGGCGTTATCCGATGGCTATACTTTTTGATTATGTCTGGCAGCGCAATATCTCTTCCGTCTGAACATATCGTGGGAAAAACGGCCGTCATTCTGAAACGTCACTGGCTGATCGGCGTCATTCTTCTGACAACCGTCGTCGTTCGGCTGTGGGGCGTTGGTTTCGGACTGCCTTATGCTTACCACGTGGACGAACCTCGCTATATCTATTCGGCCGTTGGCATCCTCCAGAGCGGCAACCTGAACCCCGGCTGGTTCCAGCAGCCCAGCCTCTATACCTATCTGGTTACGTTGGTCGTGGCGCTTTATTTCGTTTGGGGCTGGCTGACCGGAACCTTTCACAGCCGGATGGAACTCTTTCAGCCGCCCTACCATTTCGATGGTTACGTTCCGATAACGGCCGAATTCCTGCTGCCCAGGCTGCTAACTGTCGCCATTGGCGTCGCAACCGTTTTCCTCATCTATTGGATTGCCCGCCGCTGGATGGGAGAGGTTGGTGCGCTGGCTTCGGCCGCTTTTCTGGCCCTCTCCGTCTTCCACTCCGAATCTTCCCACTACATTGCCACCGATGTTCCCGTTGCCTTGTTTATTATTGCCGCCCTCTACTTTTTCTACCGGATTACGGAAACGGGCGAAAATAGATATTATCTCCTGGCCGGGATCATGGCCGGGCTGGCAATCGGCAGCAAATACAGCGCCTACGTCCTGGCTGTCCCGGCGGTGGCAGCCCATCTAGTGGCCTGGCGGCGCGGCAAGAGCCGCCTGTTCGCGCCGGGTATTTTTTTGTTGGGCATCAGCACCTTTTTGATCTTTTTCCTGACAACTCCCTACGCCGTGTTTGACAATCCCCAATTCATGACCGACCTGCGCTACGAATGGGAACATCACAAAGTGCTGGGGCAGATTGGCTCGGAAGGCAACAGCGGCGGCTGGCTGCTGGAACAACTCCTAACTCGTTCCGACCGCTGGTTGACGCTCCTGGCTGTGGTTGGCTTTGGTCTGGCTCTCTGGCGGAAAAACCGCCCGATGCTGCTCGTTCTGACATTTACGGCCGTCTATTTTGCCAGCATGGCTTCCAATCTGGTGCGCTTCGAACGTTTTCTGGTTCCCATGATCCCAGGGATGGCGCTGGCTGCCGGATATACTTTCTCTGTCTTAGAACAGAAACTTCCGGCCAACCGACAGCCTCTCCTGCTGCTTTTTGGCGTGCTGCTGTTGGTTGAGCCAGTATGGTGGGTTGGCAGTTTCGACGCCCGGCTGGCCCAGACGGATGTCCGAACAACGGCCAGAACTTGGATTGTGGACAATATTCCGGCCGATTCAAAAATCGCCGGAGAACTCTTTTCCCCCAATCTCGATCAGGAGCCTTATACTACCAATCGCATTGATTGGCTCAATCAATATGACGCCAACTGGTACAGACAGGAGGGGTACGATTATTTAATCTTCGCCGAAGCCCGATATGGCGTTCTCTGGCGCGACCCGGAAGCTTACGGTGATTTGATCGCGCAGTATGACTCCTTATGGGACAACTTCGAGTTGGTCGCGGCGTTCACGGGGCCTTATGTCGGCCGTCCTGACCACGACATCAAAATTTACAAAGTCACTCCTTAATTATCAACTACCCCATGCTCACTGTCTCAATTGTTATTCCCAGCCTCAACTCCCCTATCATTGACAAAGTCATAGACGCTATTCTCCAACAGGACAAGTTTGAGGCTGTGCAGGAGGTCGTCGTCGTTGGCAAAGATGACGCTCATCTTCTTCAACCGATGAAGCCCGTTCAATTCATCGAAACGGAAAAGCCGATTCTTGCTGCCGCCGCCCGCAATCGAGGCATCGCGGCCTCTACCGGAGAACTCCTTATTTTTCTGGACAGCGATTGTCTGGTTCAACCGGGCTGGCTGGCCGAACATATGGCGGCCCATGAAGCAGGCCACTGTGTCGTCAGCGGCGGGATATTACCGGAAGGAGAGAATTACTGGCATCTGAGTTACAACCTGACGCTTTTTCATGAACTACTCAGCACCAATTCGGCCGAACCCAAGAATTTTCTGGCAACGCTCAATCTCTCGGTTGACCGGGTGGTTATTGATCAGATTGGCATGATGGACGAAACAATTGACCGGGTTGAGGACGTAGATTGGACGACTCGAATGCGGCAGGCCGGGATTCAGCCCTACTTCTGGCCCAAAGCGGCCGTCTACCATGACCACAACCGCCGCACCTTCAAAGCGGTCTGGCGCGACTGCGCCCTCTCCGGCTTTCACATGCGCCAACTGCGACTGCGCTATTCCGGCTGGCTGCAAGCGCCGCGAATACTGCGAAACCGTTTCCTGGTGGTTCTCTTGTCGCCTTTCATTGCAGCCTGGGCGACGCTTCGCATCTTGCTCCGACGGAGAAATATCCTCTTTCAATTTCCCCAGACTATTCCGGCCCTCTTTTTGACGAAAGTCGCCTGGTGTTGGGGAGCGGGACAAAGTAAACCGCCGAAATGAAGCAGCCATCCATACTAATTGTCATTCTGAACTGGCGGCAGCCTGAATTGACCATCGCCTGCGTCAAGGCAGTCCAGGCGATGGATGGCCCCCAGTTTGATCTGCTCCTGATAGATAATGGTTCCGGGGACAACTCGGCCGAAATCCTCACCGATAAGCTCCCTGACGTTCAACTGCTAACCCTGCCGGAGAATTTAGGCTTTGCAGGCGGCTGTAATGTCGGCCTCCGTCATGCTGTCGAACAAGGCTATACGTATGCTTTGCTGCTTAATAATGACGCTTTTCCAGAAGTAAATATGCTCCAGGTTTTGCTTGGCGAAATGGGCGGCGATGTTGGCATGGCCTCCCCTAAAGTCCTCTATCACCCTGAACGAGATTACGTCTCCTTCGGCGGCGGCAGACAGCACCCGTCTTTGTTAGAGGTGCGAGATAGTAAGGCCAACCAGAAAGACAGACCCGCCTGGCAAGAGACGGAAGCGGTGGATTACCTCTGGGGAACCTGCTGGCTGGTTAATCTGGCGGCCTTGCAAACAGTTGGGCTGCTGGACGAACGTTTTTTTATGTATTACGAAGATTTAGACTGGTCTATCCGGTTCCGGCAGGCGGGATACCGGCTGCTTTGGGTTGGCAAAGCCCGACTTTATCATCAGGAATCGCGCAGCACGGGGGGGACTGATTCTCCCCTGCGTCGTTATTATCTGGCACGGAGCAGTGTTATCTTCTTTCGCCGCTATGCTCATCAGGGAAGGCCGCTTTTTATCTTCTTCTTTCGGCTAGGCAGCGCGATCAAGATGGTTTCAAGATTGCTGTTAAAAGGGAGGCGAGCCAGCGCCGGGGCTTATCTACGCGGCCTGCGAGACGGCTGGAAGTTGGCTTCAGGACGTGAATATAATGACGCAAAGCGGTAAAATGCAGCCAGCATCATTCAGAAAAAGGATTCTATGTTCAACATCAATCGAGATCGTCAGTTGGAGTTGTTACCTGACTGGATTAGCAAACGAATAGAAGTTAACCGCTATGAGACGTACCGGCTTCTGGAACAGGCCCAGCAACAAATAGCAGCCGGAGCGCGGGTGCTGGACGCCGGGAGCGGCGAGGGGCAGTTCAGACACTACTTTGACCATACCTGCTACACCGGGATTGATCTGGCTGTTGGCGATGTGACCTGGGACTATACGGGGCTGGATGTCCTGGGCGATTTACGGCGACTACCATTTGAAGACGACGTTTTTGACGCGGCCGTTTGTATTCAGACAATGGAGCATGTCAATGAGCCGATGATGGTGACAAATGAAATCGGCCGTGTGCTGAAACCGGGCGGCCGATATTATCTTTCCGCTCCGATGTCGTGGCACCAGCACCAAAAGCCTCACGATTTCTTTCGTTATACTTCCTTTGGCTTTCGCCACCTGTTGGAAAACAGTGGGATGAGAGTTCTTGAAATGCGGCCGATGGGCGGTTATTTCTGGTTCTTATCCTTTAATCTTCAGCTCCTTCATTACTGGCTTTTCCCAAAACCGGATAAAAAGTGGAAACGCCTGCTCCAAATGCCCTTTCAACTCGCTTTACAATTCGTTTTCTTTCTGATCCTCCCCATATTCTTTTTCTATCTGGATCGGCTTGACAAAGTCAAAGACCATACAATGGGTTGGGTTTGCATTGCTGAAAAAACCGAGCCGACAACATTGCCTGAAACACCCGCCAATCTCATCCGATGAGTTCCTCTCGACGCCTCTTTAGTAATACGGCCCTGGCCTTTACTGCTAATATCGTTGTCAAAATTGGCAACAGCTTACTGTTTATTCTGATCGGCCGACTGTTAGGGCCGTCCGACGCCGGAATTTTTAACCTGGGAGTTACCTATCTCACTATCACCCTGGCTTTATCTGATTGGGGGCTGCTTGAACTGATGATCCGGGAGGTTGCACCGAGACGCGAGGAAAGCGGCCGTTATCTGATCAATTACCTCGTGATGCGGCTGTTACTGGCGGTTGCTGCCTATATCGTCCTCCTGGCTCTACTCCGGTTCCTGCTGCCATACCAGCCGCAAACAAAGCTTATTATTCGCGTCCTGGCTCTGGCTGTTTTTTCCGAAGCCACCTTCGTTCTCTGCCAGTCTTTATTCATTGCTCATGAACGGCTAATGACGCCTACGGCTGCTGCGGCCGTTAACAGTGGGTTCAAACTCATCGTTGGCTTCTGGCTCTTATCCCAGCATTCTTCGGTTGAAATGATTGTATGGGTCGTTCCAGCCGGAAGTTTTCTGAGCCTGCTTGTCTTCATTCCCGGACTGTTTCGATTATTCAGACGAACTCCTCAAAAATTAGCATCACGATTGGATCTCGCTTTCAGCCTGGATCAGCTTCGATATACGCCCGGATTTATTATTATCAGCCTTTTCCAGACGCTTGATTTCCAACTCGATACATTTCTGATTTCCCTCATTCTAACGGAGGCAGACATTGGCCTGTACGGAGCAGCACAAACGATTGTTCTCGGATTTTGGATGATGGCGGCTGCCATTCGGACCACTTTGTACCCGCTTATGGCCCGCGCTCTCAAAGAAAATCCAGAGCAACTGCCAATTATCTATCGTCGAGCGCACCAATATTTACTGTTGGCCGTCCTTCCCATCGCTACCGGTATTACGCTTCTGGCCCGACCTATTGTCCACCTGGTTTATGGTGACGCTTTTGGGGAGACTATCCCTACCCTCCAAATCATGATTTGGGCGGTTGTGTTTGCCTTTATCAATGTCCCGAATGCCCGGCTTATTTTGGTCTATAATCGCCAACAGACGGCTGGTTGGATGACAGGGATCAGTATGTTGGTGAATGTGATATTGAACCTCTGGCTGATTCCCCGATATGGCATTGCTGGCGCGGCTGTAGCTCGAACGGCAGCAACGGCCGTCCTGTTTTTCCAGCTTTACGGCTATGCCCAACTTTCCATCCATATGGAAAACGTTTTGCCCCTGTTTACTCGGCCGTTTCTGGCGACTCTTATTATGGCTGCTGTCGTCTGGCCGATTCGACACCTGCCCCTTCTCTGGCCTATAATTGCAGGCATAATCGTCTATGGAACTGCTGCTTATTTTCTGAAGGCTATCCCGGAGGAAGCGCGGCGACGCCTCTGGCAGCTTCCTTTACTACGTGCAAGATAAGCCCTCCGGACAGCAGGCAGCCTCCTGGAACGCTTACTATTTCACCCATTCCACATATATACCCCAAGAAGCGTGTAAATAGAGATACATATGGGGCAAAAAAAGGCCATTTTCCCAAAAAGGAAAGGAAATATTATTTTATCCAGATAGAGGAAGATGCTATGAAGAAGTTTCTGATTGTTGTGTTTATGTTGGTGGTGATGGTTGGTCAGGCTAATAACATTTATAGTCAGAATGTTGTGGATGGACCGGGTAACTCCCCACCTGGCAACAGGGGACAGGCAACCTATTATACCCATCCAGAATTCACAAATATCATGACGACCACAGTTACGACGCCTGCCCAAAACACCGATGATGGCTACGTCTTTGTTGGCGCTGTTCACCAATTTTATGGGGGGCCGTCGGCCGCCATCATTCTCGATAATAGTGGCGAGCCAATCTACATTAAACCCGTTAATGATAATTTCTTCATTGGTGACTTTAGAAAACAAACCGTTAACGGGACTGATTATCTTACCTACCACGTCGGTTCCAATACTGGTGGATGGACTTATGGGTCATCGTACGTTCTCAACGAAAACTACCAAACGGTTGATAGCTGGACGCTTGACGGTGGATTAGGGTCCGACATTCACGAATTTATTCTGTTAGACAATGGTCATGCCATCTTATTGGGCTACGTCCCAACTCCTTTCGATTTAAGCCCTTATGGCGGGCCTGTTAATGGGATACTCGTAGACGTCGTTATTCAAGAACAGGATGCCAACAAAAATGTGGTCTTTGAATGGATTGCCAGCGAGCATATGCCTATTGGAGACACAGAAGTTAACATAAATACGACCAACCCAGTTGATTTCCTTCACACGAATGCTATCGCAGTAGATGATGATGGCAACTGGCTTCTCTCCCACCGCAATTTTAGTGAAATCACTAAAATCAACCGTCAGACCGGTGACATCATGTGGCGCATGGGGGGGGCAGGAAATGAATTCACCTTTACAAATGATATTGGCTTTTCCAACCAGCACAATATTAACCGGCTGGATAACGGGCATTTACTCCTGTTTGACAATGGAAACGGCCACACGCCCCCCCACTCTCGCATGGTTGAATATATCGTTGACGAGGTTACAAAAACCGTAACGCTTTACAAAATGTATCCGACCGGGAATGACGGGTTTTCAGTTGCGATGGGCAACACACAGCGCCTGCCAAGTGGGAACACGATGATTGGCTGGGGAACACAGGCCAAATTAACTGAAATACAGAGTGATGGGTCGGTGGCGCTAGAGATGTTATTGGGGTCAATCTCTTATCGCTCCTTCCGTTTTCCCTGGACTGGCGTGCCAAGCGAAGCGCCTCGCGCTACAGTACGGTATACTTCCAACCCAACGGCCGTAACGGTTTATACCAGTTGGAACGGCGCTACAGATATTACCAGCTACAACGTTTATGCCGGGGCAACGTCATCAACAATGACGTTGGTCGGCAACGCCCCACGCAGCGGCTTTGAAACTGAAATACCATTGACCGGGCTGCCCTCCGACACATGTTTTTTTCAGACCAAACCGATAGACGGGCTGGGCGACCCGACCCCCTTTTCCAATGTTACATTTCGTCAAGATTTACAGGTTTGCCGGGATCAGCTATACCATCCCTATTTGCCTCTCTTTTTCAAATAATTGCTATAAAAGATGGATAATCATAACAAATTAATCGTTATCGGCCTTGATGGCGCCCCGTACCAGCTTATCCGGAAATGGACGCAAAGCGGCGATCTGCCAAATCTGGGCCGACTTATTCAACAGGGCAATTTTAATGTCCTGAAATCCACTATCCCGGTTCATTCGCCGACCGCCTGGAGTTCCTTTATTACTGGTCTGAATCCAGGGAAACATGGTGTTTTTGATTTCGTTCGCCGTGATAAGGAGGATTACCAACTTCGGGTTGTTCAGGCGAATGAAATTAAAGGGACATCCTTATGGAAGTTGTTGGGCCAACAAGGGGCGCAGGTTGGGGTGATGAATGTCCCTATGACTTATCCCCCGGAGCCGGTGAACGGCTATCTGATCAGCGGCCTGGGTACGCCTGACTATGTCCCTTACACCTACCCGCCTGAATTGAGCGAACAGCTTAACGCTGCGGGATACCGGGTGAATAAGAAATTTTTCTATACGCCGGGGCGTGATGATGAGTGGTTGGAGGATATATCTTCTATTACAGAAGAGCGAGGGAAAACGGCCGTTCGTCTACTAAAAGAGAAGCCCTGGGACTTCTTCATGGTTGTTTTCCGCAATACGGATGAAATCGGTCATTTCTTCTGGCGGCACATGGACGAAAGCCATCCCCGTCATGATCCAAATGCTCCGGCCCGGTACAAAACAGCAATTTTGGACTTATACCGGCAGGTTGACCGGTGGGTCGGCGAGATTGTCACCGCTGCCGGACCGGACACCAATATCCTCATCATGTCTGATCATGGCATGGGGCCGCTGTATCGAGACGTTTTTATTAACGAATGGCTTTGGAAGCAAGGCTGGCTGATGTTGAAAGAGACAGCCGACGGCAAGAAAAACGGCCGTTCCTTCTTCCGCAAAATTGGTCTGACCCGCAAAAACATCTCGGACGCCCTGACCAGACTGAATCTGCATCGAGTCGAAGTGATTATCAAGCAAATATTGGGGGATCGGATTCGCGTCTTGCCCCGCGATGAACGGCCGGAATTTATCAATGCCATTGATTGGTCTAAAACAAAGGCTTACAGCTTTGGTTATTACGGCCAAATCTTTATTAACTTGAAAGGACGAGAACCGGAAGGGATTGTGGAACCAGGAGAAGCGTATGAGACGCTCCGGCAAGAGATTATCCGAGGATTATCTGAATTGACAGACCCGGAAGACGGCCGACCGGTGGTGGATCGGGTCTATACCCGTGAAGAACTCTTTCATGGGCCGTCGCTGGAACAAGCGCCGGATTTGCTAACGATTATGCGCGATCTGACCTACATCACCCGAAAGGATTACGAGTTTGCCAGCGAACGGGGTATTCTCTTTCGCCAGCCGTATACTGATGAGTCTGGCAGCCATCATCTGGATGGTATTCTCATTATGGCCGGGCCGGATATAGAACAAAGGGGTGATTCTCTGCCAGCTTCACCGCACATTCCAGATGTCACGCCTACTATTCTTCATTTGATGAACTGCCCGATTCCAAGCACGATGGACGGCCAGGTTTTGGGATCTTTAATTTCGGCCGAACAGATGAAAAACAACCCCATTCGCTACGTGGAAGAGGCTTTAGAAGACCGTCAGGATGAAAATTCCGATTGGGATGCGGAAGCAGAGGCAGAAGTGATGGAACGATTAAAAAAATTGGGCTACCTGGGGTAATTAACCCGTTTGAAAGCTATAATACACCATATTCGACTCATAATACTCCATATGGGTTATTGAAAAATACCGGTTTAACCCCTAGAATAAAGTTGATTGACTAGAAAAATAATCTTTATTGCTCTAAGGAGGCAAAAGATGAAAAAACTCTCTGTTATTGCTTTGATGCTTGCACTGGTACTTGCTGTGGGTCTGGTTTCTGCTGGCCCCAACGATCTGCCAGGCACCGGTTGGAATTCCGGTCAACAGATTCAAAATGTCGGCTCTTCTGCCGGAACCGTTAACCTGATGGCGTATGACCAAGATGGTAACAGCTACGACTGTGGCAATCAGGCTTTGAACCCAGGCGAATCCTACACCTATCTGCCTGACAATGACTGTGCCATGATGCCCGCCGGTTTTCAGGGTTCGGCCGTTGCCAGCGCTGATCAGCCAATCGCCGCTGTCGTAAACGTCAACAACGCTGGCGTCGGCAAAGCTGCTGAGCAATATACTGGTACAGATGGCAGCGCTGTTTCTACCACCATTGTTTTCCCGTTGGTTAAGAGCAACCACGCCGGTCGTACAACCACGTTCTACGTCCAAAATGCCAGCACCAGCACGAACAATATTCACGCCGAATTCGTCGTTGGTGGCAACACGTACACAAACGATTTCAATAACGTTCCGGCCAATGCTATGGTCATTGTAAACCCGGCCGATGCTGGCGTTCCTCAAGGAACCGGCAACGTTGGTGCTTTGACCGTCACCGGAACCCAGCCAATTGCTGGTAGCTCCTTAGAGCATGAGACCACTGCTTCCGTAGCCGCGAACCTGCAGGCCTCTCGTGGTTTCGTCCCCTCCGACTTCGGCGGCGACCTTTACTGCCCGTTGGCCCGCTATCAATTCGGTGGTTTGAACACGAGTACCGGTTTGCAGGTCATGAACGTCAGTGGTGGTACAGAAGATATTCAGATCACCTACAAAGTTAGCTACCCCTCTCCTCACACCGTAGGTCCTTTCACGGTTTCCAACGTTCCCAATGGCTCTTCCGCTAACTTCCTGGCTTCCGACCATCTGAACCCCGGTGAACTGGGTGCTATCAGTGTCCACGCTGTAGGCGGTGGCGATTTGGCCGCTATTACCAATGACCGCGCTGATGGGCCAAACCCGAAACGCTTCACCACCTACTCCTGCTTTGCCGCGAGCAATGCTACTACCACTGTCAGCCTGCCGCTGGTTAAGGAAGACTTCTTCAGCAACACCACCGGTGTCCAGATTCAAAACGTTGGTAATGGGCCAGCTACCTTCACACTGACCTACAAGACTGGCGCTGGCAATACGGTTGTCATCTCTCATTCCGACCCCGTTGCTGTTGGTGGAAGCAAGACCTTCTACCGAGTCGCTTCTGGTGGTACTGCAAATATCCAGGTCAACTCTGGTACCCTCAGTAACCTGACTGGTGCTGTTAGCGGTGTAACCATCACCTCTAATCAACCAATTGTTGCAATCGCCAACGAAAGCAACTACACGGGTGCAAATGCCCAGGATACAAAGAACTACGAAGGTTTCAATCAGTAAACCGTTCAGTAGTCTTTTCTCATAATTAACAAAAAGAAGTCACCTCCTACGTGGTAGGTGACTTCTTTTTATGTCTAGTTATGTCTAGGTTAGATAATATGATTGATAAAAAAATCAGTAACCATCTATCAAGAAATGGTTTCCTGTTCCTTATGCTGTGCTTGATATTCCTCCTCGGAGCTTGTGGCCCTGCCGAAGAGGAAAACAATAATGCCAATGGTGGTCCCAATGCTAATGAGGGCTATCCGGCAAACAGCAGCAATATAAACACCGGTTACCCGGAAGCTGGCCCAACCACACCCTTCATTGATTCAAGCTATCCTCCGCCTTTGGCATCCGATAAACCCCTGTTTCAGCTTGATTTACCATTGAAGGTTGGAGATACGACCGTGACCGGGCAGGCCCCGGAGAGTCTACCGTTGGCCATTGTAGACATTACTTTCAACGGTATTATTTTAGGCACCGGAAATAGTGATGAAGACGGCCGCTTTTCCATTCCGGTCACTACTTTAGAAGAAGGCCATCGCGTTGGCGTTACAATTACGGAATTGGAATCCGGTGATACATTTGAGGAGATTGCCGAGCAATACTTCCCCTATCGTGGTGAAGGATTCATGAATATTCCCAATGTCGGCATTTTTTACGATTCTACTGTAATCGAACCATAGTCTAATTGACCGGATTGTGAAAATGCGTACAATTGGGAATACAGCATCGTCTTTGACGGTGCTGTTTTTATGAAATTAGCACAATCCACAGGAAACAGTAATGAATAATTCCCCACCAGCTAATTCCGTTGCTTTGTTGGACATTAGTCCACCTCATGGCGGCCAACTGGTCAACCGTATGTTACGAGGTAACATGCGTCAGGCTGTCAGAGAAAGAGCGGAACATTTACTCAAGATCAACCTTAATCCTATGAATCTCTCCGACCTGGAGTTGATTGCTATTGGTGCGATGAGTCCTCTGACTGGCTTTATGGGCCAGGTAGATTACGAACGAGTCGTTTCTGAAATGCGTCTGAGCAACGCCTTGATCTGGTCTATTCCCGTTACCCTGGCCGTTGACACAGAAACGGCCGATTCGATTAAACCGGGCCAGGAAATCGCTTTATGCGAGGATGGCAATGTCCTGGCTGTTATGGAAGTCGCCGAAAAGTTCGCCTACGACAAAGAGAGAGAGGCTGAACTCGTCTACGGGACAACAGAAGACGCCCACCCTGGCGTTGCCCGGTTGTATGCTCAAGGCGATATTCTCCTGGGTGGTGAAATCTGGGTTGTCGATCTCCCCGCCGCCGCCAAGACCGAATTTCCCGAACTGCGACACACTCCCGCCCAATCCCGGCGCATGTTTGCCCGGCGTGGTTGGCGGCGTATCGTTGGTTTCCAAACCCGCAATCCCATTCATCGCGCTCATGAATATATTCAAAAAGCCGCGCTTGAAATTGTGGACGGCCTGTTCATCCACCCCCTGGTAGGCGAGACAAAGCCGGATGATATTCCGGCCGACGTTCGTATTGCCAGCTACGAGGCCATCCTGCGTGATTATTATCCGGCGGACAGTGTCTTGCTGGGTGTTTTCCCGGCGGCAATGCGCTATGCCGGGCCACGAGAGGCGATTTTCCACGCTCTGCTTCGCAAGAACTACGGCTGTACACATTTCATTGTCGGCCGAGATCATGCCGGTGTCGGCAATTACTATGGAACTTACGACGCCCAGCGCATCTTCGACGATTTCAAGAAAGATGAGATTGGCATCGAAATCCTCCCCTTTGATTACACATTTTATTGTAAAAAATGTGGTATGGTCGTCAGCGCTAAAACTTGCCCCCACGACAAAGAAAATTGGATCTTCCTCAGCGGGACTCAGGTTCGAGCCATGCTCGAAAAGGGAGAAATGCTGCCCCCTGAATTTACCCGCCCGGAAGTGTCTAAAGTCCTGATTGACGGTATGAAAGCTAAGAAAGGCCAGTAAAATATTTATGTTCAAAAAATTGTTTCGGCGTAAAAAGGAGCCAAAGGTATTCGTTATCGGCCTGGACTGCGCCCCGCCTGAGCTGCTTTTTGATGCCTGGCGAAATGAGCTGCCCAATTTCAAGAAGTTGATTGACGGCGGCGTCCACAGCCAGATGTTCAGTTCTACTCCGGCTATCACGGTTCCGGCCTGGAGCAGCATGACCAGCAGCAAAGACCCCGGTGTTTTGGGTTTTTATGGTTTTCGTAACCGCAGTGACTACACTTACGATAATCGCTACATTGCCACCGGGCTTTCCGTTAAAGAAAAGCGTGTTTGGGACATTCTTGGCGAATCTGGAAAGGAATGCATCATTGTTGGCGTTCCTCAGACATTCCCGGTTCGGCCGATTAACGGTCATGTCATCTCCAGCTTTTTAACCCCCAGCACGACCAACCCTAAAACTCAGTGGACGCATCCTCTGTCCCTGCGTGGTGAAGTGGAGCAGTTATTGGCGCCGGAAACCTACGATGTAGATGTTCCCCAATTCCGCACCGACGACAAAGCCTTTCTCCTGAAGCAAATCAATGATATGACCCGCAAGCGTTTCAAAGTGCTGCGTTATCTGCTGGAGAACAAGCCCTGGGACTTCTTCATGTTTGTCGAGATGGGGGTTGACCGCATTCATCATGGCTTATGGGCACACCACGACCCCAACCACCACAAACATGATCCGAACAGTCCATTTATCCATGCTATTCGAGATTACTATCGTTACCTGGACCAGGAGGTTGGTACCCTTTTGGAACGGCTGCCTGAAGAAACCCATATCATTTTCGTCTCTGATCATGGGGTGAAAAAGATGGATGGCGGCATTTGTATCAATGAATGGCTGCGCCGTGAAGGCTACCTGACGCTGTTTGACGATCCGCCTGAATCACACCTTTCTTCTTTTGAGAAGGTGGAAGTGGACTGGTCTAAGACAACTGTCTGGGGAGACGGTGGTTATTACGGCCGTATCTTCATCAACGTCGAAGGACGAGAGCCAAACGGCATTGTTCCTGCCGCCGAATATGATGCCTTTTGCGACCGTCTCATCGAACATCTGAAAGCCATCCCCGCTCCTGATGGCTCGCCGATGGACAACAAAGTCTTCAAACCCAAAGAGATTTACCGCGAGGTACGCGGTGTCGCCCCTGACCTGATCGTCTACTTTGACAATCTCGGCTGGCGCTCCGTTGGCAGCTTCGGGCATGGTGGCGTCTACACTTTTGATAATGACACCGGCCCCGATGACGCTAACCATGCCGTTAACGGCGTCTTTAACTACACACCGCCAGAGTTCAACCTGGGGGGCAAGACGCTGCCCAATACCCAGCTAATGGACTTTGCACCAACTGTCTTAAATCTATTCGGCCTGCCCATTCCGGCCGATATGCAGGGAAAAGTAATTAATTATGACCAATCCTAACAATTATCCCGGCTTTGTCCTCTGGATGACAGGGCTGTCAGGAGCCGGAAAAACAACCATTGCCCTTATTCTGGAAGAAGAGCTTCGCGGTCGGGGGATTAAGATCGAACGGCTTGATGGCGATGTTGTGCGTGAAAGCCTGACCCGCGATCTCGGCTTTACCAAAGAAGACCGGGAAAAGAATATCGAACGGGTCACTTTTGTCGCCAAACTGCTCTCCCGGAACGGCGTTGCCTGTGTCTGTTCGTTTATCTCCCCTTATCAATCTGTCCGGGATCATGTCCGCGAACAAACCACTAATTTCATTGAGGTCTTTGTAGACGCTTCCCTGGATGCCGTTATGGAACGCGACATAAAAGGGTTGTATAAAAAGGCCATTGCGGGCGAAATTCCTAACTTCACCGGCATTTCAGACCCCTTTGAGGCACCGGAAAAGCCAGACATTCATGTGCGAACCGACTTGCAGACACCACTTGAAAGCGCCGGTAAAATCCTGGGAACCTTAGAAGATATGGGGTTGATTCCAGCAGTCGAACTGTGATCATTCAGGAAGCGTTGGCTTTCGGCCGTCAGCAGCTAACCCACTCTTCCAATCCAACTTTAGACGCCCGATTATTACTTGAGTTTGTTTTGGGCAAGTCCCATTCTTATCTTGCTGCCTATCGGGAGCAGCCTCTCTCGCCTAATCAGGAAGAGAGCTACCAGCAGCTAATCCAGCGAGCGGCCCAAGCGGAACCCATTCCTTACCTGACAGGACAGGCCCCTTTTTTCGGCCGTCTCTTTCGTGTTACACCGGCTGTTCTCATCCCACGCCCTGAAACCGAGCAGTTGGTGGAACGGGCGCTCAAATGGGGCGCTGCCCACCCGCAGCCGGTGGTCATTGATGTCGGCACCGGCAGCGGCTGCATCGCCATCACCCTGGCGCTGTCGCTTCCGGCAGCCACCATCGAGGCAACCGACATTTCTGAAGCAGCCCTGGTCGTTGCCCGACAGAATGCCGCATCTTATCAGGTAGCTGGCCGAATTAGTTTCCACCAGGGCAATCTCTTAGAACCCGTCGTTCACACCCCTAACTTAATCGCCGCTAACCTACCGTATATCACCGATGAGGAGTGGCCGAGCCTGCCTGATGGGGTAAAATCATACGAGCCGGAATCAGCCCTGAGAGGCGGCCCGGATGGATTGGACTATTTTCGCCAACTCTTAAGCCAGGCCAAAGAGAAGATGTCTCCTGGTGGCGCTATCTTTTTGGAGATTGGCTGGAAACAGGGTTCGGCCGTAAAACAGTTAGGACAGTCCTTTTTCCCCGACGCTCAGGTTGACCTGCTGGCGGATTACGCGGGCAAGGATCGAATTGTCACTATTACCGGCCATTGATCAAGACTGATTTCCATTTTCTCAATTACAAAACCACGACTGCTTGCCACAATTTTTTACGAATCATCATCCCATGACCGATCTATCCTCCTCATTATCAATTCGCTCAGTGAGTCAGGCAAAAATCAAACGGCCTGCCTTGCTTGGCTTATTGGGGTTATTGATCGGCCGTCTGGTTTTACAACTCAATCTCTACCGGATTGGTTTTGAATCGTTAATGGCCGACGATTTCGGCCGAACACTGCTGGCTGCCAAGTGGGCCGAAGCACCCTACCTGGCCTGGGACGGTTTCTGGCTGCCTTTCCATATGTATCTGCATGGCATCGCGCTTAAATTAAGCTGGAACTTCTACGACACGCCCCGCGTTATCAATACCATCCTTGGCCTGGCGGCGATCATCCTCATTTACTACCTGACGCTGGAACTGTTCCAAAGTGAAAGTGCAGCGTTAATCAGTGCGGTATTGCTGACAGTTAACCCTGTCCATCTATGGCTCAGCGCCACTACGCTGGCTGAAGTGCCTCAATCAACGCTGGCGTTCGCCGCTATCCTGGCCGTTATCCTTTATCTAAAACACCGAACGAATCGCTATCTTTATGCAAGCGCATTGGCTTTGGCGCTTGGTAATGGTTTTCGCTACGAGTCGTGGATGGTATCGGCCGTTTTTAGTGCCTACCTGGGCATCGCATTCCTCAGAGCTTTTCGCCATAGGGACAGTCGCAACCGACAGTTATTTCATCTGGCGGCAGCCGCGATCTTACCCTGGCTCTTTCCCCTGGCCTGGATGATTGGGAATCAGATCGTACACAACGATTTCCTCTTTTTTCTAACTGTCACAAAAAATTATAAACTGACCTGGTACGGGACGGAACGGAGCTATGGAAACTATTGGCCCTGGCTGTGGCAAGTTGATCCTTTCACATCTGTTCTGGCCCTTTTTTTGCTCTTGTTAGCGTTCATCAAATTTCGTCATTCCCAGTCTTTTCGATGGTTTTTCCTGGCCGCAACAGTCCCATTTCTAATGTTTCTCTACTTACACGGCGGGCAGATAGACGAGCCGGGAAACTATCTCAGATATCTTACGCCTTTTCTTATTCTCTTTTACCCCTTGATGGCTTTTGCCATTGACGGTGGCATCAAAAAAGTGACATCCAAACCGGTGTTGAGAGTGGCTGGGGTTGGCTTCATTGTGGGCTTGATTAGCCTTACCCAATTATCAACGGCGTTCCAATTTTCCCAAAACCTTCAGGGGTATGAGGCGGGACAGCGGATTCGGGTTTTACGGCAGGAGGAGGACGATCTTGCCTATCGGCCGTTCCTGATTGAGCTGGTCTACTGGGAGCAGTTGGCGATTCATATTGGGGCCAATGACATTTCCCCACTTATTCTGTATGACCGGTCGTTCGATGCCAAAAGGCAATCCACATCCTTGTTTGAATCGGACTTAGAGACGATTCGTGACTGTCTGGCTCAATATGACGTGGCCTACATTTTGCTTAAATCACCCCCTTTGATACAAGTTGCCGAAGAAGGACTTCATTTAACGGCCGTCGAGCAGATAAGCGGCTATTCATTTTATAAAATTCCCCCTGAGTGGTACGTTGGGACAACGGCGACCTGTTCTGTTAATTTGGAGAGTTATCAATAATCTTGTGAGCAAATCAATCTCTCCTATCACCAAGCCACTGCTGGCTGTGACAGCTCTGGTTTTGTTGGGCTTTGTCCTACGGCTGGTACAGTTAAATACTCCAATTTGGGGAGATGAAGTCGCAACCTGGGCTTTTGCTCGACGAGCGCCATTCAGCCAAATGATCCATTTCGCGCTTCAAGACCCAACGCCGCCTCTTTATTACACCCTCATTCACTTCTCGATCCCGTTCTTGGGTACATCTTTCATCGGCCTTCGCTGGCCTTCGCTGCTTTTTGGTCTGTTAATCATCCCAACCACCTATTGGAGTATGCGGCAGGCCCATTTCTCTGTTAAGGATAGTCTTTACGCCACGCTGCTCGTCACTATTTCCTCCATGCTGATCTACTATGCTCAGGAAGCAAGAGTTTATGCCCTGCTGGCCTTTCTTGGCCTTGTATCAATTGGACTGCTGTGGCAATGCCTACAAAAACCGACCCTATTGAACAGCCTGTTGTTAAGCGGGTCTATGGTGTTTTTGGCCTATACTCATCGTTCGGCCCTGTTTTTGGTGGTTGCTCAGATCGCTTTTCTCTTCTTGAACCGGCTTTGGCGTCCTTTTTTGATTACCGCCTTTACCTTTTCCTTGATTGGTTTCTCGATCCTCCTTCAAATCGCCAATGGAACTTTCCCTTTTGGGCAGGCTGGAGATCCGACTAATTGGGAGGCTATCCGCTCACTCATCAGTTCCTTAACGACCGGTTCTGTCGGGATGCAGCACATCGGCAAATTACCTGACAGCCTGGGATTGGCTTTTCCTAATCCAATTATCAATCAACTGCTGCCTATCATTGGGCTGGCTACCCTCATCATTATATTGGGCGTCGGGGCGATTAGGCTTTTCAAACAACGCACACCGACCGTTCGCCGACAGTACCTCATCATGCTCTCGTTTTGCATTCTTGTCCCTACCACTTTGGCGTTATTGGCCGGGACGTCGCTGTCACCGCGACCTCAATGGCTGCTGCGCGGGTTAATCTATATCTGGCCTCTTTATTTTATGGGCGTTATCGCAGCTACCTCCCAAAGCAAATTACAACCTTATCTGGTACTCATTCTGGTTTTATTGAACGGCTTTTCCCTGTATCCTTACTATTCAAATTACACCCGCTTCGATAATGCCACTGCTTTTGAGCAGTTGAACAGCCAAACGGATGAGAATGATTTGATCGTTGCCGATCCCTGGTATATGTTTGAGGTTATAAACTACTATTATCAGGGACAGGCTAAAATGGTGGGCGTCCACCAGGATCAGGGCTGGATAGATGTGGCCGAAATGGCTATAACTACTGAACCAGGACTGCTGCCCTTACACCAAAGTCCGGCAACTAACGGGAAAATCTATGTCTATCATCGCTCGGCCGATCTGGCCTGGGTTGACCAGTTTCCCGACAATGATATTTTTATTTTCAACGGCCGTACCAACAGCTGGCAAAGCTATGAACGGTCGCCCTGAGGAAGAACTCAAAACCTAATGAAAACGCAACAATTTAAGGCAGAACAGTTAGGCGCAATTGATGAGGCGGCCGATTTGCTCAGACTAGGCCACATTGTTGCCTTCCCTACCGATACAGTATATGGTGTTGGCGTGGACCCTTTTAGTTCGGCCGCTATTGAACAGTTGTACCGGGTAAAAGGCAGAGCGGCCGAAAAAGGCATACCGATCTTGCTGGCCGACAGGAGTGATCTGGAAAAAGTAACCAATGGGATTTCAGATATGGCCCAGACGCTTATTGACCAGTTCTGGCCTGGCCCGCTAACGATTATCATTCCTAAACACCGGGACCTGCCTTCAAACATTTCCCCAAATGTAGGTATTGCGGTTCGTATTCCTGACCACGCTATTGCCAGAGCTTTCATTACAGCCGCAGGCGGGGCGGTGGCAGCCAGCAGCGCCAACCTATCCAGTGAACCCCCTGCTTTATCGGCTGCTGAAGTTCTTGAATCGCTGAACGGCCGAATTGCGGCCGTTTTAGATGGCGGTCAGGTTCAATATGGTGAAGCCTCTACTGTTTTAGATTGCATGAGCAACCCACCCAAAGTGTTGCGTGAAGGGCCTATTACTGTTAAAAATCTGTCGCGGATAATAGCTAATCTAATATGAGAGATTTAACGATACCACTGATCATTACCCTCGTGGCGCTCGTGGCTGCCCTGTCTGCCTATCGCGGTATCAGACGCGGCGGCGCACGCTACTACACTCTGGAACGGGAAGCGATGCTTCGCCGGGCCAGCTTCACGCTGCTTGCCAGCATTCTTCTGTTTCTCGGCGCGGTCGGTTTAATGACCTATACCTACCAGCAGTTGTTAGCCCAGGAAGCTGGGAGTACCGTTGAAACAGAAGAGGGCGTTGTAACTGTCACGCCGGATACGGATACTGTTTTGGAGACCTCGCCACCAACTCCGACTGTTACCCCAACGCCTGATCCCAACTTTCCAACGCCAACAGCCACCCCAATCATTTGTCGAGCCGTTGTGGATGGCACCGCCGGTGGCGGCCTTACGCTGCGAGATACGCCAGGTGGTGAGGAAGTGACCATTTTGCCGGATGGCACGATTGTTTCCTTGCTAGAGGCAGAACCGGTTGAGGCGAATGGTTTTACCTGGCGTCAGGTGCGAACCGTTACCAGGGAAGAAGGTTGGGTTGTTGAAGATTATCTAACGATTGGAAATTGTAATTAAGTCCTTTCATGCTCCTGGGAATTGATGCCAGCCGGGCAGTAACCAACCAGCGAACGGGAACCGAGGCTTATGCCTATTCCCTGATTCAAGCGCTGATTTCCTTGACGGCCGAAAAAGGCCACCAGCTTCGTCTTTACTACAACCAACCCCCGCCTCCTAACCTTTTCCCTGCTGCCTCCCACGTCCATGACATCGTTATTCCTTATCCACGCCTCTGGACTCATCTGCGGCTGGCCTGGGAGCTGCAACTGCACCCGCCGGACTGTTTCTTTACCCCGGCCCATGTCATTCCCCTGACCTATTTTGGGAAAAGCGCGGCGACCATCCATGATCTCGGCTATCATTATTTCCCGGAAGCCCATACCCGGCGGCAGGTGGCTTATCTTGAGTGGAGCACCCGGCATAACGGCCGTCGTGCGGAGCAAATTATCGCCGATTCTCAGGTTACTAAAGATGATCTCATCAAATTTTATAATCTCAATCCAAACAAGATTGAGGTTGTCTACCCCGCCTGTGATCCTGCCCTCAAACCAGTGACAGATAAGGAACAGCTAACGGCCGTTCAACAGAAATATGGCATTATTGCCCCCTATCTGCTTTATATCGGCACGCTCCAGCCCCGCAAGAATCTGGTCCGATTGGTAGAGGCTTACGCTGCCATGCCTGACCACAGCCACCAGCTTGTCCTGGCGGGGCGCACCGGCTGGTTGGCAGAGCCGATATTGAAGGCCATTGATGCGTTGGAACCAACCGTTCGCCGGAAAATCATTCTCCCCGGTTATATTGAGGACGGTGACAAAGCCGCTCTTATCTATGGCGCTGATGTTATGCTCTTCCCCTCTCTTTATGAGGGGTTTGGCTTTCCGGTGCTGGAAGCCAATGCTTGCGGGACGGCCGTTATTTGCAGCAACACGAGTTCCTTACCCGAAGTTGCCGGAGAAGCTTGCCTGCTGGTTGATCCCCAAAATACGGCCGAAATAACAGCCGCCATCAGCCGCCTCCTCTCCGATCAATCCCTACAACAAGCGTTGATTCGCAAGGGCTTGCTAAATGCTGAACGGTTCACCTGGCAAAAAACGGCCGAACAAGTTCTTTCCATCCTTGAACAGGTGCCATGACGACATCTAATTCCAACCCCTCCACAGTAACCCTATTAGACGTCCCCGTTCACCGGGTTACAATGGCCGAAACGCTTTCCTACATTGAGCAGTTTCTCGCTGCCTCTAACCTGCACCAGATAGCGACTGTTAATCCCGAATTCGTAATGGCCGCCCAAAAAGACCCTGTTTTTTTGATGGTTTTGCAGCAGGCCTCCCTCTGTATCCCTGATGGTGTTGGTCTTTTGTGGGCAAGCCGCATTTTAGGGGAACGACTGCCGGAGCGAGTTGCTGGTTCTGAACTGGTCTATCACCTGGCGCAATTAACGGCCGAAAATAACCATCGTCTATTCCTGCTAGGAGCCGCGCCGGGTGTGGCGGAGGAAGCTGCGGCCGTTCTCCAAAAGCGGTATCCTGGGTTAACGATTGCCGGAACTTATGCCGGGTCGCCTGATACGGCCGAAAACGATGCGATTGTCCAACGCATTAATGAGAGTGCGGCCGATCTGCTCTTTGTGGCCTATGGCGCACCGAGACAAGATAAATGGATTGCCCGTAACCGGGAAAGGTTAACAACTGTTCGAGTGGCGATTGGTGTCGGTGGCTCGCTTGATTTCATAAGCGGCCGTTCCGTTCGCGCCCCCCAATGGACGCAGCGGTTGGGCATCGAATGGCTATACCGCCTCTACCGCGAACCCTGGCGCTGGCGGCGAATGCTGGCCCTGCCCCACTTCGCTCTGCGAATTTTGGCTGCCCGGCTGCGTAAAAAAACTACAGCCACGAATTAACACAGATTATCACAAATTTTGGCTTTAATTCCTGTTAACTCGTGGCTAAAAACATGCTGCTCTTTAGGATTTCGTGGGGTCAGTGAAAAACCAGCCACGAATTAACACAAATTTACACGAATTATGAAAAAATTAGTGAAAATTCGTGGCAAAAAATTAACTACCTGGCAGATAACCCCATGAAATCCCAGCGACCCAAACATACTTAACATCAAGCTGGTTCGGCCGTGTTTGGGACTTGTTCTCCCTTTACCTTTTGCTGTTTAGCCTCTACAATTCCTGTATAGATAGGCACGATAATTAAATCGATAATAAACATTTTTTGGGCAAAGCGGGCGGATGTAACGCTTTGGTTCATGCTTCAGGTATCTGAAAATGCAGACAACGGCCGTCTGTTTTGCCCCTACCTCTCAGGAGATCATCATGCGCATTCTCATCACCGGTTCAAGCGGTCAAATTGGCACCAACCTGGGTCTCTATCTTCAAGAACGAGGCCACTATGTCTTTGGCATTGACAAACGGCCGAATACCTGGACCCAGGAAATCGAAACACTCTTACAGGATTTGAGCGCCCCGTACCGCGACTTCAAGAACGGCATCGGCCACGTCGAATATCCTTCCGACCTGGACCTGGTCGTCCACTTCGCCGCCCATGCCAAAGTCCATGAACTGGTTCGACAACCTGACCGGGCATTAGAAAATATCACCATGACCTTTAACGTTCTGGAATTCTGCCGCCAGAATAATCTACCCATCATTTTCAGCAGCTCCCGCGAGGTCTACGGCGATATTCATCGCTATATCACGGAAGAATCCTACGCCGACTTTGCCTTTACCGAAAGCCCATACTCGGCCAGTAAAATCTCCGGGGAGGCGTTAATTTACTCCTACGCCCAATGTTACAACATGAATTACCTTGTTTTCCGGTTCAGCAATGTTTACGGCCGTTACGACAATGACATTCAGCGAATGGAGCGGGTGATTCCTCTCTTTATTCACAAGATGAAGAACAATGAGCCGATCACGATTTTCGGCCGAGATAAAGTGCTGGATTTCACCTACGTTGACGACTGCGTTTCTGGCGTCTATGCCGGGATCAAGCTGCTGGTCGAAAATCCCAAAGCGGCCAACCAGACCATTAACCTGGCTTATGGGCAGGGAACCAGCCTGGTTGACATGGCTTCCTACATCGCTGAAGCATTGGAGGTGGAACCGGAGGTCCATATCGAACCGTCCCACGTTGGTGAAGTGACCCACTATGTTGCCAACATCGGCAAAGCGCGGGCGCTCCTCAACTACCAGCCGACAACGCCCTTAAAGGAAGGGATTCAAAAGGGCGTGGCCTGGTCACTCGATTGGTGGGCCAATCATCCTCCCGAAAAGAAATAGCTGAGAAACCGAATAAAATTATGGCACG
>JBAPRX010000531.1:0-3289 GCA_049281335.1 Promineifilaceae bacterium (SeqCode)
ACCATGATCTGCACCCGGACATCATTAAAGCTCATCCCTTCGGGAATGTTGGGGGAGATTTGGAAAGTCACCTGGTCGCCTTCATAGATTTTTGGTGCGGGCAGTAGGGTTACGCCGCCGGGGGTTATATTCAGGTCGGAAAGATTTGAGAAGGGGGTGTCACTTGGGGCGGGGGCGGCGGTTGGGCTGTCTACGGCGGTTGGTGTCTCGATGGCCGTTGGTTCCAGTGTGTCAGTTGGAACGGCCGTGACCTGGACCGGTGTTGCCGGGGTGGTGGCAGGCGTGATATAAGAAACCGGTGAATTTGTTGGAACAGGTCCCCCTTTATTACCGCTGCAAGCGGTTAGTAGTATGAAAGCCAGGCAAACGACAAGGAATTGTGAACGTCTAAACATATGTTCCAATACGGTCAATGCAAGTATGAAATCTCAACTTCTCCTGACACCAAGTATACTCCTGCTGTCACTCATTTTCATCTTGCTCTAAGGTACAAAAGCTCAATTCACTCCTTTTATAAGCAACTTATAAGGTTTGGGCAATCGTAAACGGGGCAGCATCAGCCAAACGAATGGAAAACGAAAGGGAAAAATATGTTGGAAGAGGGAATTTACTGAATTTCCGGAATCAGAAGAAAGATTTTTTATTTGATGGGTATATATCTTTTTAGGGTAATGAGCTGATGGGGGAGCCATTTTTGAAGCAGCGGCCTTAGGCTCGCTGCAAATTGGGGGAGATGTTGAGTACCGGGAGGATGCGGGGTCTCCCGGTCTCTTTTTATATTGCCAAACGACACTGTAAGCGGATTTACCCTTTACCTTCAATCCATTTCAGCATAAAATCAAAAGACCATCAACTTTCTTGAACACGTGTCAGGTATTTTACGCTCTTCCGGGGAACGAAGTTTTTGTATAAGTGCCTGGCGTTTTTGCCCTAAACATTTCTAGTATGGAGAGATTAAAAAATGTCTTTTTCTAAGATAGTCGTCCCTGAAGGGGATAAGATCACCTTTGCCAACGGCCGACTTCAAGTTTCTGATAACCCGATTGTTGCCTTTATCGAAGGGGATGGAATCGGGGTGGATATTACTCCGGCTGCCATGACCGTTTGGAATGCAGCCGTTGAGAAGGCTTATAATGGCCGCCGCAAGATTGCCTGGATGGAGATTTATTCAGGTGAAAAAGCGGCCGAACTTTATGACGGTGACTTTATGCCCCAGGAGACGTTCGACGCGATGCGCGAATATCTGGTGGGCATCAAAGGCCCGTTGACAACGCCCATTGGTGGCGGTTTTCGCAGCTTGAATGTCACCTTGCGCCAGGTTTTGGATTTGTACGCCTGTGTTCGGCCCGTTCGGTATATTCCTGGTACGCCCAGCCCGATGCGGCAACCGGAACGGATGGACATCATTATCTTTCGGGAAAACACCGAAGATGTCTATGCCGGGATTGAGTGGACGGCCGAATCGGATGAGGCTCGAAGCTTGATTCAATTTATGAACGGCAAACTCGGTAAAAACATAAGTGAAAAGGCAGCCATTGGCATCAAGCCGGTGACGGAGTTTGGATCAAAGCGGCTGGTTCGACAGGCGATTCAATACGCCATTGACAACAACCGTCCCAGCGTCACCCTGGTTCACAAGGGCAATATTATGAAGTTCACTGAAGGGGCGTTCCGGGATTGGGGTTATCAATTAAGCCGGGACGAATTTGGGGCTGAACCGTTGGACGGCGGCCCCTGGCATACGATGAAGAACCCGAATACGGGGGCTGAAATCATCATTAAGGATGTCATTGCAGACAATATGTTACAGCAGCTTTTGACCCGAACGACGGATTATGATGTCATTGCTACCCTGAACCTCAACGGCGACTATATGAGTGATGCGGCTGCGGCCCAGGTTGGTGGGTTGGGAATGGCTCCTGGGGCTAATATTGGCGACGGCGTGGCACTATTTGAGGCCACGCATGGCACCGCACCCAAATATGCCGGTCAGGACAAGGTCAATCCAAGCAGCCTGATCTTGAGTGGGGTGATGATGCTGCAATATATGGGCTGGAATGAAGCGGCCGATCTGGTGGTTGACGCCATGACTAAGACCATTCTAAACAAAACGGTGACTTATGACCTTCATCGCCAGATGGAAGGGGCGACGAAGTTGAGCAGCTCTGAATTTGCGGCTGCGATTGTCGAGAATATGTAGTTGATAGGGGTGCTGCTTTTCCAAAAGGTAGCACCCCTAGTATCATATGACCCAGGAACCGGCGAAAGTATTAACCATAGCGGGGTCGGACAGTGGTGGGGCGGCCGGTTTACAAGCGGATCTGAAAACTTTTACGACGCTGCACGTCTATGGGATGAGCGTGGTAACGGCCGTTACGGCTCAAAATAGTGTGGCGGTTACGGCCGTTCATCCGATGCCGCCTGAGATGGTGGCGGCTCAGATTGATGCTGTCTTGTCGGATTATGGGGCGGCGGCGGTTAAGACGGCTTTCATCGGCCGGGTTGATCTGGTTGAGGTGATTGCTGAAAGGCTGGCCCAGTACCGGCCTGATTTTGTGGTGGTTGATCCGGTGCTGGTGAACCATCGGGGCGAGGCAATGTTTTCGGCCGATGTTACCCAGGCTTATCTGGATAGGCTCCTACCGTTGGCGACGCTGGTGACGCCTAATAAGTGGGAAGCTGCACTTCTGACGGGCAAGACAATTACCAGCCGGGAGGAGATGAAGACGGCCGCACGACAGTTGGCGGCTGCCGGTGCGCGGTGGGTTTTGATTAAGGGCTGGCGGGAAGGGGAGCAGGCGGTTGACTTGCTTTATGGGGTAGGGATGGCGCGATGGCTGACGACGCCTTTCGTTGAGACTGAAAATCTACATGGCAGCGGTGACACGCTTTCGGCGGCCGTTTGTGCTTTTCTGGCGCTGGGGGCGGGGGTGGAGACGGCCGTTGTGAAGGCTCATGCTTTTACTGCTGAGGCGATTCGGAATGCGGCCGATTGGCGGTTGGGAGCGGGGCATGGGCCGGTGGATAATTTGGAGCGGGGCATGATGCGTAATGCGTAAAACGTAAAGGTGTGGAGTGTGTTATGTTTTTGGCTTTATGGATATAAATAGTGATTATTATGGTTCTGATTCTTCTCCATAATCATCGAAAATTGGAAAGGATCCAAAACGACCATTTTCGCGTCGCATAAACCCCCAATATTTGCTGCCATCACGTGGCTCGTCGAATGATTGCTTGAATGCTTCATATTCATAATTCTCTCGTGATCGAGCGCCCGTTTGACTTACAC
>JBAPRX010000532.1:0-2547 GCA_049281335.1 Promineifilaceae bacterium (SeqCode)
CAGGAAAATCGCGCATGGCGGCGTATTTGACCATGTACGAGGGGAAGGCCAGCAATCATTTGCTGTGGTTAGATGAGGCGGGCAAAGTTGAGGCATATACCTATCTGTCGCCGGATGAAAGGACGCCGATTTATTCGACGCCAGAAGTGCGGGAGTGGCGGGTGCTGCTTCACCCGGAGAGCCGGTCTAACGTGTTGGTAGCCAGCTTGTTTGAAGACGCGGAGAGGCGGTTACTTGCCAGGGCCAGTGAGCGTCCGTTGAGGACGGTGGCTTATGGCAGTGACCGGAAGCGGATTGAAATACTGGAAGAACATGGCTATGTCAAAGTGGAAGAGGTCGAAGTCTATATGACTCGGCCGCTTTCGGAGCCAATTGCTGCACCGGTTGTCCCCGATGGCTTTGTGGTTCGGCCGTTTGGCGGGCAGCATGAAACGCAATCAAGAGCGATTCTCACAAACTCGGCATTTGGCGGATATGATGGCGTGTCGGACTGGTCGGTCTGTAATGTCGGCCGAATGATCCACTTCTGCGAGGCCATTCAGGCCATTGACTTTGTTGCGGCTGCATTAGACGGCCGTATCTGCTCCTCTGCCATTACCTTTTACGACCCGGTGACAAAGCTGGGCGAGTTTGACCCGGTTGGAACACATGGCACTTTCCAAAGACGGGGACTGGCAAAGGCAGTTTTGTTGACCGGGCTGCATTGGCTCAAAGGGACAGGGATGGAAACGGCCGTGATTCGGACCGATGTGGATAATGTCCCGGCTGTTCGGACGTATGAGTCAATTGGCTTCAGGATAGTGGATAGATTGTCGCTGTACCAGAAGTAGGGCGGCTTTCATTAGGATTTACTTATACCGATTGAACGGTAAGTGATAATGTAAGGGGGGTTGTTATAATCTATTTTGATGGTTGGTCGGCGCACTTCAATTTTGGCTGTTCTGGGTTTTAGCCTGGTTCTAATTCTGGGCTGTTCGCTTTCAATTGAAGAACCACCGCTGCCGACGCTGGCGCCAACGGCCGTAGCTGTTTCAGAACAGGCAGTGGTGAGCCTGATTCCAACTTACACACCTTTCCCAACCCCAACTCAAGCCATCCCAACAGCCAGCCCGACCAGCCCCCCGACGCCAACAGGCCCGGCCTTATCGGCGGCGGATGATTGGGCGTCGCTGGCGGCTGAAGAAGGCGCGAGGGAATTTGGAACGGCCGTTTCGCAACCTTCGGCGACAGTGGAGCGCGATCTCCCAACGGCAGCCCCCTCCACAATACCCTCTGCCACCCCCACTGTTCAACCCACGAATACCACGCCGCCAACGCCGGTTAGTTTCCCCAGGCCGCCAGATGTTGTCTGGCCGGAGGCGACACCGCATGGCTTCCCGGTTTCTAATTCCCCCCGGCAGGGAGTAGCCGTCGCTTTTGGCGGTGCGCCGCCCGGTTCGTATGGCTCCGGTCAATATAGTTGGACCTATAGTTGGACAACCTATGTGCCGCCGACGCCAACCGGTGTGGAGCATATTCCGATGTTAGTTGGCAGTCCGAGGAATGGGCTGCCGTCATTGGAGTTGGTAAAGGAACGGGATGCCCAGACGGATCATAATTACTGGCTCGTTTTCAATGAATGCGAACATCAACTCCAATGCAATACCAGCCCGGCCGAAGCAGCCCGCTTTTTCCGCGATGAGATAGTTGATTTGATGTTTACTCAAGGCGGCGACCCGGACGCGGATTTGATAATCGGCGGCGTAAACGCCAATCCCTGTGGTATTTTGTGGCTGAAAAATTTTGTAGACTATTACCGGCAGACTTATGGGCCGCTGCCCCATGCAGGCTGGCATTTCCACCTCTACCCGGAAATTGCGCCGGCAACCTGGCCTGGAAGCTGTGATGGGAGCTGGATTTATAATGACAGGTTATTCCCGAATGTGGATGAGGCGTTCAATCTCTGGCGGGAACAGGCCAACAATACCCTGGCTTTTGTGCAGGAATATGGCGAGCCGGATGATGAGATTTGGTTCACGGAAATTGGCTGCCTGAACTATGGCGGCCATCAGGTGCAGGGGGCAATTTGTCAGGCGGACGGCTTTATGCAGGATTACGCGGGGCGGATTTTGGGTTGGTTGAATGGGGAAGGACGATGGGTGACACGCTATGCCTGGTTTACAAATTGGGACGCAAAATATTGGGCAGTGACCCATTTGATTGCAGATGCGCCAATAGGGGAACAATGGCAGTACAGCAGCCTGGGTTATTGGTATTCGCATATTGAACCGGCTGCGGCCGTTCCGCTGCCCTGGCCATAGGTCAATCGTCAGTGGGGAGTTAAAAGTTGGAAGTGAAAAGTTAAAAATAGGAGAAGAAGGCGAAGAAGATGGGGTATTTGGACTTAGTAGAACGGCCGACATTGTTATTGGATCGGCAGAAAGTGATGGGCAATATTGAACGGATGGCGGCGCGGGCCAAAGCTGGTGGGGTGCGGCTGCGGCCTCATTTTAAGACCCACCAATCGGCCGAAATTGGGGAGTGGTTCCGCGAGTATGGAACGGAGGC
>JBAPRX010000533.1:0-3805 GCA_049281335.1 Promineifilaceae bacterium (SeqCode)
ATACGGGCGTTCTTATCTACAATTGTTCCTTCGATGATTGAACCTTCTCCGATTCCGATACCGGGACGGCCGTATCGTTCATTCTCGCTTATCTCCTCATTCGTTTCGTAATAATCGGCCCCCATCAGTACCGAATGGCTGATCTTGACATTGGGATAGATGATGCTTCGCAGTCCAACAATGGTGTTGTTAACTTCCGCGTCATAGATACGACAGCCGTCGCCCATCAGGACATTGTTCAGTTGGGAACCATGAACTTCGGAGCCGGGCAGGAAGCGGGGATGGGTGTAGATCGGCCGATCCGGACTGTAAAAGTCAAAGGGCGGGTCTGAGGAAGCCATTTTGAGATTGACCTCATAAAAACGGCGGATTGTCCCAATGTCTTCCCAAAAATCATCGAAGATGTAACCAACAACGCGCCGATTCTCGATGGCATCGGGAATGATGTGCTTGCCAAAGTCGTTGCCTGGATTCTCAGCCAGCATTTCCACCATAGCGTCGTAACGGAAAATGTAAATACCCATTGAAGCCATGTACGGTTTTTCGGGGTCGTCCCGGCTGATCATATCATCCAGCACAGCTTCGTCTTTGGGCTTTTCGACAAACCGGGAAATTTGATTATCGGACTTTAATTTTAGGATACCCAGACTGGGGGCTTCCTCACGAGCGACAGGCTGGACGGCAATGGTGATGTCGGCTTCACTGTCGAGGTGGTATTGGGCGAAACGTCGGTAGTCCATGCGGTAAAGATGATCCCCGGCCAGGATAAGCACGTAGTCGGTTCCAGCCTCTCTGATCTCGACCATCTGCTTGCGAACCGCATCGGCCGTTCCCTGATACCAGTCGTTGCTGCCGGGGGTCTGTTCGGCGGCTAATATTTGTACCCAGCCGGTAGCAAAAACGTCTCTGACATAAGTGCTGTAGATGTGTCTATGGAGTGAAACGGAATTGAATTGGGTCAGGATAGCTATTTTGTCAATCCCGGCGTGAAAACAGTTGCTCATGGGAATATCAATCAGCCGGTATTTGCCACCCAGTGGAACGGCCGGTTTGGCCCTTTCCTTTGTCAATGGATATAAGCGGGTTCCCTGTCCTCCACCCAAAATCAAGCCCAATACATTGTTCATTTCCATTTTTACGCCCTCGCTTTATTAGTACTCTCAAAGACTTTTGTTGTTTTTCATTTCAAAATTGTAACTCTGGAAGAACGCAAAACAACAAAAGTCTGAACAAGTCCGATTTTTACGCTCTCGCTTCGTTGGTGCAACGGAACACGTGTGCTATTATAAACGTCAATAGGAGATATAATGAGTCGGATAATCAATATTAACAACCCTTCAAAAGTACGCAACCAAAATCAGCGTACGATTGCAGAAATTTTGCGCCGGATCGGTGCAAAGTCAACAATTGATGATGAAACAAAAGATATGGTTTCTACCATTGTCTTCCTCTTACGAGAAATCTTTGCCGGTGTTGAAGCCTCCGTGACGGCCTGGGAAAAGAAAGGGTATTGGATGAAGGCTGACCGGTATCTACGCCAATGGGAATGGACGGCCGAAGTCGCCGCTAATTTGGAAGATGTCATTCGTAATAAAGCCTGGGATCTCTTGCCTCGTATATTGGCTGACCTCCTGCCTTTTGTCTCCAAAGTACAAATTAAGACGATGACCCGCCCTAAATCTACCTGGCAGGGAAATTATAAGAAACTACTCTCAAAGCCACCAGAAGAAATGCCCTGGTAAGTAATCTATAACCATTTTTTAGGGTAGGTCATCCCCTTGCGATCCCTTGTAGTAAAAATATTGAGTTTTGCACTGTTGGTTTTGGCACTGGCAGCCTGTACAGTTGAGGAGGAGCGAATCAACCCTATCTACCGGCCGACGAGAATGATTGCGGCGGCTGTGCCCACAGCTTTGCCGGCAGACCCCACTGTTGTTCCCCAAACCTGGACGCCGGTCCCAACCCTGGAAGATACGCCGACCGAGACAGCCGTTCCTCCCACCCCTTCACAAACACTAACTCAGACACCAACACCGTGCCTAACACCTGGACAGGTGGTTACCGGGACGTATCCCAGTGCTATCGCAGGGCCGACCCGGAACTATCGAATTTATTTGCCGCCCTGTTACGGGGAGAGCAACCGGGTTTACCCCACGCTGTATATGTTTCATGGGAATACACAGGATGACAGTGCCTGGGTTGTGTTGGGGCTGGATGAAGCGGCCGAAACAGCGATTCAAGCAGGGGAGATTCCGCCGCTGATCATTGCCATGCCGGACGGAGGATACATTGCTAATAACTCTTCAGGGGGACCCCACTCTTTTGAAGGGGTGATTCTGGATGAATTTATTCCCTTTATTGAACAAACGTATTGCGCCTGGCCTGACCCGGAAGGACGGGCAATCGGGGGGCTTTCCAGGGGCGGCTACTGGGCGTTGGAGATCGCTTTCCGGTCTCCAGAATTGTTTGTCAGCGTTGGGGGACACAGCGCCGCGCTGTACGATACGGCCGCCGGGCCTGATTTGAACCCCCAATATACGGGACTGAACAATGATCTTGGCGACATCCGCATTTACTTTGATATTGGGGCGTCGGACTACCTCATTCCAAATATTCGGCAGTTACATGAAGATATGGTTGCAAGCGGCCGTTCTCATGAATGGGTGCTCAATGAAGGGTCGCATGAGGATGCATATTGGGCGGCGCATGTTAGGGACTATTTGCACTGGTACAGCGAACCCTGGCCTTTTGCTGAGTCGGCCTACCCCCCCTGTCAATAAACGTGGCAAATGTTTGGCAAAGTTGGGGGTCAATGATACCTTACGATTGCTGTTTATTGTCCATATCTCAAAAGGGGTGAAAAATGTCTGAAATGAAAGAGATTAAGAAGATTGGTGTCCTTTCGGCGGCTAAGGTTTTAGGTGTCCTTTACCTGGTACTCAGCCTATTTGTTGCCATTCCGCTGGCCTGCATTTCCCTTTTTAGTGCGTCCTTATTTGCAAGCACAGGCATTCAAGACCCCGATACTCTGGGGGTTGGATTAGTAACTGGCGTCGGCGGACTGCTGGTTTATGGAATTTGTATCCCAATTTTTTATGCCGTTATTGGATTTATTGGGGGAGCGATTGCAGCCTTTGTCTATAATGTCGTTGCCGGTTTCATCGGGGGTATTGAGCTTGAATTGGGAGATGTAGGTAGTAAGTATTAAGCAGTAGCCTCGACATATGGCTAGTCGGGATTGATAGAACGCCCGTCTCCGACGAGGACGAAAAGACCGAGGACGGCCGCGCCCAGGCCAATCAGGATGATGAGCTTCATGAAGCCGGTGGCAAAGATGGCGACCAGTCCAAACAGAAGCGTTATGCCATAATAGCCGAGGACGATGATTCTTGTCGGCCAACCGGCGTCAACCAGCAGGAAATGCAAATGGCCCCGGTCTCCCCGGAATGGACTACGGCCGTGACGGAGCCGATCTATGACCCGCCAAAGGCCATCCAGTATAGGAATTGCCAGAACCAATAAGGCGGTGGCTATCTTGGCCGGGGAGAGAATCGCCATTGTTGCCAGGTTGTAGCCTAGAAAATAGGCTCCGGCCGTTCCGAGAAAGATTCGAGCAGGGGCAAAGTTAAAGGGCAAAAAACCCAATAAAGCACCGGCTAACGCTAACGGAAAGGCTGCAACAGCCTCCTGACCGGACAGCCCCAACCGGAGGCTGTGCCAGGCGAATAGAAGCGCGGCTATTGTTCCAACCCCAGCCGCGAGTCCATCTAAGCCATCTAACCAGTTGACGATATTGATAATACTC
>JBAPRX010000534.1:0-1811 GCA_049281335.1 Promineifilaceae bacterium (SeqCode)
TCTTCGACCTATGAAATTGGAAAACAGTGGGGAATCAAAGAAAATTTTGAGTTAGGCAAGATTTACGATTACAAATTTCGCTCTGACGAAATCAAATATCCCATTATGAATACGATTTTGCGGAGTGGGTGGGATGTACGCTTTGGGCTGTGGTAGATGAAAAATCGCCAGACGCTCATTGCGGCCACAGCCCTGACAATTGAGGTATCTCTTTTCTATCTGGCAACTTTAGCGCCAACTGTGTTATGGGGGGACGACGCTTTTTTTCAATGGTCGGCCGCCGTTGACTATCTACAACCCGATGGCGGTGGTCACTGGTTGTACTTCAATCTGGCTCGTCTTTTCGTTCACTTTCCCGTTGGCGATATTGCTTACCGGGTCAATCTCCTTTCGGCCGCTGCCGCCACCCTGACCATCTTGCTTGTGTTTGCAACCGGGCGTTCTCTTGGTCTGTCAAACCCGGCAGCGGTGGTGGGTGCATTAAGCCTGGCTGTCGCTCATACTTTCTGGACTCATGCCGTTCGGGCCGAAGTCTACACGGTTTTTACCCTCATGTTGGCCTTAATTCTGTGGCTGACGGCTTCCTGGCGGGAGGAACGGCCGATATTTCTCTATACGGCCGCTTTTCTCTTTGGCCCGACCCTGTTAAGCCACCAGATGGGGCTGCTCCTGCTGCCTACATTCGGGCTGCTACTCTGGCTGCGGCGCGGCTGGCTGCAAAATAAAGAGTGGCTGTTTACAGGGACGGCGTTCGTTACCGGACTAGGGCTGGGGGCCTGGATCATCCAAATCCAGGTGGGGCAAAGTACGCTCTTCGACAACCTCTTTACATATTTGACTCAATCAGGGGCCGATTTTAGCGGTTCCATCTTTGCTTTCTCCTTCTCGCAGCTTCCGGCCGATATTGGTTTCTGGCTGGTTATGCTGGGGTTACAGTTCGTTGGCCCGGCTTTTCTGCTTGGAATCCTCGGCGCTTGGGACATGCGGAAAAATGCGTTAGTGGAGCTGCCTTTTCTACTTTTTTACCTGATGACCGTCCTGTTCGCCGCCACCTATCGGGTCAATGATCGCTATGTCTTTTTTCTGCCCGGTTATCTTATTTTTGCCTTGATGGTGGGAACGGGGTGGGAACGTATTGAGCATGATCGGCCGAAGGTCGCCTACGCCATTCTGCCCCTACTGGCCCTGGTTCCCATATTGACCTATGCGCTGCTGCCACCCTTGCTGCAAACGACCGGAGTATCAATCCCCGATGCACGGAACCTGCCGGGGCGGGAACCGCTTTCCTTTTTTCTGTGGCCCGCCAAAGGTGATTACACGGAAGCGGCCGATTTCGGCCGTTCCGCCCTCAACTCCTTGCCCCCGGACAGTATTCTCGTCGCCGACCATACACCGCTCCAAACGCTGACCTATCTACAAAAGGTCGAAGGACTCCGGCCAGATGTCTTGCTTGTGGAAGTCTCCCCCGGCGACAGTCTGGCCCCAATTTGGAAAAGATACCATGAGAACCAGGCCATCTATTTAGCCGATGACAACCCCGACTACTATAATTTATCCTCTATAACGGATGGCACACTGGTTCCTGAAGGGTACGTATACAGGCTGAATGGTTCTTGACTTAAAGAATTCCGGTAATAAATGATGGTATCTCCATGAAATTCATCAGGAATAACAGGTCGTTTTTAGCGATCATTCTGTTTCTACTACTTATCTTTGGGCTGTCATCGCTTTTCTACCCATTCGGCCGTGATCAGGGGATTCACGCACAGGTAGGCGGGGCATGGTTAGCGGGGCAGTTTCCTTACCGGGAT
>JBAPRX010000535.1:0-17742 GCA_049281335.1 Promineifilaceae bacterium (SeqCode)
GTGTGCGCCAGGTCCTCCTCCGCCGGAGAATAACCAATAATCGGAATCCCATACGGCACAAAAAGTCGGCCGTCTGTCGCAAACTTATAGCTCATCAATTCCGGCTCCCAGCCCATTCCGGCCGTAATCGCCGCCAAAGACCGCTGTACAACCTCACTTTCCGGCGGCGTATAGTAGCCATAAATAATCTCATTCGAATCCTGGAGCGAAACCTCTGGATCAACCGCCCAGGCATCCACCAACTCGTGGGGCCACTCCCCCGCCAACTCATTCACAAACGCCTGGAGACTGTTCGGGCTTTCCGCCGCCGTCCGAAAATCAAGCATCACCCGCGTCCAGGCCGGAGTCACATTCCCACTTTTCGTATCCACCTCAATAATAGTCGGTGCCACGCTGGTCGCTCCCAAAAGTTCATGCCCTTTTAACTCAGATTTCCGCTCTTCCAACCTTTGAATAAAAGCCGCCAGCGCATAATTCGGATTCTCCCCCTGCTCCGGCACACTGGCATGAACAGAACGGCCGTGAAAAGTCAACCACATCTGTAAAATACCCCGATGCCCCAGGCTGATCTGGTTACTGCTCGGTTCCCCCAACACAACCAGGCCAACAGGGTAATCCAGGTTCTCAACCCAATAAGTAGACCCCCCTCCACCAATCTCTTCCTGAACAACCCCGGTAAAAACCACGTCACGCGGCGGCTTCTCCCCTGCCCGCTTCAATGCCGCCATACTGTAAACCTGCACTGCCAGCGGCCCCTTAATATCACACGTCCCCCGCCCCAAAATACGGCCGTCCACAATTTCGGCCGAAAAAGGTGGTACCGGCCAGAGGGACGGATCGCCCGGATCAACGTGGTCAGTATGGCTGTTCAGCACCAAAGCTCCCTTCTCCCGGTCCTCGCCATGAATTCGGCCGTACACATTCCCAACCTTATCCAGCCAGACCTCATCAAATTCCAGGCGGTTCATCTCCTCGGCAATCAGATGGGCGACCGCCTCCTCTTCATGAGGCATACTCGGCGTCCGAACAAGGCGCTGGGTAAAGTCCACACAGTCGTCAAGGAGTCCTTGCCAGTTAATTTCCGTCGTCATCGTTGTTTATTTTCCTTGCTCCAGGTATTTTGCAATCATCGTCAATATCTGACTCATACTGCTCGGTTTACTCAAATAATCAGAGGCTCCGGCATTCAAACAGCGTTCCTTATCCTCTGGCATCACATGGGCTGTCAGAGCAATGATAGGAACCGATGCAAAGCGAGAGTCCATCCTCAACCGCCGCATCACCTCCAACCCATCCATCCGAGGCATCTGAACATCAATTAACATCAAATCCGCCTCTTCTTGCTCGGCCAAAGCCAATGCCTCCACTCCATCCCGTGCCACAGCAACCCGGTACTCATTGGTCTGGAGATAATCAGAGTAAATCTCAACCAGATTTTCATTATCCTCCGCCAACAAGATAAGCGGCCGATCTGCCGAAACATCAAAACTGAGAGCCATAGACGGTTCGGGCTTTTCCGTCCTTGCCGGTTGGGCAACATCCATCACGGCCGATTCAGACGGCACAATCCAGGGCAGAGAAACAGTAAAGCGGCTGCCGACATCCAACTCACTCTCAACCGACAAAGTCCCATTGTGCAGCTCCGTCAGCCGCAGCGCCATAACCAACCCCAAACCCGTTCCCGCTTGTTGGCGGGCCAGACTGCTGTCCAACTGCACAAACGGCTCAAATAAATCCGACATCTGATCTTCTGAAATCCCAATGCCTTTGTCCCACACAATAAAATGAACCAGCCCTTTCTCGCTGTCCCCCACCACCTCCAGGCCAATCTCTTTCCCATCATGGGTAAATTTAACGGCATTAGAAAGCAAGTTGACCAGAATCTGCTTCAAGCGACGCTCGTCAGCTTCAATCAAACGAACCGAACTATCAAAGCTGCTGTGGACTTGAATCCTTTTCCGTACCGCCTCCTGTTTAATCATCCTCAAAGCAGCTTCGCAAACCGGCACGACGTCAACCGATCCAACGATCAGTTCCAATTTTTCCGCAACACTCTTTGAAATGTCAAGAATATCCGTGATGAGTGATAGCAAATGCTGGCCGCTCTCATAAATCGTTTGCATTGACCTCATTTGTTGAGGAGTCAAAGGGCCATACGTTCCTTCTTGCAAAGACTCCGACAACCCCAGGATAGCATTCAGAGGTGTTCGCAGTTCATGACTCATATTCGCCAGGAATTCATCTTTCAGCCGCGATGCCCGCACCAACATCTTATTCGCCTGGCTCAACTCGGCAGTTCGTTCTCGAACCCGTTCTTCCAATTTGGCTGCGTGATCCTGAACCTGCTCATGCAAGAGCGCCTGATAAATCGCAACAGCCACCTGGTCAGCCACTTCCCTGGCAATCTCAATATCTTCGGGGGTCAACTGCTCATCCCGGTTTGTGCCAAGATCAAGGCTCCCTATCAGTTTGCCTTCAGCGATAAGGGGCAAATTGGTATAAACAGTCAGTCCTTCCGACTGAAGGATCGCCTCAACCGCTGTCAAATCGCTCCGCCTGTCTATCCCTTCCACAACCTGGATTTCCCCCGCTTTCAACGAATTCGACAACCGGAAGCTGTCCAACGATATTTGTGTGCCAGTATCCAGGTAAGAAGGCACTGCCGTCTTTACCGCCAAAAATACCCCATCCGAACGCTCAAGATCATACGTAGAAACGCCAACCCGTTGGCAAGATACCAGTTGCTGCATCCGGCTCAAGGCAGCTTCAGCAACCGCCTGAGATGATTGAGCCTGGAGAATAGCCTGGTCAATCTCCAACAGTGTTCTGAGCCGTTCCGTATAGGCTGTCAGCTCCGAGGCTGCTGATTGCTTTTCAAACACCCTTTGCAGCATAATCAGGAGTTGGGGTAATTCAAAGGGCTTTTGCAAATAACCATAAGCTCCCACATTAATCGCCTCAATAGCCGAGGTTTTGCTCGCATGACCCGTCAACAAGATACATTCCGTCTGCGAACACTGCTCCTTTATCGTTTCCAGGACATCTAGCCCATTCATTTCCCCCAGTCGAAGGTCAATCAAGGCAATAGACGGACAACGAGACTCAACCGCCGCCAGGGCAGCATGTCCATTATCAAACGTCGTCGTCTTATACCCTTCAATAGTCAGGGCAGTTCCGAGATATTTACGAAAATCCGGATCATCGTCAATGACGAAGATCTCGTGTCTGTCTGGCAAGGAAGCCTCCTTCTGGGTATTTTAGCACCCCATACCCCATTTACTCAATTATTACCTATTATTTATCCCGATACCTCTTCCGCAAGCTGGACAGCAAACGCTTCTGGTGTCGTGACAGGCAGGCGGCAGACAAATTGACGGCAGACATAGGCAGTGGATCGGCCGTCCTTTTGCACCCGGTTAGCCAACAATGGAATAACACTGTCACCCAACCCAACGGCCGTTACCTGATTCGGCCGGTACGTGTCAAAAACAACGTCCAACAGCGCCTGCGTTTCGGCCGATCCCGCTTCTCCCGCAATGGCAATCTCCCTGGGCTGCCCCGTCAACAATTCCGCCGCACAAAGCCAATGTGCAAATCCATTAGGATATTTAAGCATGGCCCCATAAAGCGCAGAGACGGCCGCTTCCGCCATCTCCCAATAATCACCGTTACCGGTATAAAGGCTCAATTTCAAGAGAACATGGGCCGCCATCGCATTCCCGCTGGGGGTGGCGTTATCTTGCAGCTCTTTCGGCCGGTGAATGAGGCTCTCGTGGTCGTCAGAAGTATCAAAAAAGCCCCCATTTTCACCGTCATAGAAATGGAGCACCATCTGTTCTGCCAGTTCACTGGCCCAGACAAACCACCGTTCATCAAAAGTCGCCTGATAGAGCGCCAGCAGGGCATCGGCCAGATAAGCATAATCCTCTAAATAGCCATTCAGCTTTGCCTCAGAACCCGCCTTCCAGCTTCGCAGCAGTCGGCCGTCTTTCGTTCGCATCGTCAGGTAGAGAAATTCAGCATTTTGAACGGCCGCTTCCACATAATCTGGCCGTTTCAAATCCCGGCCCGCTTCGGCCAATGCCGCCAGCAGCAGCGCATTCCAGGCCGTCAGCACCTTATCATCCAATCCGGGCCAGACCCGTGCGGCACGCACATGATAGAGGTTCCGTCGGGCAGCCGCCAGCTTTTGTTCAACCACTTCCGGCTTTAGATTAAACCGTTCGGCCACCTGGTCAACCGTTGTCGCCACATGGAGAATATTACTGCCTTCCCAATTACCCCCTTCACGAACGCCGTAATAGACCTTAAACATGGCAGAGTCGTAACCTAGGATCCGGTCAATGTCGGCCGCTTGCCAGACATAAAACTTGCCTTCCTCCCCATCGCTGTCGGCGTCCAGGCTGCTGTAGAAGCCGCCCGATTCATGGCGCATCTCCTGCAAAACCCAGTCCAACGTTTCCTCAACAATGCGGCGGTACAACGGCCGTCCCGTCACCTTCCAGGCGTGAAGATAAGCGCGGGCCAGCAGCCCATTGTCATAAAGCATCTTCTCAAAATGCGGCACAAGCCACTCATCATCTGTCGAATAGCGGGCAAAGCCGCCGCCAATCTGGTCATACATCCCGCCGTAAGCCATCTGCTCCAGCGTATACTCGGCCATATGAAGCGCCTGTTGGTCACCAGCTCGGAGGAAATAACGCAGTAAATATTCAATCGTCATAGAAGGCGGGAACTTCGGCGCACCGCCAAAACCGCCCTTGCTGGCATCAAAACTGGTATTGAGGGTCGTAACGGCCCCACTAAACAGACCATCATCCAAAACGTTAGACTGCTGCTGCAACAAAACCGTTCGGCCGATATGGTCGGTCACTTCGGCCGCATTATTGGCAATATCTTCCCGTCGCTCCTGCCACGCCCGCACCAGCCCAACCAACACCTGCCGGAAGCTGGGCATCCCATAGCGGTTGACGGGCGGAAAGTAAGTTCCACCAAAAAACGGGTCGCCATCAGGGGTCAAAGCAACCGTCATCGGCCAGCCCCCCTGCCCGGTCATGGCAACAACCGCACTCATATAAATGCTGTCCAGGTCCGGCCGTTCCTCCCGGTCCACCTTGATATTAACGAAATGTTCGTTCATAAAAGCGGCCGTTTCCGGGTCTTCAAACGATTCATGCGCCATCACATGGCACCAATGACAGGCAGCATAGCCAATGCTCAAGAGGATCGGCTTATCCTCCTCCCTCGCCCTCTGTAAAGCCGCCTCCCCCCAGGGATACCAATCCACAGGATTATCCGCGTGCTGAAGCAAATAGGGACTAGTTTCATTTTGAAGTTGGTTGGGCATAAAAACCTTCAGCTGAGTAATTTGTAACTCGTAATTGGTAGTTAAGTAAATGGAAAAGTATCTTCGAGAATAAAGCCTGCCACGAATAATAGTCCAAAAATTCGTGGTAATTCGTTTAATTCGTGGCTCTACTTTTTGAGAACTTATTGTCGTTCACAAAAAGAAGAATTACCAATTACCAATCACCACTTACTTCAATGCCGCCGCCATCTCCCGAACATAACTGGCAGCAGCAGCGGGTTTATCATCGGCCGCATCCACAGCATTAATTAGGGCGCTGCCAACAATAACGCCATCGGCAATACGGCCGACATCAGCAGCATGTTGCGGCGTACTGATCCCGAAGCCAACCGCCAGCGGCGTTTCCGTCTGCGACCGAACTCGGCCGATATAATCCGCCAAACCATCGGTCAACTGCGAACGAGCGCCGGTAATTCCAGTCAAACTGACCAGGTAAATGAACCCTTTAGCCCGTCCGGTGATTTTGGCGATCCGTTCCGGGCTGCTGGTCGGGGCCAGAAAATGAACAAAAGCCATCCCCGCTTCAGTCGCCAATGACTCAAACGGTTCCGCCTCTTCTGCCGACAAATCCGGCACAATAAAGCCATCAGCCCCGGCTTCGGCAGCGTCATGAACATATCGAGCTTCGCCATAGGCCAAAATCGGATTGTAATAACCCATCAGCAAAACCGGCGTCTGAACCCCTCGATGACGAAGCTCCCGCAGCATCTCCAGACAGCCCGCGCTGGTAGCCCCACTCTCCAACGCCTTCTGAGTGCTGCGCTGGACCGTTGGCCCATCGGCAATAGGATCGCTAAACGGTACGCCAAGTTCAAGCAGGTCGCTGTATGGGGCAATAGCCTCAATAACCGCCAACGACGTCTCCCGGTCTGGATAACCGAGGGTGAAATAGGGCATAAAAGCAGCCCGTTTAGATTGATTTAAACTCTCGAAAGTGGATTCAATGTGGCTGCGGCCGTATTGGGTAGGTGAGGTCATATGTTTTCGCTTTTGTAAATCAGACCAACTGCAAACTGGGAAGAACATCCATGTCCAGCGAGTCGCGGTGATTGCTCAAAAAATGCCAGTGGGCAGCGGCTCCAATCATCGCCGCATTATCCGTGCAGAGGACGAACGGTGGATAACGAACCGGAATGTCCATCGACTCCGCCATTTGCTTCCGCAGGGCGCGGTTGGCGGAAACGCCCCCTGCAATATGAACGGCCGTAACCTGATGCTCCTCCGCCGCTGCGGCCGTCTTGGCAACCAACACATCAACAACGGCCGCTTGAAAACTGGCAGCCATATCATTAACCGGCAGGCGGTTCGCCTCATATTTCTTCGTCTCGCGCAAAACGGCCGTTTTCAGACCGCTAAAACTAAAATTAAAGCCATCGTCCAGAACAGCGCGAGGAAATTTGAACGCCGTCGGATCGCCTTCTTCCGAGGCTTTATCAATAGCCGGACCGCCCGGATAAGGCAAGCCCAGCAGACGGCCGACCTTATCAAATGCTTCCCCTGCGGCGTCATCCAACGTCCCTCCCAGATGCTCATAGACCAGATGGTCGTGCATCAGATAAAGCTCCGTGTGACCACCGCTGACAACCAGAGTCAAAATAGGAAACTCAATTTCCTCGGCCCTTTCCGTCAGCCAAAGAGAATAAATATGGCCTTCAATATGGTTAACGCCCAAAATCGGCTTACCACTCCCAACAGCCAGCCCCTTCGCCATATTCACCCCAACCAGCAGCGATCCAACCAAACCAGGGCCGCGTGTCACAGCGATACAGTCCAGATCATCAAAACCAAGGTGGGCCGTATTCATCGCCTGGTCCACAACAGCCTGGATCACCTCGACGTGCTTGCGAGAGGCGACTTCAGGAAACACCCCGCCATACTTAGCATGGAGGTCAGTCTGGCTGGCAATAATATTGCTGAGGATAGTCGCCCCATCCTCTATAACGGCCGCAGCCGTCTCATCACACGAAGTTTCAATAGCTAAGATTCTGGTATTTATCATGGTGGTTGATTAGGTTCCCTCTTACTCCTTAAACATATTCCAACTGTCAATGACCCCCTGTGCCAACAGATGACGCTGTTCATACAACACCGTGCGGAGGTCAAACAAAAGGCGATCATCCTGAATACGGCCGATAATCGGCAAACTTTGAGCGCGTAAAGAAGCCGCGAACGCTTCCAAACCCTCTATCTCAACAGCCACAAGATAAGTGGGCAAGAACGTACCCGGCAAACTGCCGCCCCCAACCGTTGACTGGCCTTCAATCACGGCCGCTTTTACCCCCATCTCCTGCAACTGGGCAGCCAGCGTCTCAGCCTCCAACTTAATTTGTTTCAACGACCGGGCAATCATCTGCCACACTGGAATCTCCTTAACCGCTTTGCCGGTCAGGTAATGAGTCAATGTCGCCGAAAGAGCTGCAAGACAAAGTTTATCAGCCCGAACCGCACGGGCCAGGGGGTGTTTCTTAAGCCGCCCAATCAAGGCAGAACGGCCGCACAAAATACCAGCTTGCGGCCCACCAAGCAGTTTATCGCCGCTGAAAGCAACTACATCCACCCCCGCCTCAAGCGCGGCCGTTACAGTCGGTTCAGCAGCCAGCCCATAAGGCTCCGTATCCAACAGAGAGCCGCTGCCCTGATCGTACAGCAGCAAGATATTTCTCTCTTTAGCCAGCGCCGCCAGTTCGGCAATTTCCGGTTCGGCCGTAAAACCAACGATTTTGTAATTCGAGTGGTGGGCGATAAGAATAGCGGCTGTATTTTCATTAATCGCGTTGGCATAGTCACGCAGGTGAGTCCGGTTCGTTGTACCAACCTCAACAAGCGTCGCCCCGGATTGGGCCATCACATCGGGAACGCGGAACCCGCCGCCAATCTCAACCAGTTGGCCCCGGCTGATAACTACTTCCCGCCCCTGGCAAAGGGCTGTCAGCATCAACAAAACGGCCGCAGCATTATTATTCACAACCAAAGCCGCTTCCGCCCCGGTCAACCGCTGAAGTTGTTGAGCAGCATGTACCGTCCGCGACCCCCTCTCACCGGCTGCCAGATCAAATTCGAGATTAGAATATCCGGCGGCAGCTTCCTGAACGGCCGTGATGGCTGCACTGCTCAACGGCGCCCGGCCGAGATTGGTATGGATTATCACACCGGTCGCATTAATGACAGGCCGCAGCGACGGTGCGATCAACTCCTCCAGCCATTCCCGTGTCTCCGACAACAAGGTAGCATTCATTGGAACCATCGCAGCGCCCTTGATAATCGCCTCCCGCCGCTTATCCAGCACCGAGCGAACCCCTTCCACAGTCAAAGGACGGCCGAAAGCGGCCACCAGGTCTACTCCAACAGCAGAGTTCAAGAGGCGATCAACACCAGGCAGTTGGCGAAGTTGGGCTTCAATCTCCTGCGACATCTTACCCCTACGCCTCACTCTCATCCGCCGCCGCAGCCCGGTCTCGAAGCTGTAGCATAAACTCAAAGATGGCAAACACGGCCGCAACCAGCAAAACCACCCCCCACCCTAACGTCCGGTTCATCTGAAGCCAGGTACAAAAAGCAACCCATGCACCCACCCACATTGCCTGTCTTAAAACAGTAAGAAAATGGGAAGGGTCGCCGGTTCCAAATCGTTTGTTCAAAAAATAGGCCAACGGCAGTACCAGCCCCGTTACGGCAACAGCCACCCCGGCCAGGAATGCCAGGATAATCTCCTGATCGGCCGCTTGTAGAAGCGAGGTCGCTTCAGAAGTGTCCAGGGCCGTCTCCCGCACCAGATCAAGACGACGAACATCAATGGGCCAGAAATTATTCACAATGTGATTCATCGCCAACAAACCAATGACCAGCAGCGCACCGCCAAAAAGGACAAAAGGCATTGCCCCCAGGCGATTAATGAGATTATTCATACGACAGATTATACTGTAAGCTCGGTTGAGTGCGAAATGGGATTCAGGCAGACGGCCGAATCGAAAACGACAAATACCAGATCATCAAAAACCAGTAAAGCGATTTGACAGATCGCTTATTTCTTCCCACCAAAAACACGAATACTAATCCAAACGACAACAGCCATCCCAACCATCCCCCACGCCGGCAGCCACTCCGTCTGCCGAATCCACTCAAACTCCCGGTAGTCATTCGGATCAACATAAGTCAGGTAAGACAAAGCCAACGCCCCACTCAAATAAATCCAGGGCGCAGCAGCAAGCCAGCCCAAAATCCCGCTGCGCCACAAACTCAGCACTCTCTGCTCCTTTGTGCTCTCTGTATCCCCCACGACAAACGCCCCCGGCAAAAAAGGAAGGAAAGCCAGCAAAATATGGATATACCAGGGATGAACAGTAGTTGTCAAAAGAACATAGGCCATGAGAGGAACGGCCGATAATCTCAATGCTCCTCTCAAATCAGATCGATAACGACGAGCAGCAACAAAAACCACCAGCATCACCGCCAACATCGCCAACAACACAATCCGCTTCGCCCAACCATTGGCATCTTCAAACCCAGCATTACCGAGAAATACCTCCAGCCAGTGAAAAAGACCGCTGTTAAAATTCCAACTATCATTATAGATTCGCAGCGCCCCAAACAGCCCTCGGCCGTCCAGCGGCCCGCTCAACCCCCACCCCGCCCGCAGCCCGGAAGGAACGAGCAAGCCAACCGTAACAGCCCCAAAAACCAACCTCTGCCACCACCGCCACCGCCAAAACAAAACCGGCGTCAACAAAACCGGCAAAATCTTCGTCAGCGTCCCCAAAGCCAAAAAAACAGGCGAAAACACCCCCCAAACCCCGGTAGGGGCGGGACGGTGCGGTGAAACCTCAACATCATCACGCAGCCGTCTCCCCGCACCGTCTCGCGCCCTCGTTTCCCACGCCAACCAAAAACCCAAAAGCGTCAACAACACCATCCAGGCATCAATATGGGCGCTGTGGGCCGTTTCCACAATCACCAGCGGGTTCCAAAGATACAAAAGAAGGCGGCGAGGCGGAAGCTGCGCCAGCGCCAGCAAACGGCCGATAATCCACGCACTCATCAAGTCAAACAAAACGGCCGCAATCTGAAAATAGATCGCCTTTAAGGGAAAAAACCGGGTCAACGTCCGAAAAACAAGCTGGGCCACCGGTAAATAAGGACTTGCCATCCAACTGTTATTCGCCTGCGCCCGTTCAGGAATATCCAAATAATCCAGCGCCGGGTCATCAATAGCATAGGCATACGGACTGACCCCCTGATTGGCGACATAGCCATCCCAAACATAGCGATAAATATCATCCGACAGCGTCGGCTGGGTAAAAAGCAGCAAGACTCGAAAGAAAACGGCCGCTCCCCACACCATCCGCCAGGAATAACGGCCGGATCGCTCCACCCAAATAACGGCCGCCAGATAAACCAGGAACGCCAGCCCATACCACCCCAACGTTTCCGGCGTGTGACCGGCCCGCAGCGTGCCAAACCTTACATGAACCGAAACCATCCCCCCATAAGCCATGACGCCTACAACCGCCAATGTATAAAGAATAAGAGAACGAGGCTGGTTAATTCGCATCAGAGCAGTTTATAATGGAGCCATGCAAACATCAATCTCTTTTCCCTTTCAGACAACAACCCAAGTTATCTTTCGGGATGTTGATGCAATGGGCCACGTCAACAACGCCGTTTACTTCACCTACCTGGAAACAGCCCGCACCCAGTTCTTCTTCCAGGGGTTACGTATCTCTGCGTTGACCCAATTACCGGTCATTTTGGCCGAAGCAAGCTGCACCTATAAATCGGCCGCTTATTTCGGTGAAATACTGACCATCGAACTGGGCATCAGCCACATCGGCACCAAGAGTTTTGACTTTGCCTATCGGATCATAGCCCAAGACGGCCGACTGATTGCCACCGCTAAAACCGTCATGGTTACCTATGACTATGAGAAGGAAGTGACAATCCCTATTCCCGACAACCTTAAAGGGTTGTTACAATCCTACCTGATAGAGAGCCAGACTACCAGCTAGAAGTTACCATTGAGTACGCAAGCTATTACCACAAAAAAGTGAAGACGCAGACCATATACTTCACCACACATTTGGAGGAATTTTCATGAAAGCATTACCCCTGAACAAATCTGCTCGTGAAATTGTCAGTTTTGTCTGCTTGTTAATACTTGCGGCCGTTCTTATCACTGCATGCAGCGCCATCGCCAGAGCCAGCCAGGATGGCAGCACCACCTCTTCCCCAGGCGGCGGCACACTCCAACTAAGCCTCGACCCTTTTGCAACCGGTCTAAGCGGCCCGGTTGGGCTAACCAATGCCGGTGACAGCCGCCTATTCGCCATTGAACAGGCGGGTCGGATCAGGGTTATCCAGTCCAACGGCACAGTATTGCCAACCCCCTTTCTCGACATTTCGGCTCGCGTGGACTCCGGAGGCGACGAACTAGGACTGCTGGGTCTGGCTTTTCATCCCAATTATGCCAGCAACGGCTATTTTTATGTCAACTACACCAACACAACCTCTGGTACGCGCCGAACTCGCATTTCTCGTTTTAGCGTCACCGGCAATCCGAACGTGGCGGATCCAAACAGTGAAGTAATCTTGCTAACCGTCACCCAGCCCTTCACAAACCACAACGCTGGAAAAATCAACTTTGGGGTAGATGGCTATCTGTATATTCCCCTTGGAGATGGCGGCAGCGGCGGCGATCCCAACAACAATGCCCAAACGTTAACAACCCTATTGGGTAAAATAACCCGAATCGACGTAGATTCCGGGCCAGGTGTCTCACCAGACTGTGTAGGCATTGGAACCGGCAGCTACACCATTCCCAACAGCAACCCCCTCATAGACGGCGCCGGTTCAACCTGTGATGAAATCTGGGCTATCGGGTTCAGGAACCCCTACCAATCAAGTTTTGACCGCGTGACCCATGACCTGTACGTTGGCGACGTCGGCCAAAGTAACTGGGAAGAGGTCGATCACCAACCGGCCAATTCAACCGGGGGTGAAAATTATGGCTGGCGTTGTTATGAAGGCAACCACGCCTATAATACGTCAGGCTGTTTACCCATGAATAATTACACCTTTCCAGTCTTTGAATATGCCAACGAACCCGGCTCTTCAGCTATCATAGGCGGCCACGTTTATCGTGGCAGCATATATCCCAATATGGTCGGTCACTACTTCCTGGCCGATTCCTATTCCGGTGACTTTTGGGATTTAGATACCGACAACGGCTGGGCTTCCACCATGCACACCAATCTGACAGGCTGCTGCTATGTTTCCTTTGGGGAAGATATGAATGGAGAAATTTATGTCGTAAATAGAAACGGCACAATTTACCACTTGGAAGAAGCAACAACCGGGCCAACCCCCACCCCATCCATCACCCCGACCAGCACCAACACGCCGACCCCAACTGCAACCCTGCCACCATTTACACCAAGTGTCTACAAGTATATTCCGGTAATTGAGAATGATAATTAGGGAGAAAAGACAGCCATGTGTCGAAGCATTAAACAACTAAGACGGCCGAATGAAAAAGCCACGGATGCAGAATTGGAAGCGGCCGCTTTGCAATTTGTTCGGAAAGTAAGCGGCTATCGCAAACCCTCCAAAGCCAACGAAGCAGCCTTCAGCGAAGCCGTGATGGACATTGCGGCCGTAACGCGACGGTTACTAGATGAACTCGTTGTCAGAGGTTAATCTGTTGCTGACGCTGAAATCCTCCCTATCATCAAACAAAAATCTGCTAAAATACGACTGAAAAGTGTAATTTACTTTAGATTAGTAGTAATATATAATTGACGTTGTTGTTCCAACGCGCAGTGTTCCAATTTTATCGTTATAGAGAGGTTCCCATGTTTGCCAAACGAGTAACATTTCTTATTTTGGCGCTTTTTACTCTGACCATCTTCGCCTATACCTCCAACAATGTTGACACCAGCGAAAAAACTGTCATTGTAAAAGCAGCCACCGTTGACGAAGCAGTTCACCTTGTCCAAGCGAATAACGGAACTGTCCTTCAAACATTTGAGATTATTGATGGCGTCTCCGCTAAACTTCCGGCCGACCGAATCGGGGCCATCGAACAGGCAGGCGGCCGTGTCTACCCTGACAAGGCAGCAGAAGCAGCTTTCGCACCACATGCCTACTTTCCCCAAGTGGTTGGGGCAACTGAGGCCTGGGCGCAAGGCATAACCGGCAACGGTATTACCGTTGCAGTTGTAGACTCAGGGATTAACTTTCCTGGCAGTGAATCTCAGGTTATCGCCCGCTACGATGCTGTTGATAATAACCCGGCTACCATTGATGAGTACGGACATGGTTCCTTTATGGCAAGCATCATTGCCAATAGAGCCAGAGACACATCAAGCCAATATGTTGGCATAGCGCCTAGAGCCTCCCTGGTAGATGTCCGTGTTTTGGACTGGGAAGGCAAAGGGACAACGTCAGACGTTCTTGAAGGATTCGACTGGATTCTGGCTCACCATGCCGAATACAATATTCGTGTTGTAAATGTCTCCCTCGTCAGCGAGGTCTTGGGGCCATATTGGGACGATCCCTTAAGCCAGGCAGTTGAAGAATTGTGGAATGCAGGTCTGGTAGTAGTCGTTGCAGCAGGCAATGCCGGGCCGGTTCCCGTATCAATTGCCGTACCGGGCAACAACCCCTTTGTCATTACAGTGGGTTCCTTCACCGACAATTTCACCCCCGCCGATGAAACAGACGATTTCATCACACCCTTCAGCGCGGCGGGGCCAAGCGAATGGGGTTTCGTAAAACCAGACGTCATCGCGCCGGGCGCTCATATTGTCGGTGAAATGAAACGGACCACTGTCTGGGCGCTTGAAAATGGGGTCGCTCAGATTCAACCGAATTTCTACAGTGGGGCTGGAACCTCAACCTCAGCGGCCGTTGTCTCCGGTGTGGCAGCCCTTATCCTTCAAAACAACCCCTCCCTGACAAACAATCAGGTGAAATACGCCATCATAGATTCGGCAAGACCCGCTGTAGACCCGGACGGAACCCTGACATGGTCAGTTTTCCAACAAGGCGCAGGAAGAGTAGACGTCGCTGAGGCCATCAATGGGGATCACTTTGGGGAAGCAAATGTAAATATGACACCGGGCCAGCAATATTATGGCCCAACAGTCTACCGGAATGGCAAATTCATTCTGAGAGATCCAACAAACAATACAGTAATTGGTGACGGCTATACTTGGACTGGCGGTTACACCTGGGATGGTGGTTACACTTGGGCCGGTGGTTACACCTGGGCTGGTGGTTACACTTGGGCTGGTGGTTACACTTGGGCCGGTGGTTACACCTGGGCCGGTGGTTACACCTGGGCTGGCGGCTACACCTGGGCCGGTGGCTACACCTGGGGCGGCCTGGAACCAGATACATTGCCTTAACTTTGAAATTGCTTACAAGCAATTTAGTATGAGGAATTGGTGGAAGGAGAAAACTCTCCTTCCACTATTTCTATATAAAAGTGACGGAAAACCGAACACCCTCACAAACTAAGGAATCGAAGTTTTTATACCCTGCTTACATATCCTTGATAAGCATTGCAGGTATTGTGTTGGTCATTGAGGGGATACGCCATATTATTTCTATTGGTCTCCCTTTTGACCTGATATTGTTGGCTGCCCTGGGGATAATTGCTCACATAACGGCTGTCTTTACCCTGGCCGGTGTGGGGTACAGCGTCGCCTCAACCATTTCTGTCGCCGCAATTCCGTTTTATGGCCCACTTGGGGGTGCGCTGGTTGCTATGACGGCCGAGTTAGGATTGTGGGTCTTTGACGTCCAAAAGACACGACCGCCCTGGACACAGGCTTTGCGGCGGTTGGGCTTTAATATTGGGGCCAACGGCCTCTCCATCTACCTCGCCGGAATCGTCTTCGAGTCCCTGGTTCCGGCCCTCCACACAACACTCGTCCTTGACTACATCTTAGCCTGGGGTGTCATGATCATCATCGCCGACCAGCTCAACTTCTGGTTAATCATATTCGTCGTCCACCTCCAAAAACACGTCCCGCCGCTGGCAATTTGGGATGAACAAAAGTGGGCCATTCCCATGAATATCGCTGTCACCAGCCTCGGTGGCGGTCTGTTGGCGCTTGCAATTTTAAGTTCAGGCGCATTGGGTATTGCAATCTTCTTCGTCCCCATCCTGCTATCCGCCTTTTCTTTCCGCCTCTACGTTCGCCGGACGAATGAGGAAAAGAAGAAACTGGAAGAAATGGTCAGAGTTCGCACCCAAGACCTGGCAAACGTAAACGAGCGATTAGCCTCGGCCAACGAGGAATTAGCCGCGTTGCACGAGGAAAAAGACGCATTCCTGACCGTTTTGTCCCATGACATGCGCAGCCCCTTGACCAGCATACACGGCTATATCTCCATGCTCCTAGGCCGTCCCGACACAAATCCCCAGGAACAGGAACACATCTTAGAGATCGTCTTAGCCAACGAACAAGCCCTGTTAGAAATTGTGAATAACATTCTGGAAGTCAGACAGCTTCAAATGGGCGGCACGATTATCCTGGAACGGCAGCCGGTTAATATCGGCCTGTTAGCCATCGAAATCGTAGAAAGCACCAGACCTCAAGCGGCCGAAAAAGGCATCCAACTCTCTTACGAAGTCAACACAGACGGCGACTTACAGCGATACTTTGCAACAGTAGACCGGGAAAAGATCAAGCGAGTGATCCAAAATCTGGTCTCAAACGCCGTCAAATACACCCCTCCCGATGGCTGCGTCGTTCTTCGCGTTTTTGGCAGCAAGAAAGACATCTTGATTGAGGTGGAGGACACAGGATACGGCATCCCCAAAGAAGATTTACCCCGCATTTTTGAGAGCTTCCATCGCGTTCGCACTCACCAGACATTAGCAGCTGGAACGGGGTTGGGGCTGTCAATTGTTCAGATGTTGCTAGAAGCGCACAATGGCAATATTGTGGTAGAAAGCGAAGTCGGCAAGGGAAGCAAGTTTTCAGTAACCCTCCCGAAATAACAAGACAGAAAGGATCGTTGTGGATAGAGAAACGTTAACTGCCTATATTCTGAACAAGAAAGGGGCATTTGAAGATCGGCCGTTCGGCCCCGAAACGGCCGTTTTCAAAGTCGTCAACAAAATGTTCGCCCTGATCCCGGATGGAGAGCCATTGAGCATGAACCTCAAATGTGGCCCCGACGAAGCCATTTTCCTGCGCCAGATGTACTCGGCCGTTCAGCCCGGCTACCACATGAACAAACGCCACTGGAACACCATCACCGTAGACGGAAACATTCCCGACGAAGAACTCTGCCAGATGGTAGATACCTCTTACAATCTCGTCGTCAAAAGCCTCAAGAAAACCGACCGGGAAGCGCTTAATGGATAACGACAAATCCTTTCTCGGCCGAATTAGCGAATGGCTGCAAGGGCTGGTTCCCACCGGTTCCCCACGTCAAACCGACCCCCAGGTAGATGTTGACAATGACGGTTTCTTCTTCTACATCGCCTGCGACAACTGCGACGACCACCTCCGTCTTCGGGTAAGACGGAGCTACGATCTGGAGCGAGAAGAAGGTGGCGGCTACTCCTGGCGAAAAACCATCGTAGATGGCCGCTGCTTCCGCAAAATGGAAGCCAGAGTCCTATTCGACAACGCCTATCAAGTCATTCAAAAAGAAATCGAAGGCGGCCGTTTCGTGGGGCGGGAAGAATGGGAAGCACACCGGTAACTAAATATTCGTAATTTACCGGAATCAATCAACCCTCACTTCCTTATCATCAATCACGCCCTGACAAAGTTATCTCCCCCTCATCCAGCATCACCTCAACCATATCACCATAAGCGATCTTAGGAACAAGTGGAACGATTATTTCAAGAATGGAAGGCTTTTGGAAATGTTGAATTTTCGTTTCCGGGTGAGGATAATAAACCCACCCATCGTAGGTACGGCCGTCAAACAACAATTTGCAATGGGAAAAAGAGAAATCTTCCGGGCGGAATCCTGCCATCCAATGAACCTGACGAAAGGTATATTGAGGGTTGGTAAACGTGAAGGTATACGGCCGAATCGAAACATTCAGCGTCCCATCAAAAAAACCGCTCAAATCAAGCCCCAACGCCTCAAAGAACGGCTTTTGCAGAGGAATCGAACCTGCCGGATACGGGGAATCAGGAGAACGGCCGGAAGCAATCTGATGGCCTTGCTCAATGATGCCTCCGACCCTTACCCAATCATTCTCCATTTAGATTAACAGTTCAGTGAAGGATAGTCCAACAAGAAGTAGACTATACGATTATTTTAGCCAACAAAAGACGACACAAATCAACGATAAAAAAATTCGTGATAATTCGTTTAATTCGTGGCTCTATTCCTTAAAAACCTAT
>JBAPRX010000536.1:0-4498 GCA_049281335.1 Promineifilaceae bacterium (SeqCode)
GACGAGATCAATGCTTATCTGGCCGTGCCGGTCGAAGCGGGGCAGTATCCGGCCGTTCTCGTTTGCCACGAAAATCGGGGCCTCAACGACCACATTCGGGACGTTGCCCGCCGCTTTGCCAAAGCCGGATACGTCGCCCTTGCGATTGATTTGCTGTCCCGTGAAGGTGGAACGGCTGCACAGGACGAAAGCCAGGTTCCCGGTCTGTTGAGCAACGCCGATCCGGGGCGGCACGTGGCTGATTTTTCGGCCGGTTTTGATTATTTGCAAGGGCTGGATGTGGTGGACGATACCCGCATCGGTATGACCGGCTACTGTTTTGGCGGCGGCATCACCTGGGACAGCGCCACTGCCCTGCCGGAACTGAAAGCGGCCGTTCCCTTTTACGGCCGATCCCCCGACCTCGCACAAGTGAGTAATATCAAAGCGGCCGTCCTGGCCGTTTACGCCGGGGAAGACAGCCGCATCAACGCCGGAATCGAAAGCATGGAAGCCGCCCTGAAGGAAGCGGGCGTGACCTACCAGATCAATATCTATCCCGGTGTAGACCATGCCTTTCATAATGACACCGGTTCTCGTTACGTCGAAGAACAGGCGACTCAGGCCTGGGAAGATACCCTGGCCTGGTTCGATCAGTATATTTGATTAGGTTCGCCAATGGCCGCAAATAAGACAAAAAACAGTTCCAACAATAACTTACGGATGATATTGATCGTTCTCTTTTTGCTTTGGCTGGCGATCAGCATCGCCGGGTACTATTGGGCGCAAAACGCTATATTGCAGCCCGTCATCGGGCAAATTGTGGGGATGAACTGGCTCTTTCCAGGGCTTTCAATTGCCGCTATCGGCCGAACCCTCCTTCACCTGCTGGCTGCCCTCTGGTTGGCCTTTATTGCGCTGGGAAGCGGCCGTTTCTTGCTTCAACGCATCCCCCAACTGGAACTCAATGACTTGGAAGAAGTTGTATTCGGCCTGGGAGTGGGGTTTGGGGCGTTGGGGCTGCTTGTCTTTTTCCTCGGTATTGTTGGGCTGCTCTTTCCCTGGCTTTTCTATCTGGTGACGGCCGTCTTAACGGTGTTCGTCGGACGGCCGACGCTGCGCTTTCTTCGCCAACTTCCCCGCCCTAAACCGAGCCGGTTAATCACAATTTTCCTGGCCCTTTCTCTTTTCCTGGCGTTGACCCGCGCTTTGCTGCCACCGACCGATTGGGATGGCCTCTTTTACCATCTGACTGGCCCCAGGCTGTATCTGGAAGCAGGCCGCATTTTGTCCGGCATAGATATTCCTCATCTGAACTTTCCCGCTCTTTTTGAAATGCTATTTATGCTGGCAATGGGGATGGTTGGGGACGTTCCGGCCGTTTTGCTCCACTTTATCTTTAACCTGATGACGGCCGGCGTGGTCTATCTCTTTGCCAGGGATTTGCTTGGGGTTAAGAACGGCTGGCTGGGGGTCTTATTTTACTATGCCATGCCGATGGTGCTGACGCTGGCCGGTTGGGCTTACAATGATTTGGGGCTGGCTTTTTATGAAACGGCCGCTCTCTACTGCCTCCTAAAAGCTGCAAAAACCTACTTTTTATCAAAAACCGGGTTTTTCGATTTTGATATAGGCTGGCTGATCTTGAGCGCCATCTTTAGTGGGATGGCGATGAGCATGAAATACACCAGCTTCGTGGCTCCGCTGGCTCTCGTCATCCTTTTGCTGTGGTGGAAGCGTAGACAGTTGGCGCAGGCAGTTCGGCCGTTATTCCTCTTTGGTATTCTGGCTTTCCTGGTTGCCGTACCCTGGTATGTGAAGAATCTGGCCTTTACCGGCAACCCCGTCTATCCCTTTGTCTTTGGCGGTGAGTATTGGGACGATTTCCGGGCTGATGCTTACTCAGAGGCTGGAACCGGCATTGCTTACAATCCTGAAAGCTGTACCACAGCCAACCAGGTTTTTCTGATCGGCCAACACGTCACCGGTTGTCAGGTTGATATTGGCTATCTGGCGGTCAATCTTCTGACAATGCCTTATGTGTTGACGCTCGGCCTTCGGGATGCCAACCTCGTTGACGGCATCAGCGGGCCTTTATTTCTCCTCTTTTTGCCTTTGTTGGTGGCGTATAGTTTGACCCGGATCGGCCGTCGTAAACCGGCCGTTTTTAACGCTATGCTCTTTTTTGCCCTGGTGCAATTTCTTTTCTGGACGGTTGGCGTTATCTCATCGGCTCCTTTGTGGCAGTCTCGCCTGCTGCTGCCTGCTTTCGTCGTCCTTTGCCCCCTGTTGGCCTGGATTTATGAAGATATGCCCCGTTTCGACTTTGCCAACTTCTCCCTCCACCGCCAGATAAATTTGATATTTGGGCTGGTGTTGGTTGTTGGGCTGCTCATTCAGTTTGCTAACTGGCTGCCCCAACAGCCCTGGACGTACTTGATTGGCAATGAGAGCCGGGACGACAATTTGCTCCGCCGCCTGGGGGCGAATTACGGAGCCATGCAGCTAATTAACGACAGCGTCGGGCCGGATGATGTGGTTCTCTTTCTCTGGGAACCGCGCAGCTATTATTGTGATGGGCCGGAATGTCGCCCGGATAGTATTCTGGATCGCTTCGGCCACTTGCAATATCTGTATGGGGACGCAGACAGTATTGTGGATAGCTGGCGGGCGGAAGGGATTACTCACGTTCTGTTGTTCCGCAGCGGCCTGAAGCTGATTTTGACGAACAACTCGCCCTTTGACCAACCGCTGGCAGAACCAGCCGTTTTGACTGAGATTCTGAGCCAACGTCTGGAACTGGTTGATACGGTTGGCAACGATTTCTATGAGCTTTATCGCCTGCCGCCGGATGGGTAAAAGGGTTGCAACGAATTTCACGAATATCACGAATTATTTGGAAGGTGGAAGATTTGGACGCGGAGATACGCAAAGGGGCAGAGGGCCACAGAGAGGTCTTGTTGTTTAAGATGATGTTGACTACGACCGAATTTTATGAGAGGGAAGTCCGATAATTGACGAACTGTTTGAATAGAGGAAGAAAGTAGAACATGTCCCAAAATGAAGCTGGAAAAAGCCTGGACGCGAATACATTGCAGGAATCCTCGATTGTGAAAGAGGAGAATGGCTTTTTGTACCGTGACCTGAACAAGAACGGCCGATTGGACATTTACGAAGACCCCCGCCAACCGATTGAAGCTCGTGTAGAGGACCTCTTGAGCCAGATGACCCTGGAGGAAAAGGCGGGGATGATGTTCATTGATGGGGTTATCGTGAACCAGGATGGCTCCATCGAAGATAAGCCGGGGGCGGCTGGCTTTGGCAGGGTTGCCAGCGTGGAAATGACGGAACGACATTTAAATCATTTCAACACCTACCAGATTCCAGGCGCGGTGACGCTGGCGACCTGGCACAACAATCTCCAAAAATTATCTGAACAGACCCGGCTGGGAATTCCTGTTACCATCGCTTCGGACCCCCGCAACCACTTTACCAAGAATATATTTGCGATGGCGGGTGGTGAATTCTCCCAATGGTGTGAAACGTTGGGTTTTGGAGCCATTGGGGATGCGGCGTTGGTGCGGGAGTTTGCCGACATTGTCCGGCAGGAGTATCTGGCCGTTGGCATTCGCATTGCCTTGCATCCTCAGATTGACCTGGCGACGGAGCCGCGATGGGCGCGAATCAGCGGCACTTTTGGTGAGGATGCCCATTTAACGGCCGAACTCGGCGCTGCTTACATCGGAGGCTTTCAAGGAGAACAGTTAGGGCCGGACAGTGTGGCCTGCATGACCAAACATTTTCCCGGCGGCGGGCCGCAGAAAGAGGGACTCGACCCTCATTTTGAGTTTCAAAAGGGGCAGGTCTATCCGGGCAACAACTTTGACTACCACCTGATCCCGTTTGAAGCGGCGCTGGCGGCGAACACGGCCGCTATCATGCCTTATTACGGGGTTCCAACAGACCAGACCGATGAAAATGTGGCGATGTCCTACAACAAGGCCATCATTACCGGTTTGCTGCGCCAGAAATACCGGTATGATGGGATTGTCTGCACCGACTGGAGTCTGGTTTCCGATGTACCAATGGGGAATGTGGTCTGGCCTGCGCGAGCCTGGGGCGTTGAGCATTTGAGCGCGATTGACCGGGTGGCGAAGATAATTGAGGCCGGGGTGGACCAATTCGGCGGCGAAAGTTTGCCGGAACTGGTGGTGCAGTTGGTGAAAGACGGCCGAGTTCCCGAATCGCGTCTGGATCAGTCGGTGCGGCGGCTGCTGCGCCAGAAATTCCAGTTGGGCCAGTTTGATAATCCCTTTGTTGATGTTGATGGGGTCTCTGACCTGTTAGGCCGGGCTGATTTTGAGGCGGCTTCTACGGCTACACAGCGGCGGGCCATGACGTTGTTAAAGAACGATGATGGTGTCCTGCCCCTGGAAGGACGGCCGAAGCTGTTTGTCAAAAATCTGGCGCCGTCGGTCGCAGCCGACTATGGCACGGTTGTTGAGACGCCGGAAGAGGC
>JBAPRX010000537.1:0-13417 GCA_049281335.1 Promineifilaceae bacterium (SeqCode)
CAGTTGTCCAAAAGTCCACATTAGGTTTTTCAAGCATCCTGCCACCTGTATAACTCAACTGTTTACTGGTACGAGACGTTTATTTGCAATTGGAGTTTTTATGAGTGACGAAACGACGACCACGCCGTCGAATTTTATTCGCAATATCATTGACGAGGACTTAGAGAACGGAAAAAATAACGGCCGTGTTCACACCCGGTTCCCACCTGAACCGAACGGCTACCTCCACATCGGCCATTCCAAATCCATCTGCCTCAACTTTGGACTGGCAGAAGATTACGGCGGCAAATACAACCTGCGCTTTGACGATACCAACCCCCTCAAGGAGGAGCAGGAATACATTGACGCCATCATGAAGGACATTCGCTGGCTCGGTTTCGATTGGGAAGACCGCCTCTTCTTCGCCTCCGACTATTTCGAGCAGCTTTATGAATGGGCCGTGCAGCTTATCCAACAAGGCGATGCCTACGTAGACGATTTAAGCGCCGACGAGATGCGCGAGTACAGGGGAACCTTAACCGAACCGGGCAAAAACAGCCCCTATCGGGATCGTTCCATTGAAGAGAACCTCGACCTCTTTGAGCGAATGCGGGCCGGGGAATTTCCCGACGGGGCGCGGGTGCTGCGGGCCAAAATTGACATGGCTTCGCCCAATATGAACTTCCGCGACCCCGTCATGTACCGCATCATCCACGCCGAACATCCCCGTACCGGCAGTGAGTGGTGTATTTATCCGATGTATGACTGGGCGCACGGCCAATCAGACTCGATAGAAAGGATCACCCACTCTATCTGCACCCTGGAATTTGAAGATCACCGGCCTCTCTACGATTGGTTCGTTGAGCGGTTGGGCATTTACGCTCCGCAGCAGATTGAATTTGCCCGGCTGAACATGACCCATACCGTGATGAGCAAACGGAAACTCGGCCGTCTTGTCAAAGAAGGCTATGTCTCTGGCTGGGACGATCCCCGGATGCCAACCCTCTCCGCCATGCGCCGCCGGGGATACACCCCGGAAGCGATCCGGGCTTTCGTAGATGCCGTTGGCGTCTCAAAGGCCAACAGCATCGTCGAGGCAGCCCTTCTGGAGCATTACATCCGGGACGACCTCAATCACCGCTCGCCCAGAGCGATGGCAGTTCTGGACCCACTAAAGGTCGTTATCGAAAATTATCCTGAAGGGCAGGTAGAGGAGTTTGAGGTTCCCAACTATCCTCAAGATAAAGAGAACACCGAAACGCGGGTGGTACCTTTTTCCAGAACCATTTATCTGGAAAGAGAAGATTTCATGGAAAACCCGCCCGGTAAATTCTTCCGGCTTGCCCCTGGTAGAGAAGTGCGCTTATTTGGCGCCTACTACGTTACCTGTACCGATGTCGTAAAAGACGAAGCAGGCCGCATCGTTGAACTGCGCTGCACCTTTGACCCCGAATCTCGCGGGGGACAATCACCCGACGGCCGAAAAGTAAAAGGTACACTCCATTGGGTTTCGGCCGATCATGCCGTTTCGGCCGAAGTCCGCCTATACGAACCCCTCTTCGTCAAGGCAAACCCGGAAGAGGGCGAACTGACCGACAATCTCAACCCCGAATCGCTGACAGTGCTGGCTAATTGCCAGCTTGAACCCTCTCTGGTCGAGGCAGAACCCGGCGTTTCCTATCAGTTTATGCGCCAGGGCTACTTTACGGCCGATTCCGAGGATTCCTCACCCGATCATCTCGTCTTCAACCGCACGCTGCCCCTGCGCGATAGCTGGGCAAAACTGCAAAATCAATAGAGAATCCTTAACATTAACAACAATAAATCCATTGTTAACAAAATAACTTAAAACCTCCCGGAAGTTTCTTCCACTAAATCATTGCTCATAAACAACTTCCGGGAGGTTGGGATTACTTAATTAACAGTGTAATAAATCCAGATGTGTACTGGAACAAAATCTTTTCTGGAGAATAACTATGGTATCAAGAAATCGTTACCTGAGAATTATATTTCGTGCAGTGGTATTGGGTGCATTCTTACTCGTTTTATCTGCCTGCCAGTCAGGGGAAAAAGAGGCAACGCCGGTACCGACCGATACGGCCGAAGCTGAAAGCGCCAATGACGTTGAAACCCCAACCTTAGCCCCGACCCAAACACCGGCTGAAGCGACCGAAGCCCCGGAAGAAACGGCTACCTCCGAACCATCCCCAACGTCACCCGTTCCGACGCCAACAGCCCCGCTGACCCCCACACCGGAACCAACGGCAACGCCCGCCCCGACGCCGGTTCCTGACCCAACTTTCCACACCGTTGTTTCAGGCGACACCTTGCTCGGCATTGCTGACACATACGATGTGAGCGTGGATGACCTGTTATATGCCAATGGATATGCCGACCAGAGTGAAGCTGTTTTGGCAATTGGAAGCCAGTTGCAAATCCCACTCTGTGACGTCTATCAAGTGGCATCCGGCAACACCATTTCCGGCATTGCTGCCACCTGTGGTGTGAGCCTTGACGATCTGGTCACAGCAAATATCCAGGCGCTGGCTCCGTTAGGAACGGTGGACTCTGTACCGGTTGGTTTCATCCTCGTCATCCCGCCGCCAAGCAACCCGGATGCCGCGCCAGCCTGCACGGTTCAACCGGGACGGGAGCAGGTGATTGAATATATCCCCGGCCCCGGAGAAGGGATCAACTGTCTGGCCCAAATCTACAGCCTGACAACGACCACCATCATCCAGGCCAACGTCCAACGACTGACCGGCGACAATGTCTATGGGCAGACAGCATTGTTAATTCCGCCCTCGAATGGGGCCGTTTTGGAGATTACTCAAGAGGATATAGACAATGGGGCAACCCTGGCCGAGATCGCAGATTGGTATGAGATTCCCGTCGAAAGCATTCTGGACTGGAACGGCAACCCGGTCAGCGAACCGCTGACAGAAGGACAGCAGTTGTTTATCCCCGGCGCCAATCTCGTCTTCGGCGTTTTCCAATCCACAGCCCCGGCAACCCCAACCCCCGAAGCAACAGCCACCTCCGAAGCAACCACAACCCCGGAGTCATAGAGAAAACAAATAAATAATGGCTGAATTGTTGAATGGTTAATGTGCAACGTCATTAACCATTCAACAATTCACGAATTCACGAATTAATTATTAAGCTGCTTTCTCCCTCACCACTCCGATCATATCTCCCAAAACCCCCGCCGCCGTCATCTCAACCCCCGCCCCTTTACCGCCGATCATCATCGGCTGGTCGCAGTAAAATTTGGTGCGGAAGCTGATGTATTTAAGGTTTGCCAACGGGCTTTCTTTGGAGATTGGTTTCAACCCAACCGAGCCGCCTTGCTCCGTGACTTCGGCCGAATATCTCAGCACATTCCCATTTGCCTTTGCTGCCTCAACCCGTTCCCGGATAGAGCCATCCATCTCCGCAATCGCCCCCATGAAATCCCCGACCGAAATACCGGCTAGATGGGAGGGGTACAGAGCTTCCACCTCAATATCGGCCGTTTCCAAAGGCCACCCCGCCATTCGGCCGAGAATCATCACCTTTCGCATCACATCCAGCCCGCCCAAATCCTCACGGGGGTCCGGCTCTGTATAACCTTTAGCCTTCGCCTCCGACACAGCCGTCGAAAAAGGAGCGCCCTCTTCCAGACGGCCGCAAATATAGCCCAATGTCCCACTCAACTGCCCTTCAATCAAATCCGGCGGATCGTTCGTGTCTAGCAGATAGCGCAGCGTAGCAATAACAGGCTGCCCGCCGCCGACTGTTGATTCATGCCGTATCAGCGGGTTGTTATAGTAACGGGCGGCCGTTTCCCACGGTCCGGCCAGCGGCTTCTTATTAGCTAACACAACGCCATACCCATAAGCCAGCGCCTGGTCAATGACTGGTTCCATGCCATCCTGGGCCGTGACGTCCACCACAAGGGCAGATGGTAGTCCAACAGCCTGGAGCAGGTTTAGAATTTCAAGGTTGGACGGCCGATCTTCTCCCCACTGCTGTCCTTGTTCTTTGGCATTCAGAATCGTTTGAATCTGTTCGTCTTTCAAACCGTCCAAATCGCTTTGCCAGTTGCGGCTGTCGGTCAAAGCAACAATGTCAAAGTGCAGTTGGTTTCGGTCAGCGGTGATGCTTCGGCCGTTCAAAATCTGGCGCAGCAAAGCACGGCCGACGCCGCCAACGCCGTAGAGAATGACAGGGATATGTTTGGTCATGGATGAGTCCTTGTAAGGTTTCTTGGTTAATCATTTATTGGTGATTGATAATTATACACGTAACGACTCACCAATAAATGTATAATTACAGTTGTTGAACCATTGGTTTACATAATAAGGGAGTTTAAACTTGGAGTTTTGGGAAGGGACTATGCAAAATCGGCCGTTAAATCGAATCTATCTATTAATAATTATTGTGCTGTTCTTGCTCAACGCTTGCGACAGCGTCGCTCCAACCACGCCAACCCCGACTCTAACACCTACGCGCCTTGCAACAACTCTGGTTGAAACCGCGCTGCCCTCGAATTTAACTACGCCGACAATAGGTGTTTCCCCTACATTGCCGCCAACGGCCGTACTCGAACCCACCCTGGCCCCACCGATGCCGGGCTGGGCCTTGTATCAAAGTCCCAACGGTGTGTATACCATTGCCTACCCCCAGCAGTGGCAGACAGGGACAGTGGTGGGCGCGGGGGTATTCACTTTTAGTTCGCCTGAAACCAATTCACAAGTACGAATAAGCACGCTTAGCGTCTCCGGCGGGAATGAAAGTGGCGAGGGTTCAGCCCAGTTCCCTGACGCGCCGGTGGAAACCGCCACCCCATCCCCGCCCGCCTGTACCCTCCCCAACGGGAGAGACTGGTTAGATACAGTTAGAGCCAACCAGAGTTCTATGCCTGGCATCCCGGCAGGTATGGAACTCGACTTCAATGCCACCTTTAGCGGCCAGCCCGCCCTCTTTCATTTTAGCCCACCCCCAGGCGGCGCAGGCGGTTCCAGCGCGGTCTTGCTCTTTTGCGAGGCCGGTACTATCGTGAGTTTGTACTTTCAAAGCGCAGTGGATGAACTTTTACTGGCCGAAGCAGCCATTTACCAGCAGATGTTGGCTACCCTTGTTTGGCGAGGACAATCAGCCGAGCCGCTTGATATTCCTACTGATTGGGTTACTGGCGATCATCTGGCTGTCATCTGGCCCCAATTAGAACCGGTTCCGCTTTCGGCCGAGGAGATGCGTCCTTACCAGGAGGGGTTCGAGGCCACTGTAACCGAGGCAAACGTCGGCACATTTGTGGTGATGACCGATGACGGGCAAACAATTGCATGGCGCGGCCGTTCCTACTTTTTTGACGGTGGCCCCGCTCTCGGCCTGGAAAACCCGCCGGTTACGGCCGCCCTGGAACCGGGCGAGCGGGTCTTCCTTGTCGGCCGTCTGGTGGCGTCACCGGCAGGGGAGCAGTTTCTTGACGGCCGTTATCTTGCCGTCGAACGGGATGGGCAGTGGCAGACAGTTAGCTTTCAAACAACCTTTGACCTGGCCTATGAGTCGCTGGCCCCAGAGCTATTAACCCACTACCCACAAGATCAACCCATCCGGCTTCGTCTAATAGGCACGTTGGAACAAATTATGCCTTACCTCGTTGATGAAGCCGGGACTTTGTTTACTGAGGTTAGATTAGGGGAAGTGGAGCCATCACAACAAGTGCTTGTACATGGCATTTTGCAAACGCCGGACAGCCCTCAATTACGGTTGGAAGAACTCTATGTCCTACAAGGGGATTGCCACCCTATTGCCGATTACGAATTGGATTGTTACCCCTGGCAGCGTCTTTATCCCCCTGTTTCCCACTAATACAAAAAGCTCCGCTTTCAAAAAAACGGAGCCTTTCGCTGATGCGTACCGTAGCACTTAACCTATTTTAGGAGGCAGTGCTACGGTACGGCTAGATAAATAACTATCCATAAACACCACCTCCTTTACTAAAAGGATAGCAGTGCAGGTTTCCCTGCGGATCAATGTTGTATAAGTGCCGGGATTATACAGTCTGCCTTTATGCTGTCAAATTACCCAATAGTACCAATCTGGTAGGGGCAGGATCGGCGGGAGAAGCCTTTGACTCTCCTATAACCTGGGTTCCCGCCGATCTCGCCCTTATATCCTTTGCGTCTTAGCGCCTTTGCGTGAGACTCCCTATTTTCCAATATTCCCTAATGCTTCCAGGAGCCTGTCGGCCTCATCTTTCGTGTTGTAATGGACAAAACCAATCCGGACCAGACCACCGCTTTCCAACAGCCCCAACCGTTCCATAACCGCCAGCGCATAATAATGACCGTGCCAGACATAGATGCCCTGCTTGCCTAATTGGGTGGCGACGGACTCGGCCGAATGTCCCTTCAAACTAACCGCAAAAGTCGGCGTTCTGTGTTCCAACATCTCAACATCGGTAATGCCATAAACCCGTAATCCAGGCACCTTCGTTGCTTCTTGAAGGAAATAATCGCTCAATCCGCTTTCATAACCCTTGATAACTGCCATAGCCTGAACCAACCGTTCCCGCCGCGTCCCCGCCGCATCGGTCAGAGAGGCAATGTAATTAATAGCGGCCGTAACCCCCGCCAGACTCTCAAAACTCTGTGTCCCCGTTTCCCACTTTCCCGGCGGTTCATTGGAAGCCGGTCGCACCTTATAGGCCGTTAGCTGTTCCAGATGCTCATATTTACCATAGAGAACGCCCGTGTGTGGCCCGAAATATTTATAGGCCGAGGAAGCCAGAAAGTCACAGTCCAATGTCTGAACATCAATAAGGTCGTGGGGCGCATAATGAACAGCATCCACATAGGCTAAAGCGCCAACCTCATGGGCCATTGCGATGGCTTGTTTGACATCATTAATTGTCCCGACAGCATTTGAAGCATAGTTAATGGCAACCAGGCGCGTCTTTTTACTCAGCAGGTCTGGCAGCGTATCCAGGGCCAGGATGCAATCTTCCGGCCGAAAATCGAGCCAGCGAACATTCACACCATGATCTTCAGCCGCCAAAAGCCAGGGGGAGATATTCGCGTCGTGGTCAATGCGGGTGACGATAATCTCATCACCCGGCTGCCAGGATCGGGCCAGCGCCCGGCTCATGCTGAAGGTCAGGCTGGTCATATTTTGCCCAAAGACGATCTCTTCCGGGCGGCTGGCGTTGTAGAAGTCCATCATCGCCCGCCGGGCAGCTTTGCTTGTCTCGTCGGTCAGGCGGCTGCTGTGGAAAGGCCCGCCGCTGTTGCTCAGGCCGTTAATCAGGTAGCCATTCATCGCCTCAATGACCGAGTGGGGAACCTGCGTTCCGCCAGGGCCATCGAGATAGAGGGCAGGACGGCCGTCTACTTCTTGCTGCAACGCAGGAAACAAAGGCCGGACATTTTTTGGATCAAAAGAGGAGGTGTTGTTGGACATATAGGTTATTCGATGTTTTTTATGATTATTCTTCCGGCTCGACGCCTAAGGCTCGTAATTGGGCTGCCAGGCGTTCGGCTCGTTGGCGTTCTTGTTCGGCCGCTTCTTCGCCGGTCAAGAGAAGATTACCTTCTTCATCCACCCAGCGGAGCCAGACAGCTTCGTGTCCTTCGTAGGTTCCCTCCCACAATTCCAGTCCCAGGCCCAACACCGGCAGCCAGTATTTGCGCCTGCTGACATATTCTGAGGCCCGCCGCTCGAACACATGCAGCAGCTTGCCGTTCAACTGTTTGTACGGATCGAAGACGATGTAATAGGCAATTCCGAGGCGGGCATACAACGCCTTTTTCGTAGTTAGTTCTCGCCCCTTGCGATTAGACACAATCTCAATCACGATCTCCGGCGGCTTGCCGTATTCCCAAAAGAAATAAGAGCGATGTTTCTTTTCCCAAAGCTCTTCCGGCAGTTCCACATCCAGACTGACCATGACATCAGGGACAATGGCCGGCCTTTCTACGGCATAGAACAGGCCGACATTTGCCAGAGCAACGAAGTGGGTGTCCGGTTCAAATTTTTTGCGCCAGGACGTATATAGGGTTTCGGTCAACAAACGCTGCTGTTTTTCTGAGAAGATATTATCCACCGGCTCGTCATCCTCGGTAATGACGTTTGAGAGGTCCGGTTCGGGAATTTCGATGATTTCCGGCTCCAACACAATTTCGGCCATCTGATCTATCCTCCATCTCTTCTGTGAGATTTGATAATGCGATATTGACCAATTCGCTCATGCCGGAAATTATACCACAAGTAACAGTGAGTGAAGTTTGTCTTGAATCGAACTACTGCGGATCAATAACTTTTGTCCGTACAGCCGCTTTACCCTTTCCCAATCTACGTCTATAATCTATCTTATGAGGAGGCCGCATGAACGGCTGGACACCATCAATAAATGAAAGACCGTTCACTGCGCTCACTGCCTCTCTGTTCACTGTTTTCACTAGGAGGAAGAATTAATGCGCCTGGGAAAAGACCTGATTGGGAAGCCCATTTACAGCATGACAGACGGCCGTCTGCTGGGGAGCGTCAAAGATTTATATTTGGACAAAGACCTGGAGCTTTTAACCGGGATTTATATGGGAAATGAAGGGCTGATCAAGCGCAAGTCGCTGTTGATCGCCCGCCGCAACGTGTCGGTTTTTGGGATAGATGCCATTTTGGCGAAGGCATCCGATGTTGTAACCGACGACGAACAGGCCGAAGAGGCCAAACATTGGCTCCGGCGGGAGGAGCTGCAAAAGCGGGATATTGACACCCCCGGCGGAACGAAAGTAGGAACAGTCGGCGATATACTTCTGGACGAAGAAGCCCGGATTGTGGGCTTTTCGCTGGGGAAAGTATTTGTGGAAGGGCCGGTGGCCGAAAGCCGCCGGATATTGAAGGGGGCCATTGTGGATACGGGCCGCGACGACGGCGTTATGACTGTGGATCTCTCGAAAGCAGAACAAGCAGAGCCAGTTAAAGAAGAATAGGAAGGAAGAAATCATGTTAAATCTTGCAACATTATTGGAGTACAGTGCCGAGCAAACACCGGAAGCGACGGCCGTTATTTTTAACGAGATGAAGCTCACCTACGGCCAGGTCAATGCGATGGCAAGCCAGGTCGCTAATGGGCTGGCTGGTCTGGGGGTCAAACCAGGCGATAAGGTTGCCCTTAGCTGTCCGAATTTGCCTTATTTTCCGATTGCCTATTATGGTATTTTGAAGACTGGGGCAGTGGTTGTTCCCCTGAATGTTCTCTTGAAGCCGCGTGAAATTGCATACCATTTAGAGGATTCTGATTCAAAAGTCTATTTTTGTTTTGAGGGGACGGAACAGCTTCCAATGGGGCAGATGGGACATGCCGCTTTTCAGGAGGTTGACGGGTGTGAGCATTTCTTTGTGATGACGGCCAACCCGGCTGCGCCTTCTCCCATTGAAGGGACGAAAACGTTGGGGATGCTCTTGCACAATCAGCCGCCGACCTTTAATACCGTGCAGACAGAGGCCGATGACACGGCCGTTATCCTCTACACCAGCGGCACCACAGGACGGCCGAAAGGGGCAGAGTTAAGCCATAGCAATATGATTATGAACGCCCGCCTGAGCGACAACATGTACGGACATAGCGACAGCGATGTTAGCCTGATAGTCCTGCCTCTGTTCCATTCCTTCGGACAGTCCGTTCAAATGAACGCCGGGTTTTATAACGGCGCAGCTTTGACCTTGCTGCCCCGCTTCGACCCCGACGCGGCATTGGCGATTATGGACCGGGACAACGTCACCATCTTTGCCGGTGTGCCAACCATGTATTGGGCGTTGTTGAACTACCCCAATGCCGACAAATATGACCTGGAAAAGATAGCCAGCAATTTGCGCCTGTGTGCTTCCGGCGGTTCCGCCATGCCCGTCGAGGTGATGAAAGCCTTTGAAGAGAAATTTAAAGTTAGCATTCTGGAAGGATACGGCCTGTCAGAAACCAGCCCGGTCGCAACCTTCAACCGCATGGATCGAGAGCGCAAGCCCGGTTCCGTCGGCATCCCGGTTTGGGGTGTTGAAGTCAAGATTGTAGATGAAGTGGACAAAGAAGTTGCCACCGGCGAACTGGGTGAAATTGTAATCCGGGGTCACAATGTCATGAAAGGTTACTATGGCAAGCCAGAAGCAACGGCCGAAGCCTTCCGGGGCGGTTGGTTCCATACCGGCGACATCGGCAAAATCGATGAAGACGGCTATATCTACATCGTTGACCGGGTCAAAGATATGATTATCCGGGGCGGCTTCAACGTCTATCCCCGCGAGGTAGAAGAGGTCTTGATGAGCCATCCTGGGGTCAGTCTGGCGGCCGTTATTGGCGTTCCCCACGAACAATATGGCGAGGAAGTCAAGGCATTTATTGTGCCGAAGGCCGACGCCGATATTACCCCCGAAGAAATTGTGGCCTGGTCCAAAGAGAATATGGCCGCCTACAAATATCCCCGTACGGTAGAACTTCGGGATACCCTGCCGATGAATGCGACCGGTAAGATTTTGAAGATCGAACTACGCAAAGAATAAGTGAACAGTAAGCAGTGAGCGGTAAGCAATAATCGGAAAAAAGTAAAAAGGTCGCAACAGGTTACACCGTTCACTGTACACTTTTAACCTTTAACCGTTCACTGCCTTTTCAGGAGAAAATATGAGCAGCAATGGTACAGTCAATTTCGGGTTAACCGAAGAACAAAAGCAGATGCAGCAGCTGGCTCGTGACTTTGCCCGCAAGGAAATTGCGCCTGTTGCCGAACATTACGATAAGACCCATGAATATCCCTGGCCCGTTATCAAGAAGGCTCAGGAATTGGGGCTGACAACGATGTCTATCCCAGAAAAGTATGGCGGGCTGGGGTTGAGCTTGTTTGAAGAAGTGGTTGTAGGGGAAGAGCTGGCCTGGGGCTGCACCGGCATCAGCACAGCTATGTCGGTGAATGGGCTGGCGATTTTGCCGGTTTTGATTGCCGGGAATGAAGACCAGAAAGCGGAATACTGCGGCCGTCTTGCCGACGGCAATATGGCGAGTTACTGCGCCACCGAACCGGAAGCAGGGTCGGATGTAGCCGGGATTAAGACAACGGCCATTAAAAACGGGGATCACTATATCCTCAATGGCAGCAAGACCTTCATCACCGGGGCCACCGTTGCCAACTTCTACACCGTCTTTGCCTACACCGAGCCAGGCCAGCGCTACAATGGCATGAGCTGCTTTATCGTAGACCGGGACTGGGAAGGCGTCAGCGTTGGCAAGCCCTTTGACAAGATGGGCCAGCACGCCTCCGACACGGCCGAAGTCATCTTTGACAACGTCAAGGTTCCGGCCACCCATCTCTTGGGCGAGGAAGGCCAGGGCTTTCTCATTGCCATGAAGGTCTTTGACCGCAGCCGTCCGGCGACCTGTGCCGGGGCGATTGGTCTGGCACAGCGGGCATTGGACGAGTGTGTGCGCTATGCGTCGGAACGGACAACCTGGGGCAAACCCCTCTTCCAGCATCAGGCAGTCGGCCACATCGTGGCCGATATGGCAATAGAATTGGAAGCAGCCCGCCTGCTGGTCTGGAAAGCAGCCTGGTCGGTGGACGCAGGCGAACCGGTGACATCAACGGCCGCTTTTGCCAAAGCCTTTGCGGCCGATACCGCCATGAAAATTGCAACCAACGCCGTTCAGGTCTTTGGTGGCTATGGCTACATGACAGAATATCCGGTAGAAAAGCTGATGCGGGATGCGAAGATATTCCAGATTTACGAAGGAACCAGCCAGATACAACGGAATATCGTAGTGCGCGAACTATTCAGAAAGAAAAAGTAAAGCTGAAAGCCCTCTTTTTAACTTGCTTGAGCAGTTTTTTTGTCTCAGACGAGGAATTTTATTCCTCGTCACTCATCGGTGGCCGTTTGGCGCGTCGTACCCCTTGTGCTAGAATGGCAGCCGTTAAGGCAATATGAAAGAGTTGCTTAAATAAATAAGGTAAAGAATGGCGGCACTTGGCCGCCATTTGCATTTACTATAGAGCAGTAGGATGAGTTATTGCTTAGACTTCTCAGAAAAATCGTCTAAAAATGTGTCAACATACAAGATTGCCGTAAACTTTAACGTTCGTTGGGAGGTTGTCCAGTGTACAATCTTGCCAGCAAACACAGCTTCATGATGTAAGGAGATTTTTTACATGGAAGAGGAACGCCCCCTGAGGGAAGCTCGCGAGGCTATCAGTCAGCAAGAAGCCGGTGAGTCTGCTGTAGACAGCAACCTTGAAACGAATTTATCTCAAACATCCGCCTCATCCCCCTCCTCAAGCTCCGGGCCTAGATCAGGCCTGTTGATTGGCGGGGTCATTGTTGTGGTTGTTTTGATTATCATTGGTCTGGTCTTGTTGGGTCAAGGACTGTTAGGCGGTGAAGAGACAACGGCCGATGCAGAATCGCCACAAAGCTCCGAAAGTACGCTTTCTGTTCCGGGCGAATTTGAATTAACCCTTGACAACGAAGCGGCAGCCGTACAGGTCGCCAGGGTTTCCAAGGATGATTTTACCGGGAAGCAAACAGAAGATACTTCGCTTTCAACGGCGGCGGATGCCATCCCCAGCCGTTTAACCCTTGCCAGTGATGTTTATACCGTTGGCTATGAGGGGGACGCCCCGACCGGTGAAGCAACGATTACCATTCCCGACGACGCCCAACCTTACCAAACGCTGGACCTCTACGGCTGGTACAACGACAAATGGCAGTTCGTTGCCAGTTCAGTAGATTCAGAAGGAAAGTCGCTGACTTCGGCCGATGGCGCTTTGCCGGGCGCTCTGGCTTTGATGCAAACGGCCGCTGCCACCGATCCGGAGGTTGGGGCCGATCTGTTACCAACCCAATCAATTCCGGTCGAGATGACGCCCCATCTGACTGAAGTTTCGGCCGGGACCCTGACATTGGGCCAAAATGCCGCACTTTCAGGAGAAGTTGTTCCCGTACCAGAGGGCGGCTACCGGACGCTGGTTCGTGTCACCAACACCGGTGCGATTGTAGATACGGCTTCCCTGAGTACCCTGCTGGCTGACACAACGCTTCAGGATGAGCATAACAACACACTGCTTGATATGGTCACTTCTGGTGGTTATGCTGGCGTCAACCTTGACTATCAAGGAGTAGACCCCTCTCAAAAAGCGGCCTTTACAGCCTTTGTTCAAAAGCTGGCCGACCGGCTCCATGAGCAGGAACTGGTGCTGGCCGTGACCCTGGAAACACCTTTTCAGGATGGTAGTAACTGGGATACCGGCGGTCAGGACTGGGCTGCCATCGGACAGACGGCCGATGAAGTCCGCCTCCAGATGCCGATTGAGCCAATTGTCTATGGCGACGGCGAGAAAGCGGAACGGCTGGTTGTTTGGGCCGTTCGCCAGATTGACCGTTCGAAGTTGGTTGCGGTGCTGAACATTGA
>JBAPRX010000538.1:0-4931 GCA_049281335.1 Promineifilaceae bacterium (SeqCode)
GCTTCGACCGTTACACACTGCCTGCAATCCTGCCCCTTATTTTGATCGCTGCCGCCGGTCTGACAACGGCCGCTGCGAAACTGCCAACGCCATCGCTGTCGCGGGCCGTTCTACTTATCGTCGTTGTCGGCCAGTTAGCGTATCTCATTGGCTCCTGGCCGTATCCTTTAACGGCCTATAATCTGCTGGCTGGCGGTTCAACGACGGTCGAAAAGGTCTTTCCCATCGGCTGGGGGGAGGGGACCAGCGCCGCCGCGAGATGGCTGGCGGAAAACAGCCCCAACAGCCAGAACCAGACCCTTTTCACCAGCAACATCCCGGCTGCGGCCGCATTTTTCCCCGGCCAACTACTTCCTCTGGAACCCCAGAGCCTTTCCCGGCTGCAAGATGACAATTCCCTTCTGCTCGTTCCCCAGGATTGGCAAACCCCACCCGATTCTTTTGACCTGGACATCGTTTCGCTGGCCGCCGCCGGACAAACGCCGCTCAAGCAGTTTGTTTTCAACGGCCTGGACAGGGCCACCCTCTATACCGGCCTTCACCCGGCCGATTTCAACCTCGCTGCCTTCCAAAGCAGCCCATTGCAGATTCGTTTTGCGGAACAAGTGGCTGTCGTTTCGGCAGGGACGTTACCTGCTGCCTGGCCTGACTCGATTCAGATTGGCATTTCCTGGCAGCGGCTGCAAACGGCCGATACCAACTATTTCTATCGCCTTGAACTCGTAGATTCATCCGGTGAAATCTGGCTGACTCAGGAAAACCCACTCCTGAACGCCGTTGATCAGCTTGTCCAATACTGGCTCGTTGCTGAACCTCAACAACGCTTTTACACTCTCTCGGCTCCTTACGATCTGGCCCCTGGGAATTATACCGTCCAGGTCTCCCTGTTTGATGAGCAGGGTGCAAAACTGGGCGTTTTTACGGACGACGGCCGTTTCACAGGAACCACCGCCCCACTTGCCACGATCTTAATCCCTGCCCCGCCGGACCAACTCCCACCCGATCCACCGAACCCGCTTCACAACGGGGTCGAACTAATCGGCTACGACTCTTTGCCGGGACAGGTTGAAACCGGACTGCCCTTAAAACTCGACCTCTGGTGGCGGCAGATGTCTGAGACGCCTCATTCGGGTAATCTGGTGCTGGCTGTTGGCGGCGAAACGGCCGACTCTGCCCTCTCCACCGAAGGCTGGCACGGTGGACAGTATTACCATATTCGTCCCACCTGGCGCGTCCCGGTTGACCTGGACGCCGGTACTTACCCAGTCACGCTGCAATGGTTCGACCAGGACGGCCGACCCCAATGGCTCGCCCCGGTCGAACTGGGCCAGATAGAAGTCGTCGCCCGCCCCCGCTCTTTCGATCTTCCGGCCGGCATCACCCCCCTCAATGTCCAACTGGGTACGGTCGCCCTGCTTCAAGAAGCGGAAACGGCCGTGACAGATGACAGCATCGTCCTAACAGTCACCTGGCAGGCGGTTGAGCCGGACGGCGTTTTCTACACCACCTTTGTCCACCTGCTGGACGAGGCCGGAAACACTGTCAGCCAGGGGGATCGGCCGCCTCTTGAACCGACCCACACCTGGGTGTCCGGACAGGTGATTCAAGAGCAGTACCTGCTTCCTCGACCCGCCTCTGGCAGTTACACCATTGCCCTGGGCCTTTACGACCAGAGCAATGGTCTGCGGTTGCCTGTCTATTCGGCCGATGGATCCAATCTATTTGATGATCAATATCTTGTGGAGACGGCCGTGCCATGATTGCAAGAATTGGTTCAAAGCTGGCCGCCGGGAAAGCATGGCTGCTCGTTACCCTGTTGGGTCTGCCCCTGATTACACCCTTCTTCCGCCTTTACGCCAGCGCTTGTACCCACGACGGCCATCTCCACTATCACCGGGTTGCCGCCATCTACCACGCCTGGCAAAACGGCCTGTATTTCTCTCGCTGGCTGCCCGATCTGGCCTTTGGCTATGGCTATCCCTTTTTCGTTTTTCGGGAAGGCGCACCCCTTTATCTAACCCTGATCCCCTACTCCCTCGGCCTGCCGCTTCCGGCAGCGGTCAATCTCTTCTACATCGTCTGTATCCTGGCCGCTGGTTGGTTTATGTATCTGTGGGTGCGAGACATTTTCGGCCCAACTGCGGCCGTTGTCGCTGCCGTTGCGTACATGGCTGCCCCCTACCAGTTGATTGACGCCATCATTCGCGGCAACCAGCCGGAGTCGTTGGCGCTGCCCCTCTTTCCGCTTTTGTTGTGGGCAGGTCGTCGTTTTGTATTGCGCGGCTCGGCCGTTCCCTTCCTCATCTCGGTTTTCGGCCTCCTTTTCCTGGCGCTTAGTCATAATATTTCCCTGTTGTTATTTACGCCCGTCCTGTTTATCTACCTTGCCCTGGTTGTCTGGCTCAATCGTTTAGATTTGAAGACGGCCGTCCTCCGCATCTTCGTCATCTTTTCCTTCGGCCTGGGATTGACCGCCTTCTACGTTGGCCCGGCCCTGCTGGAACTGGACGAAATCACCATCAGCCAGTCGGTCACGACCCGCAACAACGACTTTCGCTTCAACTTCGCCACCCTGGACGAGATTTTCGCGCCTGTTCAATCGGCCGATCCCTCTCTCCTAAACCAACCCCTCTTGATCCGCCTCGGCTGGGTTCCGACGCTGCTGGCTGTAGCTGGAGTTGGAAAGTTTGTTTTAACGCAAAGACGCAGAGAGACAGAGACGCAAAGGGATGAGAAGAGAACGGCTTATAAGGATGAACAGGCAGGGCATATCTTTATGATGGCTGTGGCTGTCGTTGGCTTCTTGTTTATGTCGCTGGCTGTCTCTCGGCCGTTATGGGATCACGTCCCCCTGATAGAATTCGTTCAATTTCCCTGGCGCTTCATCGGCCGTGCCGCCCTGCCCATCGCCTTCCTCTCCGGCTCCGCCTTCGCCCGAATAAACGCAAACAATCACCAGTCACCAGTCACCAATCAACAAGCTGGTGTCCGGCCATCAACCCAATTACCAGCGGTGTCCTTTACCGCCAATTACCCAATTACCCAATCACCAATTTCCAATTACAAAGCCATCCTCCCCGCCGTCGCCGTTGTCCTGCTCCTCCTCGAAGCCCTCCCCTACCTCTACCCCCACTACTGCCTGGACGACCCCTTTCCAACCATCCAGACCGTCCACGACTATGAACATAGCACCGGTCTGGTCGGCGTTGACCCCGAAGGCAGCTACTTTCCCATCACGGTCCAGGAACGGCCGCAATCTTCTCCCTTAGAAGCCGATTATCAGGCGGGGCGCCCCCCGCACCGCTTCGACAGCAGCCAACTGCCGGATGGGGCGGTGGTAGAATTGGCCGACTATACACCATTAACGGCCGAGATTCGGCTCGATACTCCTGCTGCTTTCCAGGCCCGCTATTTCACCTTCGCCTTTCCCGGTTGGACGGTGTTGGTAGATGGCAGCCCCGTTGCGATAACCCCCAGCGACCCGGAGGGGCTGATTACCTTCCCCATTCCCGCCGGGCAGCACACTATCGAAGTGAGTTGGGAAATGACCCCTCTGCGCCAGACAATGAGCATCCTCAGTTTGCTTTGTCTGGTTGGGGTGGTCATTACGGCCGTCCTCCTCTACACCGAATCGTCGAGAAACGAGGGCGAAACGGCCGTCTCGCCCAAACCCGCGTCCAGACTGCCTTTTGCCGCGCTGCTGCTGGCAGCTTTGCTTTTCCTGGCCTTCAAGCTCCTGCTCATTGACCGGGTTGATACCCCTCTCCGTCAGGAAACCGGCCCCACTGTGGACAATCCGGCCGTTCTCCAGGCCAACGATCTCCAGTTTGCCGGGTACAACATAGCGCAGCAGCCGGTCGCTGCCGGAGAGAGTTTTGACATTGACCTGGCCTGGCAGGTTCTGGCCCAACCTTCGATTAACTACCAGTCCAACGTCTGGCTTATTGGCCCCGACGGCAACATCTGGAGCGACAAAGAGACGTATCGCCCCCGCATCTACGAATCAACGGCCCCAACCAGCCTGTGGGTTGCCAATCAATGGGCCTGGGACAGCCGCGAAGTCCGGGTGCTGCCTGGCACGCCCCCCGGCAGCTATGACATCGTGCTGACCCTCTTTAATCTGGCCGATTTGGAGCCGGTGACACTTTTAGAAACAGACGGCCGAGTTCGGGGGCCAACGGCCGTTATCGGAACCATCACCGTCACCCGCCCCGACCGGCCGCCGAAGCTTCAGCCCCAATATCCGCTGGATGTGGAAACGGCCGGGCTGCACCTCCTGGGCTATAACCAAGATCGCACCGAAGCCATCCCCGGTGAGCAGATGCTCCTGACTCTCTTCTGGGAAAAAAAAGCCGGACAAACTCCCGCCGATACCCTTGAACTCTCCCTGCTCGACAGCAGCGGGCAGGTTGTCCAATCTTGGCAGCTTTCCCCCGTCCGGGCTGACTATCCCCCCTCGGCCTGGGAAGCGGGCGAACGGCTGCGCGGGCAGCACGCTTTGCAGTTGGCGGCTGGTCTGGAAAGCGGCCGTTATCAATTCCAACTCAATGACATCCCGTTAGGCAGCCTCACCATCAACGCCCCTGATCGGCTCTTTACCCGGCCTGATTTTGAAACGGCCGTCAATGCCGACTTCGGCGATCAGGTCGAACTGATCGGGTACACCGTTGAAGAAAATGCTGCCACCCTCTCCGTCACCCTCGTCTGGCAGGGACTCGCCGAAATGCCAATCAGCTACCGCGTCTTCGTCCACCTTGTCAACGAATCAGGCGAGATCATCACCCAATCCGACGGCGAACCCGCCAACTGGACACGGCCGACAACGGGCTGGGCAGAAGGGGAGTATATTGTGGATAGTCATGAACTTGTATTACCTGATGGCGGTTTGCCTGCCTCAGCCGTTTTGCGCGTCGGCCTCTACGACCCCACCA
>JBAPRX010000539.1:0-6100 GCA_049281335.1 Promineifilaceae bacterium (SeqCode)
GACGAGATCAATCGCGCCACCCCCAAAACCCAATCCGCCATGCTTGAAGCCATGCAGGAAAAGACCGTCACCGTTGCCAACCAGACCTACACCCTCCCCGCCCCTTTCTTCGTCCTGGCGACCCAAAATCCTCTGGAAATGGAAGGGACCTACCCCTTACCCGAAGCACAGTTGGACCGGTTTCTATTCAAAGTCAATGTTCCTTTCCCCTCCGCCAACGACCTGACCGAGATCCTAACCCGCACAACCGGTCAGGAAAATCCCGCAGCCGAAGCAGCCGCCGATAGTGAACGCATTATTGCCATGCAGCAGTTGGCTCGTCAGGTTCCTGTCCCCAGCAACGTTGGCGAGTATATTAGCCGCTTCACCGTCGCCACCCACCCCGGCCGAAGCATCTCTGCGCTGGTCAACCAATACGTCCGCTATGGCAGCAGCCCTCGCGGCGCACAGGCCCTAGTCTTAGGTGCAAAAATAACCGCCCTTTTCGCCGGGCGCTATAACGTGAGCTTTGATGATGTCACGGCCGTTGCGCCTGCCGCCCTTCGCCACCGCCTCCTGCTCAACTTTGAAGGCCAGGCCGAAGGCATCCAGACCGATGATGTTGTTGCTGATCTCATTACCAATGTTCCCAGAGAGGGAGTGGGTGATTCTTCATGAAAATCTTCGACGAGTCCTCCCTCCGCAAATTAGAGCAGCTAACCCTGGTCGCCGACCGGGTTCGGGTTGGGGTGATGAAAGGCGAACGGCGCAGCCGAAAGCGCGGAACCTCTATCGAATTTGCCGACTATCGCAACTATACACGGGGCGACGATCTCCGCCGCCTCGACTGGAACGTTTTTGCTCGATTGGAACGGCCGTTCATCAAGCTCCTCGAAGAAGAAGAAGACCTCGGCGTTCATCTGTTGGTAGACAGCAGCCTCAGTATGGACTGGCCCGATGAAGACGCTGAACTGAACAAACTAAACTACGCCGTCCGGATGGCAGGAGCCTTAGCCCACATTGGCCTTGCTGCCGGGGACCAGGTGACAGTCACCTTAATGCGAAGCACCGGCAACGACCGGTGGGGGCCATTTCGCGGCCGTCACAACACCCTGCGCCTGCTCCAATTTCTCGAAAACGGCCGTGCCAGCGGCATCACCGACCTCAACCTTGCCCTCCGCAACTACGCCCTGCAAAGCCGCCGTCCCGGCCTGCTCTTTGTTCTCAGCGATCTCTTTTCTCCCAGCGGCTACCGGGAAGGGCTAAACGCCCTCCAATCTCGCGGCTACGAAGTTGGCCTGCTCCATATTCTCAGCCCCGACGAAACAGACCCTCCCATCGGCGGCGACGTCAAACTGGTAGACATTGAAACCGGGGCCGATGCCGAGATCACCCTCGACAATTCCACAGTAGATTTATATCACGAGCGTTTTCAGGAATGGCAAACAGAGGTCGGCGCATATTGTCAGGGGCGCGGCGTCCATTACGTTCCCATCACCACCGACTACCCCTGGGATCGCCTCGTCATGCAAACTCTCCGCGCCAAGGGCCTCGTCTCCTAACCCCATGCCCACCCCCTCCACCTGATGTCCTTCCTAACCCCCCTCTTCCTCCTGCTCGGCCTCCTCGCCGCGCCTATTATTTTGCTGTACATGCTGCGGCTGCGTCGGCGGGAAATGCTCGTCAGCAGCACCATGCTCTGGCAAAAACTCATGCGAGACCGCGAAGCCAACGCCCCCTGGCAGCGTCTTCGCCGCAATCTGCTGCTTCTGCTGCAACTGCTCATTTTAGCCGCTCTGGTCATCGCCCTGGCACGGCCGTTTCTCCCTGTTCCATCCATCGTCAGCGGCAATGCCGTCATCCTGCTCGACGGCTCCGCCTCCATGCTGGCAACCGATGTCGAACCAGACCGCTTTACCTTCGCCAAAGAGCAGGTCAACGGCCTCATTAACGACCTGGGCAGCGGCGACCAGATGACGCTCATCCTGGTCGGCCAGACCCCGCAAGTCCTTGCCTCGGCCACCGCCGACAAGACCGTCCTAAGGCAGGCGCTTGAACAGGCTCAGGCTGCTCCGGCATCGGCCGATTGGTCGGCCGCTTTCGCCCTGGCAACCGGTGCGGCCCAAGGATTCCGTGACGCTCGCATCGCCGTTGTCTCCGATGGCGGCCTGCCTGCCGACCTGCCCCCGCTCCCGGCCGAATCCGTCTACGTTCCCGTCGGAACCAGCTTTGAGAATCTCGCCATCTCTGCCCTGGCAACCCGCAACACTGACAGCGGCCCCCAACTGTTTGCCAGTATCACCAACTACGGCCGTCTCGACCAGCAGGTGCTTTTCAGTCTCTCCCTCGACGGAACCCTCTTCGATTCCCGTCGAGTAACCGTCCCAGCCGGGGACCACAGCAACCTGACCTGGGACTTACCGGAGAATACGGCCGTCATTCACGCCCAACTTTCCGACAACGAAAACGACAACCTTGCTGTTGACGACAGCGCCTGGGCCGTCCATGACGGCGGCATCAGCAACCGCGCCCTACTCGTCACGGAAGGCAACCGCTTCCTCGAAACCGTCTTTTCGGTTCTCCCCGGCATGGAACTTTTCCGGGCTGCTCCCGATGCGGCCCTGCCAACCTCAGAAGATGATCAGTTCGACCTCTATATTTTTGACAGCGTTGCCCTGCCTGATCCGCCACCGGCGGCCGATCTGATGATCATCAATCCCCAACCCGCCCTCCTCGAAAGCGAAGAAGGCACAGACGCGCCGTTGTCCGTTACCGGTGTCTTTTCAGATACCAGTATCACCCGATTGGCCGACAACCCCCTGCTCCAATTTGTAGACTGGTCAAACGTCCATGTCCGCCGCGCCCAATCCATCAGCGCACCCTGGGCGCAGCCCCTTGTTTCCTCCGAAGGCGGCCCTCTTTTGCTGACCGGTGAACGAAACGGTCATCGTATTGCCATTATCACCTTCCGCCTCCAAGACTCCGATCTCCCCCTCCAGATTGCATTTCCCGTGTTAATGGCTAACATTACGGGCTGGCTGAATCCGGGGCGGGCATTTGATGCCCCAACCGGCTTAACCCCCGGCAGCCCGGTCAATATCACACCGGGAGCCGGAACCACCCACGTTCTGGTTGAGAAACCAGACGGGACACTTTGGACGGCCGAAGTTGGTGAAGAGGCCGTTATCTTTGCCGAAACAGAACAGCCGGGTCTTTATCAGGTCACTTTGCGTGACACAAATGGCGACCAGCCTGCCGGTATCTTCGCCGTCAATTTGTTTTCAACGGCCGAATCAGACATTGGCCCTGCTCCGACTATTGTCCTGGGGCAGACGGCCGTTTCAACGGCCGATGAAGCCGATGTCGGCCAGCGAGAATTATGGCCCTGGCTGGCAGCATTGGCCTTTTTCATTTTGCTGGTCGAGTGGTGGGTCTATCATCGTGGAACACGCCTGCCCCGCTTCTCGCGGAACACTTTACAAAACGCCCGCCAGCGACTGCTCCGGCGAAACTAAATCTATCCTCTTAGAGATTATGTGTAAACTGCGCTGGTTTCCTCCCCTGACCATCCTCCTGCTGTTTGCTGCCGCTTGCAGCCAGCAGGGTGTATTACGGCCGTCTGAACCAACCGCTGTCTCCAATGAGGTCGTTGCCGGTCAGCCCCAACTTGTCACCTTTACCGAACTGGAAGCAGACCCCACTGTCTATCAAGACAAAGTCATTCGTGTAACCGGAACCTATGTCGCCCTTCCAGTCGTTGCCTGTTCTCCTCGCAGCGGCCCACACACAAGCTCGGCATTGATCGCCAACGATTTGCGCCTCGATATACTCGGCTTTGAAGCACAGCTCGGCCAACTTGTACCCCAGGAATTAACCCTGACCGTAGACGGCATCCTTCGCCGTTACAACGGCCCCTTAGGTTGTGGCAAGCGCCCCGACGCTGGTATCCTGTGGTATCTGGAAGCGCTCCAGATCGTCCAGCCCAATCCTCTCGTTCAAGGTGGAACCATCGCCAGTGGGAATACATCCATTATCCCGCCGCCTTTTCCAAGCGGAACACCGGTCGGGCCGGATGTTGAACTCACCCCCGAAGGAGAACCCACTATAGGGATAGGCGGCCCGCCAACGCCCACTCCCTCCCCGACAACCACCACTGCCACTACCGCATCCTCTACGCCAACCATCCAGGCCGGCGAGAGCGTAACGCCAATCAGCACCGGCGCCGTAGGAACCCCAACCCGGACGCCTACCCGCACCCTTACCCCGCTACCTTCCTCAACCTCCGGTCCCGGAGGCAGTACAGCGACACCAACGCCCTCCCAAACACCGACAGCAAACGCCACTTCCGGGCCGCTGCCAACCGCCACCTCCGGTGGCTACCCTTCTCCACCGACCTCTACACCTTATCCGTAATAACTATGACCGAATCAACCTTCATCCCTCAAGTAAATTCACCCGAACATCAAAACGAACCCGCTTTCTGGTTTGCTTTCCGAAACGGCCGTCTCCTGGTCGAAATAAAAGACCATGAAGCCATCCTTCCTCAAACACCCAGCCTCAACACCATGAATTTGCAGCCGGTGCGCCAGCAGCACCTGGGGCTGCTGTACGGCCAACATTGTTATTCGGCCGAACTGCCCGACGAAGTCGAAGCGCCCGATGGATGGACGTTCCAGGGTCTAAGACGGCTCTATGGCCTTCTGCCCGATGACCTGTTTTGGATGGCCGGGCGGGCTGTTCAGATTATGGCCTGGGATCGGGATCATCAATTTTGCAGCCGCTGCGCCACCCCTACCGAAACCCATCCCAGCGACCGGGCCAAAATTTGCCCCAACTGTGGCCTACACAGCTACCCCCGTCTCTCTCCGGCCATTATTGTTCTCATCGAGCGCGGCGACCAACTTCTGTTGGCCCGTTCCCACCGCCATCCGCCGGATCGGTTCAGCGTCCTGGCCGGTTTTGTCGAACCCGGCGAAACGCTGGAAGAAGCCACCGCCCGCGAAATCTACGAAGAAGTCGGCATCCGGGTCAAAAACATCCGTTACTTCGGCAGCCAACCCTGGCCTTTCCCCAACTCTCTCATGATCGCCTTCACCTGCCAGTATGCTTCCGGCGACATTGTCCTCGAAGAAGCTGAAATGGCCGAAGCCGCCTGGTTTACGGCCGATAATCTCCCCAAAATCCCCCCTCGCCTCAGTATCTCCCGCCAGCTCATTGATTGGTTCGTCGAAAAACAGGGAAAAGAAGTAACGATTCAAGACTGGTAATCAGGTAATCTGACAATACTCTTGTAATCTATCTGACTTTGCAGGGCTGTAGGGTTGGGTATAATGGATTGTCAGGATGAACCAATCTTGCAATGAGGATAAAAGGCACACAAGTGAATGAAAGCGTCCTATCAGCCATCGAATCGGCCATCCTCCAAACCGTTACCTATGTTGATGTCTTTGACTACCCATTGACCTCCGCAGAGGTGCATCGTTATCTGGTCGGCATTCCAACATCGGCCGATGAAGTCTCAAAAATTCTGAGCAACGGCCGACTGGTTCCCCACCGTCTCCATAGGCGAGACGGTTATTTCACTCTCTCTGGCCGTTCCAGCATCATTGAAACGCGCCGCCGCCGCGAAGCCATCTCGAAAAAAATGTGGCCTGTCGCCTGGCATTACGGCCGTTTGCTGGCTGCCCTTCCCTTTGTCCGAATGGTCGCCATCACCGGCTCCCTGGCTGTCAATAATGTTGAACCCCAGGCCGATATTGACTATCTCATTGTCACCGAACACGGCCGTCTCTGGTCCTGCCGCGCCTGGACCATCCTGTTAGTTCGGCTGGCAGCCCGTCAGGGGATTCATCTTTGCCCTAACTACTTCCTTTCCGAACGCCAGCTACGTTTCAAAGAAAAAAATCTTTACACTGCCCATGAACTGACTCAGATGGTTCCCGTTGCGGGACTTGATATCTATCGCCAGATGCGCCAGCTAAACAACTGGACGGCCGATTTCCTGCCTAATGCTGATGGCATTCCCCAACCCACCACTGCCGCCCCACCAGCCAAACCCAAAACCACCCTCAAACGCCTCCCAACAGTCGTTACCGAAGGGCTGCTGCGAACGCCTCCTGGT
>JBAPRX010000540.1:0-4286 GCA_049281335.1 Promineifilaceae bacterium (SeqCode)
TGTTTTATCTGCTTTTTGTAGCAAATATTGCCCAAGCGCGGGGTGACTTAAACTTCCGACCCAAATAATACACGAGCACCCTTGCCGGGGTACAACCCCGTCGCTCCCGCTCTGGGCATCGGAGGTACTAGCAGAATTGCTAGTGCCTCTTTTTGTTTCAGATTGAATCTTCTCAACTATTTCGCTTGGAGCCAGGCCGTCATTATCTAGCACTACTGCATAGTTACCATGTAAGGCAATTGCCACCACCCTATCATCGTAAACGAATACTCGGTCAATGATTTTTGCAAGTAGTTGTTTTCGAGCTTCTTCAAAATCATCCACAGTTCCGCAGGCCTCCCAATAACTCGAAAAGTTTTCTAACAAATCTGCGGCCTCAATCAAATCATCGTATTCAACCGGTCGTAAAGCCTCCATTTCACGATGTATTTGATTTCGCTTATCAATATATTCCTGAGGCGAAAGAAAACCCTTTTCCCAGCTAAAATCGATGCGTTTGACTACCTCTTCAATCTCTTCCATCCTCGCCAACGCATCTTCATTTTCGACATTTTTCTGAACGGCCTCCTCCACACGATCACGAAATCCATCAGGTATAGTCAACCGTGATAGTTCTGCTACTACCTGTTCATCCAACAAATTGTTTTTGATTAATGGTTGGGGACATGACAAATACCCTCTGTCACGGGCAATACAACGATACCAACCTTGATTTTGTTTTGGATTCCAACTAGGACGCATTTTTCCATAATTGGCATCCTCCAGGGTCGTGGGTTTTCTTGCCGTACAGCGAGCACAATAAACTCGGTCGTGAAGGATATACGTCCGTAATACTTCTGGTGGACGACGATCCTTTATTAAATTTCGCCTTACCTCCTGACATGCTTCATAACCGTGTTTCGGGAGAGGCTTTTACTGGAGTGGCTCCATAACGTTGTTTTATATTTATAGTTAGGCGGCAAAAACTCATGACGGTGGTTACCTTTCATTTGCAAAGGTCAAGATTGGCACAGCGGTCGGGGCACTCTTTAGCCCGCCGACCGGGGAGCAGGTTCCCGGCCTCAACCACGCCGAGTGTATGTCGAAGATGACGCTTGGTGCGCCTATCCTGTCGCCGGCCCGGATGCAGCTTTGTCATTTGACGATCTTCGCAGCCTGGGAGAGCGAGGGGGCGATAGATGATTTTCTTGAGGGTACAAAGCTGGGCCGGGTGCTGACCACGGGCTGGCATGTGCGGATGGCGTTCCTGCGCCGCTGGGGTCACGTTAGCGAATTCGATAGCCTTCCTGAAAGCGTTGGGGAACAATATCCCGAAGCGCCGGTGGTAGCGGTGACGCTGGCCCAGATGAAGCTGCCACAAGTGCCACGTTTCATTCGTTGGGGCAAGCCGGTTGAGGAGCTTGTTCGAGACCATCCGGGCACGACCCGGGCCATTGCGGCCATGAGGCTGCCGCGGACGGTGTCTACTTTTTCGGTGTGGCGGTCGCAGCGGGAGATGGTGGACATGGTTCGTGGACACAGCGCCGTGCCTAAACCTGAGCGTCAAATTGCGGCTATGGCGGAGCGACAGCGGAAGGATTTTCATTTTGAGTTTACGACGCTGCGATTCAGGTCAATTGGCGAGTACGGGCAGTGGGAAGGACGAACCAATATCGTTCCAACCTGAGACTCAGGGTGCCAACGCAATCGATTGGGTTGTCTTAAAGACGATTTATCAAATCGTCCTACTGGGGGTCAATGATTTTAAGCGGGGGGAGGTTGTTGACGATTTCGGCCGTTTCGGGGCTGATGGTTATGACTTGTTTGACGAGGCGGAGGATGTAGGTTTCGTTGTTGGGGTCGTTGGTGATGCCGCTGCGTTAGATGAAAAAGGGTTGACACCTGGCGTATACTTTTTTGTAGAAGCGTATTTGTTTTGAGTCAATAAAGGGTTATTTGGTATAAATGGAACGGCCGATATAAATGGTGCGCTTGCAGTTCACCCAAATTATAATCCGGAGAAGCTCCTCTTATTCACCCAGTTAAAAAATCGGGTACATGATGCACTCGAAAATGACATATTGCTGTTAGAATATGTAGGCTCTACATCTGTACCAGGCTTATCGGCCAAGCCAATCATTGACATGGTACTGGCCGTAGCGGATTCTAGTAATGAGGCAGCCTACGTCAATTTGTGTAGTGGATAATGAGGAGGTTGATATGGGCAGCAATCTTTTAGCCCAACTCAAGGAAATGGATCGAGTGACTTTGACGGAAATCGTCCGTAAAGTTCAAGATTGCCCGGATTTGTCAATTGTCGATTGGACAGTCGAACCCCTCACACACGAGAAAGTCATTAGCACGACTGGCGGCCTGTTTCGCTTTAGCGGATTGGCCCTACACAAACAAAAAGAACTGCCCTGGACGGTAGTCCTGAAATGCATCAACAACCCCAAGCCCAGAAAACAGAGACCACGCGGATGGTCGTATTGGAAGCGAGAGGCACTGGCTTTCATGTCGGGATTTTTAGAGCAGCTACCACCAGGAGCGCGCGCACCGCACTATTATGGGGCCATTGAAAGAGATGATGGGGTTTGGCTGTGGATTGAATACATCCAAGAAGCCACCGGGCAAGCCTGGTCTCTAAGTGATTTTCGGCGCACAGCTCAACAATGGGGTTTTTTTCAAGGGGCATACTTATCTGGCACGCCACTCATTGACTACCCCTGGCTTTCCCGATCTTTTTTCCGAGATATTTGGGCTGAAGGAGGTACTTGGGCAAATATCATGAGTCCAGAGACGGATAGAAATGCCTGGCTTTTGCCACTCGTTCAACAGAATTTTGATGATCAACAAAAAACACGCGTTCTGCAATTGATTGCGGACAAACAGCGCTTTTTCGAAGCCAATGACACCCTGCCTCAGGTGCTTTGCCACAACGACGCGCATCGCCGGAATTTTATGTGGTTGCAGTCCCAGACAACCGGGGAAGAAGAACTAATTGGTATAGACTGGGCTTTTCTGGGCCACGGAGCCTGTGGCAATGATCTGGGAGAATTGGTGGGCACTAGTCTATACCTTTTTGACTTTGATCCTTACCAAGCAGAAACTCTTGAAACAGCGGTTTTCAAAGGGTATCTGGCTGGTGTCTCTGAACATCATTTAGATATAGATGAACGTTTGATCCGACTAGGATATTTGATCTCCCTCTCCTTTTGGATGGGGGCGGCGATACCAGGCTGGGTCGCCATCTTAATGTCGCCAAATGCCAGAGCCGATGTGCAAGCCATGTGCGGGCGCCCAAAGGAAGATGTGCTCGCGGGATGGGTTCACCTTAATGAGTTTTGCCTCGATAGAGCAGACGAAGCGCGCAACTTGATGCGCCAACTCGATCTATAATTGTTGCAAATCGTTATTTCAGTTGCATCCGGCGGTCGCGGTGCTGTCAGTCTGATGCTGGACGGCCGACTTTCCCCCTCCAAAGCCAACATCACTGCCTCATCTATCACTCTTTCCTGCTATGCAAAGTCACGACATATCAAAAACAAATTTACGATAAATCAAAGCCTTTCTTGAACCAAAATCCCGTGTAACAATAACTTAAAGCTGATACGCTAAAGGAAACGAGTGCACAGCTTAACCAATTAAGCAGCGGACATAAAATGCCTAACATTCATTATGCAAATCAAAAGTTATCTGATGCGATTATATATTTTTACCACTCACGAAGGGGATGCGCGGAAGAGAATAGCTGCTGCTTTAGGCAAATTGAAGGTTGTAAAACCAAATATGTTGCCTGAATCGCTTGATAAATCATTTTCAGAAGTAATGGCAAAAATCGAGAAAGGTCGTAGTAAATACCTTCGAGACATGCCTGACTACGATTTGCCAAACATCCGCAACTCCACAGCCAGCAAACTGATTACAGAGGTTGTTAGAATCCAGTATGAATTAGAGCAGTTACTTATGTTAGAGGAATAGGTTGAGTGATATAAATAAATCAATGCTCACCACTTTAATTCCGCCTAACATCGCTTGTAACCGAAGAATTAGAGGTTGAAGCAGGCGTTAAGCCACAAGTATCGCAGGCATGAAACATGAATAAGTTGCAACTATTGGTTTTGGATGATTATGAGAGCGAGCTGGCAGCAGCCCCGGCAATGGGGCGTTTGCGGCAGATGGCTGAGGTTACGATTCTGGATCGGCCGTTACCGGTTGAAGATTACAATACCCTGGCCGGATTTCAGGTCTTGTTAGCGCTGCGGGAGCGGACAAGGATGGACGGCCGATTCTTCCAAGCCTGCTCC
>JBAPRX010000541.1:0-3309 GCA_049281335.1 Promineifilaceae bacterium (SeqCode)
GAACTGGGTGGGGACGTACGGGGTATGATCGCCGGTTATCTCATTGCCAGTCGGTTGAAACTGACCGAGGGTGATATTGAATCGGCCGAATCCTACCTCGAACAAGCTCGCCCCTTGCTTCAGACTGCTCACTTTTCGCATTGGTTGAGCCGCTTTGAACGTATTCAACTGGAATTATGGCTGGCTCAAGGTAGATTAGACACGGCCGCCAACTGGGCCACCGATATCCTTCACGATCATGCTTTTGCCAAACGACCGGAAAGCGAAATCGTCCAACTCGCCATTGCCCGTATCTTTATTCTCAAAGGCGGTTCCTCCATTGACCAGGGGGAAGCACTCTTATTAGACCTTTTGGAGATAGCACGCGAGGAAGGCAGGACGGCCATTACTATTGAAGCCCTGGCTCTCCAGGCACTTGCTTACAACAGCAGCGGGCAGCTTTCCAAAGCGATGCTTGCCCTTGAACAAGCCCTGCGGCTCGCTGAACCGGAGGGTTATATTCGTCGCTTTGCCGACCTCGGCCTGCCAATGGCTCGTCTGCTCCAAGAGGCATATACTCGCGACGTTTTTCCAGTCTATATTGAGACATTGCTCTCAGCATACACCGACCTGGATTCTAATCCAGCCCTACCTCGACAGTCCTTACCCGAACCACTGACTGACCGTGAACAGGAAGTCCTTGAACTGCTTGCTGCCGGGCTGACCAACCGCGAAATTGCCGAAGAACTGGTCATCTCGCCAGGAACGGTCAAAAAACACGCTGCCAATATCTATGGCAAACTCTCCGTTAGCGGTCGTACCGAAGCTGCCGCCAGAGCCAGAGAACTAAACCTCCTCCTCTGACCCTCCCAATATACCCCACTCAAATACCCCATTCGGGGCATGAGCCTACTCCTCGTTTCCCCTATCCTAAAAACAATTCATGAGAGGCTTCACAAGCAGAGGTTCAACACGATGAAGGAGCCAATTATTGCAATTGACTCTCTGTGTTACTTTCCCTTCGCGTCTCTGCGTTAAAATTCAAAGGAGTAAAACATGACAAACCAATCTTCCACAAATGCAATCGTCATCGGGGCCAGTATGGGGGGCCTTCTGGCTGCCAGAGCGCTCGGCGACCACTTCCAACAAGTGACTCTCATCGAACGAGACGTCTTTCCCGCTGCCGGAGCAAATCGTAAGGGCGTTCCCCAAGGCAAACACACTCACATCTTGCTGGAACACGGCCGAAAGATCATGGAAGAATTTCTGCCCGGTCTGACGGCCGAACTCTCCAAACAAGGTGCAGTCACTATCAATGATGTCAGCTCAGACATTCGTTGGTTCCAACGTGGCGGCTATCATCTTCCCGGCGTCAGTGGTGTTTCCGGCGTCGGTGTCTCTCGTCCTACCTTAGAAGCCCTTGTCCGAGAGTGTGTCCTGACTCGGCCAAACATCCATGTAATTCAAGGTTGTGACGTTAAAGGGTTGATGACAACGGCCGATAAAAGGCGCGTAACTGGCGTCCGTCTTGTAGACCGGCGTTCTGGCAACACCGAAAAGACAATGACGGCCGATTTGATCGTAGATGCCGGTGGGCGTGGTTCCCGTTCCCCTGTCTGGCTTGAGGGACTCGGTTATAAACGGCCGTCCGAAGAAGAAGTCAAAGTCGGCTTGGGCTATACCACCTGCTACTATCGCCGCCAACCCGATCATATTCCTGGCCTTGAAGGTATTGTCCTTTCACCAACCCCGCCCGATAGAAAGATGGGTGTCCTCGTTGCCCAGGACAAAAATCGTTGGGTTGTCACCATTGGTGGTTACTTAGGCGACCATGCTCCTACTGAATATCAGGCTTTTCTCCAATCGGCCTGGCAGTTGCCTTCCCCTGATATTTATAATGTCATTAAGGATGCCGAACCGCTTGGTTCACCTGTTTCCTATAAATTCCCCTCCAACTTGCGCCGCTATTACGAAAAGTTATCACCATTCCCCCACGGATACCTTGTTATAGGCGATGCGCTTTGCAGTTTCAACCCCATTTACGGGCAGGGGATGACGGTTGCTGCGATGGAAGCAAAAGCTCTTTCGGGTTGTTTTGCGGGAACTGGCCCAGTACCTGATATTTATAGACAATTCTTCCCCAAAGCCGCCAAGATCATAGACCTTTCCTGGAGTACGGCCGTTGGCAGTGATTTGAGCTATCCCGAAATAGATGGTCCCCGCACCCCAATGGTTCGTTTTCTCAACTGGTACATTGACAAGCTCCACAAAGTTGCTCACAACAACGCCCAGGTTTCAATTGCCTTCCTCAAAGTCATTAATATGGTTGCCCCGCCACCGACCTTGTTCCGGCCTGACATTCTTTTCCAGATAATAAAAGGAACTCTCCGCTTCTCTTCGCCTCAAAAAACCGCGTCACAACCAGTAACTCAAACGATAACTCAATAACCTATAATCAACCTCTGTAAGCGTGAGACAAGCAGTAGAAGCTGCTTCAATTACGGGCATCAATTCATACTGCCTGTCTCCCCTCCCCCTATTTCAGCCAATAATAAAATAAGGCTTGATGTTTTTGAGAAAAGGTGTAGAATCGAATTTCGATACGCCTAAATGACTTCTTGTGTATTTGAAAACATTGCAAGAATGTGAATGAAAATGGCTAACAAACTACATGTAAATAACAGAGATTAGTTCTCCGATATGCACTCGAACCAAGACCCAAAATATCAATCACTGGCCGAAGTCCACGAGTCAGTCACCATTCCAGAGAAAAGCGTCTGGTGGCGGCGGTGGCTTCTGATTACTGGCCCAGCTCTCATGGCAGCCGTTGGCTATATGGACCCCGGCAATTGGGCCACTGACCTGGCCGGAGGCAGCAGCTACAACTATAAACTTATCTGGGTTTTGCTCATGTCCAACTTCATGGCGATTCTGCTGCAAAGCCTCTCTGCCCGGCTGGGCATTGTCGCCCGCCGGGATTTAGCCCAGGCCAGTCATGAAGAATACCCGGCTATTATCAACATTCCCCTCTATATCCTCGCCGAAATCGCCATCACAGCAACCGACCTGGCCGAAGTTTTAGGGTCCGCCATCGCTTTACAATTGCTGTTTGGTTTTCCACTTGTCTACGGTGTTTTGCTCACCGCCTTAGACACCCTTCTTTTGCTGGCGATGTCCCATTTCAGTATTCGCAAGCTGGAAGCAGTCGTCATGGCGCTGGTTGGCACCATTGGTGTTGCATTCATTATTGAAATATTTCTGGCGCAGCCCGATTGGGGTGGGTTGGTACGAGGCTTTATCCCCTCGTTACCGGATGCGACCGCCCTCTAC
>JBAPRX010000542.1:0-2929 GCA_049281335.1 Promineifilaceae bacterium (SeqCode)
AGTTTTATCCGGCCCGCCTCAACCCGGATAGCTCCCCAGATTCGAAAGCTGCCCAGACCCCGGTGGCGGGACTTGAAGCGGGTGTTTACGATAGTATAAAAGTGCACCACCCGGCATCAATAAAGGCCGTCAAAAATGTCACCACCTAACCTTCCGTTATCATGTGGAAAACATGATGATGGAGGACAGGAGATGTTGACAGTGAAAGAATGGGAACAGATACGTCGGGCATACTACGTGGAACAAAAAAGTGTCCGCGAAATAGCCAGGGAAACGGGTCGCGCCCGCCGGACGGTTAGTCGGATGCTGGATTTAGAACAGCCGCCAAACTATCGTCGACGGGGACCAAAACAAGCCCACAAGCTCGGGCCATACAAAGAGCGAATCCAGAAACTGCTGGCTCAAAACCAAAGCCTGCCCCGCAAGCAACGCTGGACAGCGCCGATGATATTCAAAGTTATCGAAAAGGAGGGCTTCCAAGGCGCAGAATCTACCGTCCGCCATTATGTCGGCCAGGTTCGTAAACTACTGCGAAAACCAGCGGTCTTTCTGCCGTTGGAATTCGACCCGGGTACCGATGGCCAGGTAGATTGGGGCGAAGGGCTGGTCATCATGAATGGGGTCAAAATGACCGTTCAACTATTCCTGATGAAACTATCCTTCTCCCGGCGAACGTTTATCATGGCTTTTCCCAACCAGAAGCAAGAGGCGTTCTTCATGGGCCATGTCCAGTCTTTCAACTTCTTTGAAGGAGTGCCCCAGCGCCTCAGCTATGATAACTTGAAAGCGGCCGTCAAAGAAATCCTGGAAGGACGGCACCGGGTAGAACAGGAATCGTTTTTCCACTTTCGGGGAACTTACCTGTTCGATAGCCATTTCTGTACCCCCGGCGCCGGCCATGAGAAGGGCCAGGTTGAGCACAGCGTTGGCTTTAACCGGCGCAACTTTATGGTACCACCTCCGGAGGTCAGCAGCTTTGAAGAACTCAACGCTTACCTGCTGCAGAAGTGCCTGGAGGACGATGCCCGGACCGTTAGTGGTCAACCAGAGACCATCGGCCAAATGTGGCAGCAGGAAAAACCATTCCTGCGACCCCTCCCGGTTCACGCCTACGACTGCTGTCGGACAACAACGGTCAGCCTGAACCGCTACAGCCAGGTGCAGTTGGAAACCAATCGCTATTCAATCCCGGCCGACCAGGGCAGCCAGCAGTTGACGGCCAAACTGTATCCCTTCACTGTCGAAATCTACCGACCAGGTGACACAACCCCCATTGCCAGCCACCCACGCTCTTATGACCGCCACCAGGAAATCATTGACCCCCTCCACTACCTGCCCCTCATCCGGCAGCGACCAGGCGCCATCGACCATGCCAAACCACTCCGTCGCTGGCGGGAGCGGTGGCCGGCCGTCTACGATGTCTTGTTAGCCCATCTGCGAAACAAGTGGCCGGATGGCAGGGGTGCCCGGGAATTCGTCAACATCCTCTATCTCCACCGGGAATACAGCCAGGTTGAGATGGAACAGGCGATTGAAGCGGCCTTAGCCCATCACTGTGCCCATCTGGATGGGGTGCGGTTGTGGCTGACCCAGCTCGAGCGGCCTGAGCCAACGTTCACTCCCCTTAATTTGACAGACCTTCCCCAACTAACCGGGATTGGTCAACAACAGCTCCAGGCTGGCACCTATGATGCCTTGTTGGGAGGTGACTGATGCAAAGCACGCTTGAGAACAGCCATGTCGTTGACAAGGTCGTTCTGGAAGGTTATTTGAAGAAATTGTACTTGTCGACCTTTATCCGTCATCATGAAACCTAGGCTGCCGAAGCGGCCCAAAGCAACCAGAGCTACACCCGCTTTCTCCTGGCTTTAGCGGAACAAGAGGTTCTGGAACGGGATGACCGCCGCCGGCAGCGACGGTTCAAGGAGGCCAAAATACCGGTCGTCAAAGCGCTTAACAGCTTTGACTTCAGCCAGATTCCGGAGCTTAACCAGCAGAAAATTCGGCACCTGGTTGCTGGTGATTACATTGACAAAGCCGAACCGGTCATTCTCATTGGTAATCCCGGCTTGGGCAAAACCCATATCGCCACCGCCTTAGCTGTCGAAGCCACCCGACAAATGCGGCGGGTGCGCTTTTACAATGCGGCAGCCCTGGTCAATGAGATGATAAAAATTCAGGATGAAGGTCGGATTAGCTCGTTCATCAATAAAGCCCTCAATTTCAAGCTGATTGTGATTGATGAATTGGGCTTTATCCCCTTCACCGCCACTGGCGCTCAGTTGATGTTCCAATTCTGTTCCGCCCTTTACGAACGAGTGGCCCTCATCGTGACCACCAATCTTAAGTTCGCTGACTGGACCCAAATATTTGGTGATGAGCGCTTGACGGTCGCTCTGCTGGACCGGCTGACCCACAAAGCCCATATCCTTGAGTTCGTTGGTGAATCCTACCGCTTCCGCGAACGGCAGCAACGGCAAGAGGCAGTCTGATGGCTTCATCTGCCAGGCACACCACACAATGGACCTTTAACCTTACTTTTGACTCGCCAAAAGTAACAAAAGCGAGGCTCCTCAACCCAATTATGCTCATGAGATTGGGATTTCAATGTGTTTTTTTGTCCCAGGTGGTGACATTTTATATGATCGTCTGGTGACTTTTTTAACGGCCGTGAGGTTGATATTTATTCGCAAGTGGTGACATTTTAGACGGCCGTTTGGTACACTTTTATCTTGTCAAAAACAAACAGACGAGATACAATTCTCAATGTACCGCGAAACTCTATCTGCTGTGGACCGGAGCATATCACATTTTCATCCTTCACTGTGCAAGTTCACTGCATGGATCGTTAACAGCATAATGAATATCAGCAGGCACCAGGTAGCCAAGATTTTGGTGCAAGTACAACTGAAAATGGGGCAGGTTACTC
>JBAPRX010000543.1:0-3033 GCA_049281335.1 Promineifilaceae bacterium (SeqCode)
CTGGAGCCGCACATGGCCTTATTGTTCCTCTCCCACCTCCACCGCCAGGAACTCCCGCCCAACATCCACCTCGGTTCAGACGGCCGATTCTGGAAAATCGCCTTTGCCTTCCTTCTGCAACTACTTGCTCGCCAACTCCTCCGACCTACCCTGGTCGAACTCCACGACGAGCCGGAAACTGCCTATCAGGCTCGCTGGCAGCCCGTCCTCGACGGTGACGACGAAGCCCGTCAGGCCGCCCATCTGGCCACCGCCATGCCCGCTATCTGCCGCGCCGAAACCACCGATCCCGACGATACCATTCCGCCCCGCGCCATCTTGGACAGTTTTCTCAACTACCTCACTGACACCGCCGCCCGCGAATGGGGTGGAAGAGAAATGTTCTACCTTCCTACCGACCGCGACCCGGCCACAGCCTGGCTTCGCGCCCTGTTCGCTGCCGACCCAACCATAAAAGCCGTCCCCGCCCAGCTTCATCACTTCACAACCGGCTTCCGAGCCTGGGAACGAACATTAACCATCGCCGGGGACCACCATTACCGCGTCACCTTCCACCTGGAAACCCCACCCCAACAAGATGGAAAAAAGACCCCAAAAACCAAACAAAAATGGAACCTGCACTACCTGCTCCAGGCCCGCGACGATCCCAACCTCCTCGTTCCGGCCGAAGAAGTCTGGAAAACCAAAGGCAGCGTCCTCAATGCCCTCGAACGCCACTTCGACCGCCCTAAAGAACGCCTCCTAACCGGCCTGGGCTACGCCGCCCGCTTCTTCACCCCCATCCAACACAGCCTCGAACAGCCCAACCCCACCGGCATCCAGCTAACAACCGAAGAAGCCTATAACTTCCTCCGCCAATGCGCCCCCTACCTTCAACAAGCGCGATTCGGTCTCCTGGTTCCCCCCTGGTGGAATAAACCCGGAACCCGCCTGGGCGTGCGCCTCAAACTTGAAAATAACAAAGTCAAAAACAACGCCGCCGTTTCTTCCGGCCATCTCAGCCTCGACAACCTCGTCCACTACCAATGGCAGCTTTCCCTGGGCGGGACCGCCCTCACCCGTGAGGAGTTCGACGCCCTGGTAGCCCTCAAATCCCCTCTGGTTCAGATTCGCGGTCAATGGGTTCAACTCGATCCCGAACAAATCGAAGCCGCCATCAAATTCTGGGAGCAACAAAAAACAGAGGGAACCCTCTCCCTCAACGAAGCCGTGCGCCTGGGGCTGGACGGCAACCAGCAGGATTACGGCGGCCTGGAAGTCGAAGAAGTCGAACTCGACGACTGGTTGAGCGGCTGGCTGAACCGCCTCCAGGGGGACGAACAACTGGAAATGCTCCCACCGCCCGACGGCCTGGATGCGACCCTACGGCCGTATCAACATTACGGCTTCTCCTGGCTCCACTTCGCTCGTCGTTGGGGATTGGGCGTCATCCTCGCCGACGATATGGGCCTCGGCAAGACCATCCAAACCCTGACCCTCATCCAACGGCTAAAAGAGGAACTGAGCAACGGCGCTGCCCCAGAACCCAATCAAGACGGCCGTCTGCCCGCGCCCATCCTTCTAATATGCCCTACCTCCGTCGTCACCAATTGGGAACAAGAACGCAGCCGCTTCACTCCCGATATTCGCGCCCTCGTCCACCAGGGCGGGGACCGGCTGCAAGACGACGAATTTCTACAAACAGCCACCAACATGGATATGGTCTTAACCAGCTACGCCCTTGCCCGGCGCGACGGCCGTTTTCTTCAACAAATGAACTGGTTCGGCATCGTCCTCGATGAAGCCCAAAACATCAAGAACCCCAACACCAAGCAAGCCCAGGTCATTCGCCGCCTCCCCACCGACTTTCGCCTCGCCCTGACCGGAACCCCCGTAGAAAACCGCCTCTCTGAACTGTGGTCCATCATGCACTTTCTCAACCCCGGGTTTCTCGGCTCCCGAAAACAGTTCCGTGAGGAATTCACCCTCCCTATCGAACGATACGGCGACGAAACGGCCGCTTCCCACCTGCGTCGTCTCACCCGTCCCTTCATCCTTCGCCGCGTCAAAACCGACCCCTCCGTCATTCAAGACTTGCCTGATAAGCAAGAGGTGAAAGTCTACTGCTATCTTACCTCAGAACAGGCAACACTCTACGAAGCCGTCGTGCAGAATGCAATGAGCGAAATCGAATCCGAGGCCGAAGGCAGCATGGGCCGCAAGGGACTCATTCTGAGTATGCTCACCCAGCTAAAACAGATTTGCAACCACCCAGCCCAATACCTACATGAAACCGAAGCCTACAATCCTGCCGAAGACAAAAACCGCAGCGGCAAACTCCAACGGCTCCACGACCTGCTCGAAGAAGTCCTGGCAGAAGGCGACCGCCTTCTCCTGTTCAGCCAGTTCACCGAAATGGCCGCTCTCCTTAAAAAATATATCCAGGAGCAGTTTGGCGTCCCAACCCTCTACCTGCATGGTGGCGTCCCTGCCAAAAAACGCGCCGCCCTGGTCGAACGGTTCCAAAGCGACGACGGCCCACCTATCTTCATCCTCTCCCTGCGGGCCGGTGGAACCGGGCTAAACCTGACCCGCGCCAATCACGTCTTCCACTTCGACCGTTGGTGGAATCCCGCCGTTGAAGACCAGGCCACCGATCGCGCCTTCCGCATCGGCCAGACCAAAAACGTCCTCGTTCACAAATTCGTCTGCCTCGGAACCCTGGAGGAGCGCATCAACGAAATGATTCAAGACAAACGCGCCCTCGCCAGCAGCATTGTCGGCGAAGGCGAAAACTGGCTAACAGAACTCAGCACGGCCGACCTCCGCGAACTCGTACGACTGAGAAAAGATTAATGAAATCTGGAGGTAATTGGCAGTTAGTAACTGGTAATTACCAATTACCCAATTACAAATAAAACACCATGAGCTGGTATTACGACTACAAACCAATAATTGAAACCGACAAAGGCATCAAAGCCAAAAGTAAGCGGGGCATCTTCGTTAAAAACTGGTGGGCAACCAGCTGGATCGCCGCCATGGAGGGCCTCCAGG
>JBAPRX010000544.1:0-4217 GCA_049281335.1 Promineifilaceae bacterium (SeqCode)
TCTTCGACCCCAGCTTTGCCGAAGCGGTCCAGGCCGCCACCAGCGACCTTGCCCGGCAGACTCGCAGCGGTCCGCCGGTGCTGGTCGGAACTTTGTGGCCGGGGGATTACCAGCCGCCGCAGCATCCGGGACTGTATAATGCGGCCGTTTTGCTCCACAATGGAAAAGTCACTCTCGCCGCCACCAAGCAGTTGCTCCCCATCTACGATGTCTTTTACGAACCACGCTGGTTCATCCCCGGCAAACCGATGCCGCCCATCGAGATTGCCGGTGAAAAGATTGGCATTCTGATCTGCGAAGATATGTGGGACGAAGGCTACCAGGTTCATCCGGGTCAACAGTTGCGGGAAGCCGGGGCAGCGCTGTTCATCGTCCTCTCCGCCTCCCCATACCGGCAGCATATTCTCCCCAACCGCCTCCACAATGCCCGCCGTCAGGAACGGCCGATTGCCTACCTCAATCTCGTAGGGGCAACCGACGAACTGATTTTTGACGGCCGTAGTTTCGTCCTCGATGCAGACGGCCGAATCACAGCAGCCTTACCCGGTTTCAAAGAGACTGTCGAAGTTATTGATCTCTCATCAGCCGAGCCTGCCGAAGCCCCAACAAATCCTGTAACTGACCAACAGGCACTATTCGAGGCATTGGCATTAGGTATTCGAGATTTTTCCCACAAAAACGGCCTCGCCCGCGCCTTCTTGGGGCTGTCCGGGGGCATTGATTCGGCGATAACGGCCGTCATAGCCGCCGAAGCATTAGGGCCGGAAAATGTCGTCGGAGTCGCCATTCCCTCCCGCTACAGCGACCCACGATCAACCGACTGCGCCAGAGAACTGGCCGAGAACCTGGGCATTGGCTTTGAAGTCGTAGCATTAGAATCGCTGCACGAAGCAGCAGAGACAACCCTCGCTCCCTGGCTGGCAGAAGGCACAACGGCCGAAAACATCCAGGCCCGACTCAGAGCCATGATCCTCATGGCCCTGGTCAACGCCCGGCGCGGCTTTCTGCTCAACACCAGCAACAAGACAGAACTGGCGTTGGGCTATTCAACCCTGTACGGCGACATGGCTGGCTCCCTCTGCCCCATTGCCGACCTGACCAAGCCCGACGTCTACACGTTGGCCCGCTGGATTCAGGCAGAACGCAGCGTCATCCCCGACTTCATCATAGAACGGCCGCCTTCGGCCGAACTCCGCCCCGATCAAGTAGACCCCTTTGATTACGACGTCGTCGCCCCCGCTTTAGAAGAGCTTGTCCTCCAAAACCAGAGCAACAGCCCCATCCGCCGCTCCGAACACAAACGCTGGCACATGGGCGTCATCCTAAAAGTCAGCGAAAAAGCTTTCGGAACCGGCCGTCTTATCCCCATCACTCGCCGCTAGAAAAAAACCCTTCAGCCTTGTGACAATTTGAGATTGACTTAAAACCTCCCGGAAGTTTCTTCCACTAAATCATTGCTCACAAACAACTTCCGGGAGGTTGGGATTTCTTAATTAACAGTGTAGTACGCAGTTCCGTACACCTATCAGAACTAATTTGATGAATGGGTTAGTGAGCGAAGCATCCAGGCCATCTCCTGATGTTCCCGAAGCGTCTGAACAAGCATATCAACAGTTCCTTCATCTGCATTTTCATTAGCAAACTCAATGTCACCTTCCAACCGCGCCATCATAGCCTCGTGGTCAGCCAACAGGTTGCCAATCATTGCCTGCTCCGCTAAATCGTGGCCCGGTTCTTCTGATAACTGAGTGCCGCCCAAAAAGGCGTGCATCGTTCCGTTTGCCTTCCCCTCCAACTTACGAACCTGCTCGGCAATAATGTCTTCCCTCAACGCTAGACTTTCATATTGGCGTTCAAAGAGACCATGCAGAGCAACAAAATGCAGCCCCTGGACATTCCAATGATAGTCGCGGGTTTTCACATACAACAGATGTTCATCGGCCAATAGTGTGTTCAGCCGAGTAGTTATTTCGTCCGCCGTTTCAAGGTGACGGCCGTTATGTGATTCTGCATTGGTGTATTTTGTCGTTTTACCTATCATGATCTTTATTTCACTCCTTCGTAAATCAATTCGGTAATTAGTGAGCGGCCAACAATTAATCATTCAATCAAGTGGCCGCTTACTCCGAAACCTTCCGCACCATTCCGCAGCGCATTCATGCGCCTTTATTTGCGGGCGGTCACTTAACAATACCGCTTTCTTCTTCTATTGTGCAGCAGATACGGCCGTAAATACATGAGGGAATCCCCTACCCTTTGGGAAAAACAGACCCCAATTTGTGAGAAATACCCTGTCGTTGGACGGGGAGGAAACAAAAGACCCCAGACACAGTCCGGGGTCCTTTATCGTATCAACATTATTCAGAGGGAGGGATGAAACCAACCCCGATCCCTCATTCGCATTCATTATCCGGCAGGCTGAGTGATGTACTGCGAGTCAATCGCCTGAACGTAGATTTCAATAGTGCTGTTCGTATCGGTCGTACCTTTGAACTGCCACACCGGCTGCAAGAAGAAGGACGCGCTTTGAGTTGTCTCATCCCACACCGACAGGACGGCGTATTGGAGATTCACCTCGCTAATCGTGACCTGTGAAATCATGAAAGGATTGATCGGTACGTCAATCGGAAGCGGTTCCGGTTCACCCACGACACCGGCATCCGGCGGCGGGTCAATAATGCCCATGCTCTGCCAGTTAAAGGTAGGGGTTTCACCTCGGCCGTTTTCTTCAATCCAGCCGCTGACATACATCCGCTTGCTGGTATCCAGGTCAGCTGGAACATCGGGAATAATAAAGCCCTCAGCATCATCCGTCACCAACATCGCCTGACCATCTGTAATCTGCATCGTCCCTTCACGGAAAGTGAAATCCTTTTGAACCGGTTCCCAGCTAACCAGCTCCAGTGCCTGGATGTTGCCATTCTTTTCGCCAGCAACACCCTGGACATGAATCTGTTTGCCAGCATAATCAGCAATGGCTTGCAGTTCATCCGTTGGGCCGCTCACCAAGAAGGTGTCGAGGAGAATCCGGGGCGGCACATCGCCGCTAACCGATTCGTAGACAGTTGGATAAGAGTAAAGCGTTACCTCTGCACCGGCCTCAAAGGTTCGCTGCCAGTAAGTTGGGTTCACCTGCACTCCAGGCTCCACCGGGGCTATGACATCATTCGAATAGATGTTAAAGAACACACTCTGGAAATCAACGCCATTGTCGAGCATATACTGCCAGGAATCTTCGGCCGAACGCAGCGGATAATCAGCCAGCTCACTCAGTCCGCTCAACGGGTTGTAAGAGAATGACCATACCTCACCGCTGTCATTGACAGATAACTGAATCTCAGGATAGATTGCTTCTCGGCCGTCTACCAGACGATGAACTTCAATATCATACCCATTCTGCGAGACCATTCGATATTGGAAATCTACCAGACCACTTTGCTGTAAGAAAGCCTCAGCAATCGGAGCAGCCTGTTCAAAAGGCATCGGTTTAGGGCCGCTTCCAAGATAGACGTTGCCAGACTCATCATAATAGAAGAGATAATTATTTCCTACCGACAGGTTGCGAGAACCATCAAACACCTGATAAACGGCAGGCGGTATCCAGTCAAAATCTTCCTCAATATTATAGGACTGCGTATAAACCGGGCCGTTCATATTAAAGAGAGCAGCCAACCGGGAAACATCGTCAACTGTGAAAACCGCACTAGATGGTTGTTGGTAAACAACGGCGCTGGTCGGTTCAATTGGTAAAGTGGTGTTCAAGATAAACTCAGTTCCACTCAACGGATTGAAGATACGCATACCCAGTTCCGGTGCAGGTGCAGATGCGGGTGCGCTATCACTGACAACAGTTTCACCAGTAGCGCCAACACCTCCGCCACCGCCACCGCCGAAACCACCGCCCAGTCCCGTCGCATTGCTCAGGGAAGGCAAAGCAGGTAGTTCAGCGACTTCAACAGGTTCAGTCGGCTCGATAACAACAGTCGTTGGTTCGGCCGTTTCAGACGGAACCTCAACAGTCGGGTTTTCGGCAATCACGCCGGGTTCTTCCTGCCCAATGCCCCGAAGAGCGCTAAAGGCCAGGAAGGCGAATACAAAGAGGGCAAGTGCCGCCCCTAAAGCAAAAACTGTGCGTTTCATTGTAAATTGTTCCTTTAGCAGCAAAATAATGTTTTCCCAAAACGGTGGGGATTTAGAAACCGGCTTTGGGAGTGTTG
>JBAPRX010000545.1:0-11825 GCA_049281335.1 Promineifilaceae bacterium (SeqCode)
GGATCACAGAGCACAATCTTGGCCCCCATGAAAATCAGCTTGTCAACGAAGAAGAAACGGCTCTCATACATCCAATCATGCAGCAAAATGGAGCCGGTTGATTGGCTGGCGACAACCACTGCAATGCTCATCAGGTCAGGGGGGAAACCGGGCCAGGGATGGGGTTTGATTTCGGAAATTCGGCCGCCCAATGCAGGCGCAATCTCCATTGGCTGGTCGGCCGGAACGATAATATCTTCCCCCTCAACCTCCCAGTGAACGCCAAGCTGCCGGTAAACCTGGTCCAGCATACCGAGGTTACGCGGATTGGCCTGTTGAATCCGAATTTCGCCGCCGGTAACGGCCGCAGCGCCAATGAAGCTGCCAACTTCCATATAGTCGGAGCCAATCGTATATTCACCCCCACCCAACTGCGATACACCCTGAATGACTAACCGGCCGGAACCGATTCCTTCAATCTTTGCCCCCAGCTGGTTCAGAAAATAGCATAAGTCCTGGGTGTGAGGTTCTCTGGCGGCATTATCGAGGATCGTTTCCCCTTTCGCCAAAACGGCCGCCATGAGCGTATTCTCCGTCGCCGTGACACTGGCCTGGGACTGGAGTAAATAGCCTGCGCCCACCAAACCCGATGTCTCCATTCGAAAGGTTCCGTCCCGGTCCAGTTCCACCGAGACACCTAACGCTTGCAACCCCTGAATGTTCGTATCTAACGGCCGTCCCCCAATGACATCGCCGCCCGGCCCCGGCAGCGTAATTCGCCCCATACGAGCCAACATCGGTCCCGAAAAGACAAAAGAAGCCCGAATGCGACCTGCCAATTCCACATCTATCTCTGTCTTGTCAATCCTGGCAGCATGGATTTGCCAGCTTCCCCCACCCAAATCTGTCACCTCAACCCCCAGATCACGCAAAATCTCAATCGCCGTTCGTACATCGGCAATATCTGGAATGTTGTGCAAGATAACAGGTTGATCCGTCAATATACAGGCCGGTAATAATTTCAAGGCAGCATTTTTATTGCCGCCTGCCTTAATCGTTCCCTTTAATGGATGGCCTCCCTCAATAATCAGTCGGCTCATAATTTACTTTCCTCTCTCTGATGTATGGATAAATGAAAGCCGATTCTAACGAGCCGTCCAGGGGTGGTCAACCAACGCTTCGCCTACGCGAATGAGTGGATGACTAACCTGCGGTTGGATCGTTGATTGAGGCCATAACAATTAACCCAATTACCCAATTAACCCTCTCAACAACGGCGCAATCCCAGCCACTGCCCTTCCTCGGTGGCTGATTTTGTGCTTTTCCTCTGGCGGCAGTTGGGCCATCGTCACCTGCCTATCCGGTAGGTAGAAAACCGGATCATAACCAAAGCCCCCCTCTCCGGCTGGCTCCATCGCAATCATCCCTTCACAGCTTCCTTCGGCCGTTCCCACCAACCTTCCCTTATTATAGAGCGCGATTACACATCGAAAGCGGGCCGTTCGTGCTTCCCAAGGGACATCGGCCAGGTTCCGAAGTAAATGCTCATACCGTTCTTTTGGCGTCAACCCCGCACCTCCATAGCGGGCGGTTAAGACGCCCGGTTCGCCTTTTAGGGCATCCACCTCCAACCCTGAATCATCGGCCAGGGTCAGCAGACCAGTTTCGGCCGAATAGCCCGCCGCTTTCAAGACAGCATTTTCCTTAAAGGTTTTTCCTGTCTCGGCCACTTCCAGCGTCACCCCGACATCGGCCAAACCCAGCCAATCCAAAGCCAGGTCTTGCATCATATCCCGATACTCAGCAATCTTTCCCCGATTATGCGTCGCCACCAACACAACCTTCGTCATAACCTCTTCACTCTCCATCAATTACCAGCGGTGTCTGGGTCCGCTCGCTGACACTACCGCCAATTACCCAATTACGAGCGGTGTTCTCTACCGCTCTCTATATAAACAATCAATCAGAATTCTTGCGACCTGACCGGCATACGTTATACTTTGGCCTGTTTGGTAAAGCCATCATTTAAGTGTGTAAACATGAGCAAGAAAAAATACGCCAAATTAAAATTTAATTTCGGCTTCCTATTAGAAGCTGATTTAGGAACCAGCCGCGAATATGAGTTGGACTATCCCATTGTCTATCTGGAAGACGATGTTGTCCTGACCCCACTCACAGGGAAGTTTTCTGCTATCCGAAACTCACGCGGCATTTATATCACCGGCCAATTATACAGCGAGATCGAAGGAGAGTGTTCCCGCTGTCTGGATACCATTCAAATTCCCATTACCATTCAACTGGATGACCTGTTCTACTATCCCCCAAGCACAACGCCACCGGGTGAATTCTCTGTCGGAGAAGACTGCTTCATAGACCTGGCTCCTTTAGCCAGGCAAATGAGCCTGTTGGATATTCCTATGCAGCCCATTTGCAAACCGGACTGTAAAGGCTTATGTGGTGAATGTGGTCAAAATTTGAATGAGGGAAGCTGCGACTGCGCACAGGATGACATCGATCCCCGCATGGCGGTTCTCAAGTCCTTGCTCGACTCCTGAGCAAATTCCTCCCTATGTTCTACGATCAAGCTAAAATCTACGTCCGCAGTGGCAATGGCGGCGACGGCATGTTAAGTTTTCGACGCGAAAAGTTCGTTCCTCGCGGCGGGCCTGACGGCGGCGACGGTGGTAAGGGCGGCGACATTGTTTTTGTCGTCAACCCCAACCTCAACAGCCTGGTTCACTTCCATCGCAACACCCACTTTAGAGCAGAAAACGGCGTTCACGGCCGTCCCAAGAAGATGACCGGCGCTAACGGGGACAACCTCGTCCTCGAAGTTCCCCCCGGAACTGTTATTCGAGACGCTGAAACAAACGCCCTTTTGGCCGACCTGACCAGCCCGGAGCAAGAAGTCATTCTCTTTTGGGGCGGACGCGGTGGGCGAGGCAACACGCGCTTTGCCTCCAGCACCAATCAAGCGCCCCGAATTGCAGAACGGGGCGAACCGGGCGAGGAAGCCTGGTTGTTCCTGGAATTAAAGCTCATTGCCGACGTTGGCATCGTCGGCGTTCCAAACGCGGGTAAATCTACCCTGCTCTCTGTCGTCAGCGCCGCACGGCCGAAAATTGCCAACTATCCCTTTACCACCCTCCAGCCTAACCTGGGCGTCGTCGAGTTAGACAACTACGAGACGATGGTCTGGGCCGATATTCCCGGCCTCATCGAAGGGGCAGCCTCTGGAACCGGGCTGGGCCACGATTTCCTACGTCACGTCGAAAGAACCCGCGTCCTGATTCATCTCCTGGACGGCAGTTCGGCCGATCCTCTGGAAGATTGGGCCATGATCAACCAGGAGTTGGCCCTCTATGATACGCGCCTGGAAGAAAAACCTCAGATAGTCGTCTTAAACAAAATGGACCTGCCAGACGCAGTTGCCTGGGAACCGCTCATCAAAGAACAAATGGCAAAATCAGGGTACGATTTTTGGGCTATCTCGGCCGCTACTGGTCAAAATGTCCGCGAACTACGCTACAAGGTCAAAAAGCTGCTGGACGAGACACCCGAACCCAAGCCCTTCTCAGACGAGATGGTCATCATTCGTCCCGAACCGGATGAAACTGTCTTTACCATTGAGCCGGAGGAGGATGGTTGGCGGGTCAGCGGCAAGCGCATTGAAAGAATCGCTGCCATGACCTACTGGGAGTTCGAGGCCACCACCCGCCGCTTCCAACAAATTCTGGAAAGTATGGGCATCACCAAAGCCTTAAACGACGCCGGTATCGAACCCGGCGACACCGTTTATATTGGTGATGAGGTTCTGGAATGGAGCGAATAGGGCTGCTGGGGGGAACCTTCGATCCACCCCACCTGGGCCATCTCTGGCTGGCAGAAGCGGCCCGCCAAACCCTGAAATTAGACAAAGTCCTTTTCCTCCCGGCCGGACACCCACCCCACAAAACGGACGAACCGGTTACGGCCGTCCAGCATCGTCGAACCATGACTGCCCTGGCAATCGGGAATAACGACCACTTCACCCTGGATATGACCGACGCGGAACGGCCGTCCCCCCACTACACCTCAACCCTGCTGCCTCTCATCCAGAAACGCAACCCCGACGTGGCGCTGTGGCTGCTCATCGGCTCCGACTCATTGAGAGACTTACCATTTTGGCACGAACCGGAAAGGGTCATTACCCAATGTCGTCTGGCCGTTCTACCCCGTCCAGGGACAACCGTTGATTGGGTTCGGCTCTCCCTCTCCGTTCCCGGCGTTGATCAGGTAGTGGAAACACTCAGTGGCCCAACCATTGAAATATCTTCAACCGCCATACGAAAATGGCTGGCAGCCGGACACCAACCCCGTTACCTCATCCCCCTGGCCGTCCTGACCTACATTCAAGAACACCACCTCTACATCAGATGAGAATGGTTCAATTTTGAAAATTGAACCATTCTAAAAAGTCACGACGAACTTCCAACCTTTAACTTTTTACTTTTTACTTTTTACTTCCACAACTGTAAACATTCTTACTCCTCCGCCTCTTCTGCCTCAACTTCCGGCGGCAGCGCCCGCTTTAACTGGGCAAGAGGAACCTTCACCAGCTTCCGGCAGTTGTAACACTCAACACCATAATATTTCTGGTGCTTTTCTTCTGCTTCCGCAACAGCCTGTACCATCAAATCGTGCGACAGGTTAAAACTTTGGTGACAGTAATTACAACGAACATTCATAATCTTTCTCCTTAAAATGAGGTGCAATCCACCCTACATATCTAATGCGTCGGTCAATTCAGCGACAATCTTACTGGCAATGACATCCCAGTTCAGCGTTGTTTCAAACCGTTGGCGCACGTCATGAGCCATCTTTGTCAGACGGCCGTTTTCTAATAAATTCATAATCGCCGCCGGAGCCTCTTCCTGATAACGGGCAAAAGGCAGCAGCACCACTTCATCCTCCCCAAACATCCCTGGAATCCCACCAACCGGCGTTGTGATTGCCGGAATCCCAAAAGCGGCCGCTTCTGCCAGGCCACTCGGCGTTGTATCCTTTCTCGTCGGCAAAATCAACAAATGAGACTGCCGGTATAGCGCCAACAACTGCTCCCGTTCCTCAGGTATATCCTTATGCAAGAAGCCATGACTGACAACTTTCGGATGCGTCGGTGCATCAGGAATATGCCCTACCATATCTAATTCAACGTCGAGTCCCATCAAAATCAATTTATCCAACACTGCCAACGCTACCAATCCACCTTTTCCTTCCCAGGAAGTGCTGGCCCACAGGAGTTTGAGCGGAGGTGGCTGTTGGCGAGGCATTGTAAGGACAGGAATCTCCCGGAAATTAGCACCCATGTGGGTAACAGTCACTTTCTCCGGCGGAATAATCGTTCCAAAACGTCTCGCCCCATCGAGAATAAAAGACGACGTGACAAATACGTGTAAGGCATGATCAATCGCTCGTTGAGCATAATCCTTCATCGACTGCTGTTGGTGGCGGTTAAGCCTGCGAGGTTTGGCATGATGTTCCGGGAAATCTTCTTCCGAAGCCGACCCATAAAGAAGGTCCGAAAAGCTCGCCACCGGAACCGGGCTGTTCCAAAAAACCAGATACCCTTGCCCTATCGTCAACACCACATCCACGTCCAGCTCTGACACCTTTTCGGCCGTCTTGTCAGCTAGCTCCTTCAATATGGCCGGCCGCATCCCCCAAGGAGCTTGCAATCCGGTTACTCTCCCCCAAACACGAGTATACAATCGCCACCATCCGGGCGGGCCGCTGACCGTACTACCTACCGGAATCGTCTCAGCCTGCCGGGTTAAGGCCCAATACAGATGGTAAGGAATCCCTGAGAAAAAACGGACGGTCTGGCTGGGATCCAACGCAGAAACAAAAGCAATTTTCATCGAAACGATAAAGCCTCAAAGGTATTAGAAGTAAACATAATTATAAGTTAATCGTGAGACTGGTACAACCGTCGCAAACCAACCTTGACAGCTTCACGGCCGTTTTTTACAATCCGCACGTGTTAAAGAAATCAAGCATCACCCAAATGCGTTCAATCCACTTATTCCTCATTTCCCTCCTATTAATCGTCAGCCAGGTCGGTTGTTCGCTTCTTCAGACCTCAGATCTCACAATCGAATGGACAACCGAAAGCGAGCTTGACATTGTTGGCTTCAACCTTTACCGGGCAGATTCGGCCAATGGTGAGTTCGTCAAAATTAATGATGAGCTAATCCCACCTGCGGCCGATCCTTTCGTTGGTGGTAAACATACCTTCGTAGATGATGGCGTTAAACGGGGACAAATCTATTATTATCAACTTGAAACAGTTGATCGAAACGGGAATACAACCCGCAGCGATACAATAGAATTAAAGGCAGGCGGTTAGCCAATAAAGCCAGTGGATTTATTAACTTATGGCAGGTAATTATTACCTGAAAATAACGGTTTTATTAAGTGTCGGAAACAGATGGCAAATGCCTGCGGATAATCTTTGACGCTCCAATAGACCTATGGTACTATGGTTGCGTTGAGCCAATTTCGGAGAAAGTTTATTGAGTAAGAATGGAAATTTTCCACACCAGACATTAATTAAAATTGCAAGTTTTGTAGTTGCCTTACATACAAATGATGCAGGTGTTACCCAAAAATTAGAACAACGTTACCAGGAATTTCTAGGCTCTGACGAAACACCGGACATCTCAATCACCTTAAAAATTGTGCCGGGTGCGCTTTATATTGAACCAAAACCAGGTCCCTGGGTAATTGAATCTTCTTATAAAAACAATCGTCTTGTCTACTGCTCCTACCAGGAGCGCGGTGAGGTAGACCTTATCAGTGGAGAAGGTTACCTGGAAATGGATCCAACCGCTTCCATAGATAACTTTCTTCGGACGGTTTATGCCTGGCTTTGTGTCACAAATGACGCTTTATTACTGCATTCGGCCGGCGTTATTCGGGACGGTCTAGGCTATGTATTCTTCGGCCCTAGCGGGGCCGGGAAAACCACAACTTCTCGCCTGGCATCCAAAACCGCCCATGTTGTAAGCGATGATCTGGTCATTATTCGTTGTGATGAAACTGGCTGTACACTACACGGGGTTCCATTCAAAGGAGAATTATCCGAGGCTCCAAGAGCAAATCAACAAGCACCTCTCAAGGGCTTGTATCGGCTGCGTCAGGACACCTCCCATTATCTGGAACCCATTCCGCACATTAAAGCAATTGCCGACCTGGTTGCTGCCTCTCCCTTTATCGTGCGGGAAAAAGAATTAAGTGACCAATTAATGAAGGTTTGTAGTAAAATCGTGGAATGCGTCCCTGTACAACAACTACATTTCAAACGCGACGATGGCTTTTGGAAGGTACTATTAGATGAATAATATCTTAAACCTATATCCCAAACCGCATCCACAAACCGCTGGACGGGTTATAGACAAGGAAGCAGTGCTCATCCTATCTGACAGCAGTGAAGTAAATGTTCTTAACCCTGTTGGTTCCAGAATTTTTGAATTAGCCGACGGAACGCATACAATAGCAGACATTGCTGAAGTAATCTTTTTGGAATACGACGTTACGGCCGAACAAGCCCAGGAAGACGTCACCACATTTATAAAACAACTGGAAAAACGTCAGGTTTTTATTCTGAGTGAGGAGAGGGAAACATAATTTATGACTGACCAATATGTGGACGTCAACACCAGTACCTACAACGATATCGTTAGTCGTACCCGGAAAGAACATCGGCTGTTATCAGCCCACTGGGAAATTACTTATCGCTGTAACGAACGATGCACCCATTGTTATCTCGACGTCCTTCCGCCTGGCTCCAAATTACCGGGTGAGTTGACAACCGAAGAAGCCAAAGGCGTCATTGACGACCTGGCTAACTTAGGTGCATTAACTATTAGCTTTTCAGGAGGGGAAGTCTTCCTACGGAGAGACATTTTTGAAATTACCGGTTATGCCCGTAAAAAGGGGTTTGCCGTCCGCTTCTTCACCAACGGTATCTTGATCAAACCGGCTATTGCTGATAAGATTGCAGCCATAAAACCAGTTGTTGTTGAATTGAGTGTTTATGGGGCTGATGCAGAAACACATGACGGTATTACCCATGTGCCGGGTTCCTTTGACCTGACAATTCGGGCAATTAAGTTATTATTAGAACGCAACGTTCGTTGTATTATCAAAACACCAATTATGAAAGAAAATATTCACCAGGTAGATGACATGAAAAAACTGGCTGAAGACCTGGGAATTTCTTTCCAATATGATTTGACTCTTATTCCCAAACATACGGGAGATTTGTCGCCTTTGAAGCATCGGCCGACTGATGATCAACTGCTCGGCTTTCTGCGTGAACGAATTTCGCCAGAAACCTGGCATCTTTATCCGCAAAGCGATGAATTCCGTTTTTGCAGTATCGGCATGAACAGCCTTGATATTGGGCCGTATGGGGAAATTTACACCTGTGTTGGGGCGCGTGTTACTGCTGGTAATGTGCGTCAGACTCCTTTACGTGATATATGGCTCGAATCGCCGGTTTGGGAAGAGACCTCAAGTCTAAATCTGGCGAACTTGCCTGTTTGTTCAACCTGCGAACTCCGCCAATTTTGCATCCGTTGTCATGGAACGGCCGCTTTTGAGGACGGAGATATGCTTGGTTGTTCGTCTGTTGCTTATCGCGAAGCTCGACTCCGTCGTCAGGCTTATATGGAAAAGCAACCGGTCAATGGTGTATAATCTTTATTAATGTTTTAGTCTTCTATAGAAGGAGGAACACATGAAGGAATTGAACCCAAGCAAGAAGCCCTATGAAAAACCGGCCGTTGTCCATCGTGAATTGATGGAAAGCATTGCTGGTATGTGCGATACCAATGACCCAGTCAATGGTAAGACCGGTTCTGGCGATAACTGCACCACAACCAATAGCTAATTCGTTTACGTTTTCATTTTTATTCAACTCTCATACCTATATTTAGGAGGATCTCAATGAAAGAATTGAACCCAAGCAAGAAGCCCTATGAAAAACCGGCCGTTGTCCATCGTGAATTGATGGAAAGCATTGCTGGTATGTGCGATACCAATGACCCAGTCAATGGTAAGACCGGCTCTGGGGACAACTGCACCACAACCAATAGCTAATCTTTTGATTGTAGCCGGACGTTGGTTAATCCAGGCTAAATCGTTTGCAGTCAACAAAAGAATAGATTCACTCCGAAAGGCGATTTCTCAGGGGTTTTTTGCAAACGATTGCTTTGTTTAACCAACGCACCCGGTTTGTTATTATTTGAATAAAAGTTTTATGAGGGGATCATCTTACACCTTGTAAGATGGTATTGAGTCATGCACAATTGCATACAGCTCTTAGGAGGGTGTCTACCCTTTTAAATAAGTGGGCAAGGGCTGGATAAGTGATTATCTGGCCCTTCTTGCTGTTTAAGGGACTTTTTCAATTAGAATCGAGGAAATTATTAATGGGTCACGCCAATCAAACAAAAAATCCGTTATTGTTCACAATTGCATTTGCACTGGTCTTCCTATTTGTTTTACCGTTGCAAGCCAGGGCAAAACAAAATGATCAGGATGTGCCTTCGGAAGCGCAAAGCGGTAGGATCACACTCCTTCATTCAGATGAATCTGGCATCTCTTTTGAACTCCTCCCTCCTAACTTTACCCGCACGACCGTTGAAACCGAAAAAGGTAGCTACGATCAAATTCAGATTCCAGGCTATGGGAACATCGGCTTGGCCGGACATCCCGATTTACCTCAAAAGGGCTTCTTGATCGCCCTTCCCCCCGGTGCTGTACCAAGCCTGAAGGTGGTTTCGGCCGAAAACCATCAGGAAACCGGTGGCAAAGTTGCTCCTCTTGTTCAGAAAACCCTATTGAATAATAACTACGAGGACTTTACATCAGCCGACTATGTCCCAGATTTTGAAACAAGCTATCCGTTTGACGAAGAACTTTACAGTCAAGACGCGAACTTTCCTGCGGCCCCTGTTTCACTCGGTAAGGAAACAGTCTTGCGTCATCAACGAGCGGTTTGGGTTATAGTCAACCCTATTCTGGTGAATCCCGCCCAGGAAACATTAACCGTCTTCGATCGTTTACAAATTGAAGTCAGCTTTGAATTTCCAAACGGCCGTCCTGATGTCGAAACACTCCAGCCAGAAACAGGTGCATATGCTGAGATTCTCCAGGCGAACTTCCTGAACTACGAACAAAGCCTCAACTGGCGCACCCGTTCCGAGCCGGAAACCTCTGTCTTATCTGAAACCTCTCCTTGTATGGACGCCAACGCCTTTCGGATTGCCGTCAAACAAACTGGCATGTACACCATTTCCCATGCCAACCTAACCGCCGCCTACAGCAGCTTCCCCGCCAGCGTTCCCTCCGCCAAAATTCGAATGTGCTACAATGACCAGGAAATCCGAATCAAGGTCAACGACGGCGGAGACAACAATTTTAATAATGGCGACACACTGAATTTTTATGGCGAAAGCATCAAGACCCAGGAAACAGATACCAACATCTATTGGTTAACCTATTCAACTTCTGGTGCAAATGGCCTTCGCATGGCGGCGGCAACGAACAGCGGCTCCGGAACCGCCCCCACTTATTACATCCCCAACTATCATCTGGAAACAGATTCCAAATATTACAGCTCCATTCCAAAAGCCGATCTGAATGACCACTGGTACTGGCAAGCGCCCATTGTGGCAGAGCCAAACAACCCCAATGTGGATAATCACCTGGACGTCACTTTCCAGATGACTAACAAAGCCACAGGAACCTATAACTTTACCTTTCGCGCCGACCTTTGGGGATTTACTCAAAGTGAACTCCATAAATTTGAGGTACGGTTAAACGGCGTTTTGGTTGGAACAGGTCAGTTCACAGGCTCTGGTCTTAATAACGCCCACTATTTATATGAGGGCAATGCCCCCTCTTCCGCCCTGACAAACGGCACTAATACTTTAACCATCACCGCAGTGGATACCGATGGCGATCCGAATAATACCGGTCAGCGGTTTTTGGTAGATTGGGTTGAGATCGAACCCTGGCGACAGTTTATCGCCCAAAACAATCGGCTTGCCTTTGGACAGGACACGGCCGGAACTTATACCTTCGCTACCAGCGGCTTTACAAACGGCGCAATTGTCAATGTTTTCGATGTAACGGATGGATATAATCCAACCGTAAAATCTGAAACGGCCGATGGCAGTGGCAATGTCTCTTTCAACCGCACCATCGCCGCCGCTTCCAAATACGAGCTGTCTACCACCTCGGCTTACCTCAGCCCAAACGCTATCACTAAAGATACTATCGGCAGTGGCATATTGGGAACACCCAGCAACACGGCCGACCTTATCATCATCACCGTCCCATCCTTCGACAGCGCCTTAACCCCCCTTCGCAGCTTACGCACCAGTCAGGGTCTGACAGTAAAGACCGTCTATGTTCAGGATATTTTCGACGAATTTAGTTACGGCCGTTATGCCACCTATGGCATCCACGACTTTCTGGAATACGCCTACGATAATTGGAGCGGCGACCGCGACTACGTCCTTCTCGCCGGTGACGCCTCCTATGACCACCGCAATGTTCTGGGAAACAACGGCAACAGCAACCAGGTTCCTGTCTATCTGCGATCTGGCGTAGACTCGACTCTGGGAGAAGCCGCCGCTGATAACCAATACGTCGTTTTCGACAGTGGCAGCAATCTGGCCCAAATGATGTTAGGACGACTGCCCGCCCAAACCCCGGCAGAGCTAACAGCAATGATTGATAAGATCATTGCTTATGAAACCGTTGGCTCCAGCGCAAGCTGGCGTTGGAATCAC
>JBAPRX010000546.1:0-21451 GCA_049281335.1 Promineifilaceae bacterium (SeqCode)
AGATTCAGTTTCGGAAAATATGGTTTCGACAAATTTGGCTTCGACAAGTTCAGCCAAAGGCATAGCAGGCTCAACTTCCGCAGGTTCAGTCGATAGTGTCTCTGGCATTTCCTCTTTGGAGGTAGGTAAGGAAGATGATTCGGCAGGTTCGGCCGTTGGCGGCTCTCCCAATGGCTCCATTGGAGTGCCACACATCAGGCAGTGATCTGCCTCATAGGATACCAGGGTATCGCAGTTGGGACAGCGTCTACCCTGCTCTTGATCGTTCGGTTCTTCCTCAAAATCACGCATACTTCTTACTCTTATACAAGGCCCGGCATTATACCAAAGTCCCAAAAGGGGCAAAATCCTTAAAGGAATCCATTAAGTTCTCCTTCATATTGATGAAGTTCTTATCTTTTCATGTTAAAATCAGAGCTATGATCACCTTTGCCCAAATTCACAAGATGCCGGAACCTCGTTCTTGTATTATTGCCAGAACGCCTAAACTAAGTATAATTCTTTCGATCATATTCCCGAAAAGGGATAAAAAAGAAGAGGGGTTTTACTTTGAATGACAATGTAACAGGGAATGCGGCCGATAATGCCCATCCCATGAGTTTTTTATTATCAGATGATTTTGACCTGAGCTTTCCTTATGCCGGGGAGATTCGGGAGGGCGAGGTCGTCGCTCATCGTAACAATGAAATCCTGATTGATATTGGGGCCAAATCCGAAGGTATCATTCCTAACAGTGAAGTGGAGTCAATGGATTCAGAAACCAAGTCTCTTTTAGCTGTTGGTAATACCATACCGGTCTATATTGTGAACCCGGATGACAACGATGGAAATATTATCCTTTCCTATGCCAAGGCTATGGAAGAAGAAGATTGGGAAAGAGCGCAAGAGCTGCATGAATCCCAAGATATCTTCAAGGGTAATATCATTGGTTACAATAAAGGTGGCGTACTGATTAGAATGGGAATGGTTCGCGGCTTTATTCCTGCCTCTCAGCTGGATACAAACCGCCGTTATGTGAATTCCAATTCAAACGAAGACCGACTACGAGGCCTGGTGGGTGAAGAAATTATCGCCAGGGTTATCGAAGTGGATCGGAGCCGCAATCGCCTGATCTTGTCCGAGCGGGCAGCCGCAAAAGAGATACGACAAGAACAGAGGAAACAGGTTCTCAGCCAGTTAGGTGATGGCGATGTGTGTGAAGGCAGGGTTGTGAATCTTGCTGATTTTGGCGCTTTCGTTGATATCGGTGGACTTGAGGGACTGGTTCACCTTTCAGAGCTAAGTTGGAAACGAGTCAACCACCCATCGGAACTACTGTCAATTGGCGACGCCGTCAAGGTTCACGTATTGAGTGTTGACCGAGAACGCGGCCGTGTTGCCTTAAGTCTCAAACAGCTTGAACCAGACCCCTGGGAAAAAGTTGATGAGAAGTATCTTGAGGGACAACTTGTAGAGGTGACGATTAGCAAACTTACCAAATATGGTGCTTTTGCCCGCCTCAACGACGAATATGAACTGGAGGGTCTTATTCATATCTCTGAGCTGTCTGAAGATCGCGTAAACCACCCCCGTGATGTCGTTCAAAAGGAACAGGTTGTTACTGTACGCATTATCCGGGTAGACACCGATCAACGGCAGCTTGGCCTCAGTCTAAAGCAGGTGGCTTCGGACCGTTTCATTGAAACGGATCTGGCAATGGCTGAGGAACAAATTGTTTTAGAGTCCTAATTGTTTAGTTATATAGCGCGGTTTCAGGGTTATGTGGGGGTAGCTCTAGACCCGCAATAAAACCGAGGTATTTGACCGTGAATTCTAAAAACTGGGAACGTTTTACCCAACGCGCACGTCGTGTCTTGAGCCTTGCCCAGGAAGAAGCTGAGCGGCTCAACCATAGTTATATCGGCAGCGAGCATGTCTTGATTGGGCTGCTGCGCGAAGAAGGCGGCGTTGCGGGCCGGGTTCTTCGAGAACTAGGTCTGGAATCAAACCGCGTCCAGGCGATGGTAGAGCGTATGGCCGGAATGGGCACACGCACGCCTTTTACTAAGATAGACCTGTCTCCAAGTACAAAACGTATTCTGGAGCTTGCCATTGACGAAGCCCGCCGTATGGGCCAACACTATATCAGTACGGAACATTTACTCCTCGGACTGGTTCGCCAGAACGAAGGCATGGCAATGGAAGTATTGAAGAAATTTGGCGTCAGCGCGGAACAGGTGCGGCGTCATACCAGACGAATGTTAAAGGAAAGTCCTGTGACTGCCGGAGAAAGGCCAGCTAGTAAACGCAGCAGCAAACGCGAAAAGAGCAAAACACCTCTTGTAGACCAATTGGCAACCGACCTGACCGCCCTGGCCGAAGATGGAAAATTAGACCCCGTTATCGGCCGTCAAACGGAAATTGAGCGTGTTATCCAGATTCTGGCTCGACGCACCAAGAATAACCCGGCCCTCATCGGCGAACCGGGTGTCGGCAAAACGGCTATCATTGAAGGACTTGCCCAACGGATCGTTGATGGACAGGTTCCTGAAGTGCTGTATACCAAACGAGTTCTGCAACTGGATGTTGGCAGCCTGGTTGCCGGAACGATGTATCGGGGACAGTTTGAAGAACGCCTAAAACGCGTTATTGAAGAGTTAAAATCCAGCGATTCCATTCTCTTCATTGATGAAGTTCACATGCTTGTTGGTGCTGGTTCTGCTGGAAGCGCTGTAGATGCAGCCAATATCCTTAAACCGGCTCTGGCGCGTGGCGAGTTGCAATGTATCGGGGCCACCACCCTGGACGAGTACCGCAAACATATTGAGAGCGACGCCGCCCTGGAACGTCGGTTCCAACCTGTACGGGTTGACGAGCCTTCCCCCGATGAATCTATCAATATCCTCTTAGGCATAAAATCTGCCTATGAGAAACATCATAACTTAATTATCACGGATGAAGCGGTGAACGCGGCCGTTCAACTGTCTACCCGCTATGTCACCGAACGCTTTTTGCCAGACAAAGCGATTGATCTGATTGATGAGGGGTCGTCACGGGTGCGTCTATACCGGGCTAACCAGCCGAAAGACATCCGCGAAGCTTATATCGAACTGCGTGATCTCCGTGATAAGCGTAATACCGCTTTGGAAGAAGGCCATTACGAAGAAGCAGCCCGAATCCGGGAAGAAGAAGAGGAAGTTCAGCGGAAGCTGGACCAGTCTCGCGCCGGTGGTTCGGAAGTGGATGAGAGTCTCCAGGTAACGGCCGAAGATATTGCCGAAGTCCTTTCTATGTGGACCGGCATACCTGTCATTCAATTGACCGAAGAAGAATCCAGCCGCCTGTTAGGCATGGAAGACGAGCTCCGCAATCATATTGTGGGGCAGGATGAGGCCATTGAGGCCATTTCGAAAGCCGTCCGCCGCGCAAGAGCAGGGATGAAAAACCCCAAACGGCCGATTGGCTCCTTCATCTTCTTAGGCCCAACCGGCGTCGGCAAGACCGAACTGACCAAAACGTTGGCTCGATTCCTGTTTGGCAGCGAAGATGCACTGGTTCAGTTGGACATGTCCGAATTTATGGAACGCCATAACGTTTCCCGCCTCATCGGTTCGCCTCCCGGTTATGTTGGCTATGAGGATGCAGGACAGTTGACAGAAGCGGTGCGCCGTCGTCCTTATTCCATTGTGGTCTTTGACGAAATCGAAAAGGCCCACCCCGAAGCATTCAACATTTTGCTCCAGATTATGGAAGAAGGCCATCTGTCCGATGCGAAAGGCCATCAGGTTGATTTCCGCAATGCCATCATCATTATGACTTCTAACGTCGGGGCTGACACAATCAAGCGCGGCCCGAATCTGGGGTTTGCCTTCCAACGAGACGACGCTGTCGAAGAGGAAGCAGCCTACGGTGAAATGCGGAAGAAGCTGATGGAGGAATTGAAGCGGATGTTCCGGCCAGAGTTTGTGAACCGCGTTGACAGCATCATCGTTTTCCGGCAGTTGTCCAGCGAACATATCCGATCCATTGTGGATATTATTCTGGGCGAGGTAAACGAACGGCTTGTCGAACATGAGCTGACGCTTGAAGCGACACTTCCGGCGAAAGATTGGCTGGTCAAACACGGCTATGATCGCGAATTTGGTGCACGGCCGCTTCGCCGTCTGATTCAAACTTCGATTGAGGACAAGCTCTCCGATGCTGTTTTGTCCGGTCGTTTCGGACCAGGCGATGTTATCCTGGTGGATGCCGAATCGGAGGATGCAGAAGCCCTCCACCTTGAAAAAGACGACTCTCATACAGTTATTACGACTGGTGAGACCGATGAACTGGAAGAGGCACTGCCTACCATTTAACCGTCAGATAGTCGCTTTACAATATATATATGGAAAAAAAGCCCGCTTAAAACGCGGGCTTTTTGTTTTAATTTAGGTGGTGCGTTAAAAAGGGCCGTATCGTTGACGGCCGTTACCGGGGGATGACCAAAACCTGATCCACCTCAATGATGTCAATATTTTCAATATTATTGGCAGCAGCCAGCGTTTCCACTGAAACCCCATAGGCGGCGGCGATTTCGGCCAGGGTGTCGCCCGGTTGGACGATATAGGTTTCTTGCCCATTCGCGCTGGGCGCTTCGGGCGTTGCACCCTCTTCCCCGGCTACCTGGGGTGTCACCGATTGGACGGTGGGGACCGGGGTCCAGGTTGGCGGGAGATTTGCACCTGGACCAATGCGAGGAGACTCATTTAGGTCGGAATCGGACCCTCCCCCTGGTGATATGCCGCCCGATCCGGGATCGGCCGTTCCCCCTTGCGTGCCACAAGCCATTGCAGCAGCCAACAATACGATGATGACAAATACCAGGTACCGATTCATTTGCTTGCTCCTTGTTTAGCCTCCACACTGCCCAGGCGGGTCGTTGCGACGGCCAATCCAACCAGAAACCAGAAAACCGTTACTGCGTGGTGAAAATCAATATTGAACAAATAATGGTCAAAGACACCGGCCACAAGGCCACCAACAACGGCCGCGTGCAATCCTAACCAGACAGGGTCCATCTGCACATTTCTCTTGAAATGTTGGCGGTTAAAATAGGCGTAGCCGAAAACTGTCAGAATAACGGCCGCAAACGAAAAGAGGCCCAGAAATCCCATTTGCTGCCCGATGGTCAGGTAAACGCTGGCAACGCCAAGATAGAGATCGATGTCTGGCGATCCGGCAAAACCAACCCCGAATAGTGGGTAGCGGCTTATCAGGGAAAAAGCATCCCGATATTCGCCAAAACGCATCTGGGTTGCCAGATCAGTCCCTTGAACACCCTCCAGAAAGCGGCCGATATAGTCCTGAGTAAAAGGCAGCAGCAAAAACAACAGTCCGGCCACCGCCAGATAGGGAATCAGACGCCGGTAGCGCAAAACGGCAATGTAGCCCAACCCCGCCATCAATCCCAGCATCGCGCCTCTGGAGAAGGTTAGAACCAGGCAGAGGAAAATCAGGCCGATAATGCCGAGGATGATCCAGCGGGGGAATGTCGGCCGTTTTGCGACCAACTGCGGCCCGGCCAATGCCCCGATCATCAACAGCAAACCGCCCAACGCATTGGGGTCTACCGAGGTGCCGATAGCCCGCTCTGAAAGTGCGGGATTCTCTTCAATGTAGCGAATGACGAAGCCGCCAGGATAGCCCACCCGCTGCAAGACATTCAAGATGTCATTGGCGGTGAAGTCAGGCAGCACCCATAAGACGATACCAATAACGGCCGCACCTGCCCCGGTCAGCAAAATCACCTTGACCAACCGTTCCACCCGCACCCATTCGGAGCAGAAATCAATGACAATCAGGACAAAACCCAGACTCAAGATCAATTCGGCGAAGTGACGGAGTAGATTGGAAGTCAGCGGGCCGTTGCTCATGCCAAAGATAAAGGCAAAAACCGCTACCACGATGAAGATAACCAGGGGAAGGGTGATGGGGGTGGTCAGCATCGTGCGTTGGCGACCGGTCACGATGCGTAAGGCCCAGACGCCAATCGTCGCGCCTAAAGCGAGGTCCAACAGCGTCGGCGTCAGGCCGATGTCCACCGGCACAGTAGCAAAGGGGAGCAGGGTGATGACGGCAATGATGCCCCAAAAGCCAAGTTCGAGATTCTGTAAGACAACAAAAGCGGCCGTAATTGCCAGAATCACAGCAACGGCCGCAATTGGCCCACCCACAGCCAGAATAATCCCACCTACGATGGCAATCAGCCCGGCTACCAGGCCAATCAACCAGGAGGAATTGGTAAGATTGGGTGAGGACATGTCTTGCTGCATATGATTAAATCTTATCACTTTGTCAGTGCTAATCAACCCGTACTCTGGTAAGCACCAGGAAATCGTCGGTCAATCGTCCCTCGGCCGTCATTATTTGGAGGCGGTTCAAGCTGCCGTCGGCCGTTTGGACATAGAGACCGACGATGAGGGGATAAACGGCGGCGGGGGTCGTTTCGTTGAGGGTCAAGGTTAATTTAACGGCCGTAATTTCCCCCTGAAGCCATTGGCTGGTTTCCTGAAATTGGTCGTCGCTGCCCCAGCGGGTTGTATCCTCCCCAACGATCTGGGCGAAAACGGTATAGTCAGTGTCCAGGGCTTTTAAGGCTCTAAAGTAGAGGGTCACCTCTACCATTTCACCGGGTAAGACCCGGCGCGGCATGACATCATAGCCGACCAAGGCCACCTGGTTCTCAAAGTTGATATTGACCGGGTTAGGAACCTCGCCGGGCAGCGGTTCAACCAGCAGGGTATCCAATTCGACGGCATCGAAGCCATCGCCGGTCAGGAGACGCTCTTGTTCGGCCGAATTGTAATCGTACAATCCCGTTACCAGGGAGAGTGTGCTGGGTGCATAAGTAGTGGGTTCAAGTGCCAGCCGGTAATGGTTGACAATGCGCTGGCCTGGCTGGAGCAGGGTTGTCGCCAGCAGCCCTTGTCCGAGGTACATATCACGCTGGGCAACGGGCGATTGCAGCACCGGATCGTCCAGATGGACAAAGACGCTCCAGTTGCGATCCATTCTGCCCAATACTTCCCAGACCAGATATAGGTCAACGGTCTCCCCCGGCTGGACAGTTTCGGCCGAAAGCGTATAACCAATCAGGCGCATTTTGCCCCCAAAATCCCGGTCAACGATGTTCAAATCAGCCGGTACGGGAAGCTCCGGCGGCTGGTAGGCAGGTCGGATCCAGAGGAAAGGGGCAGCGGCCGAAACCACTAATAGGAATCCCGCCAGGGTAGTCACAACGATAGCAGCTATTCGAGGGCGCAGCCAGCCAACCAGACCCACAACCATTAAGATATTGAGGGTGCCAATCGCCGAGAAAACCAGCCGCCCTTGAGATGACCACGTTGTCGTTGCCCATTGGATTAAGCCCACAACAACGGCAATGGACCAGAGAATGGCAATGATCAGGGCGAAATTTTGGGCAGCGGTGTCGAAGATAATAGTGATTAGTAATTGGTAATTAAAGCGGCCGTTTCCCGCAATGACCCGTTTACGTTCTCGGACGAGATAGATGAGAAAGCCAGGTACGGAAAGGATGACGACCAAATTAAGCAGGTGATAAATCCAGGTGGACATGGGGATGTTGACGCCGCCAAATAAGCCCCAGTAGGCCAGCATAAAGCCCCACCGTTCGCCCCACAGTTGGGCGAGGGAGGCGGGATGCGCCCGTTGGCCGAGGACGGCAATGAAGGCGTTCCAGCCGCTCCAATCACCATATAGCTGGATGTTGCGTATGTACCACCAGCCAGCAATGATTAGAACGGGCAGAAGGATAACCAGAAAACGGCCGACTGTCTGCCACAACAGCAAGGCTAAATCCCTAATGGAGACAGACCTATTGGACAATTGCCAGCGGCGAATAAAGAGTGTACCAAAGGCCAGGGGTAGGAGGCCGACGGCCGTAATCTTGGTCAATGCGCCCAGACCAATAACAATTCCTAATAAGATGAGCTTTTGCCAGGGAACGGCCGATAGATCGTCGGCCGAATTTTCCGGCACTTCCCCTGCCCCGTTTACCAACCGGACCATGAGGAAGAGAGCCAGGGTTGCCAGGGGAATGACGAGATTGTCGTTGTTGACCGCCCCACTGATGAAAAGAAACATGGGGTTAAAGGCAACAAGGGCTGCGGCACCAATTGCAATTTCCGGCCGTTTTGGAGCCACTTCTTTGGCAAGGCGGTAGGTTAGATAGACAGTAGCCGCGCCCATCAGGACAGAGGCCAATCTAACTATACGAACAGCCAGTAATGTCCCCTGCCAGGGATTTAAGAAAGGATCGTGAATGGCGAGATTAGTATTGCCATCGGCCGTAATGATGCCGTTATTTACATGGGGGTTGAGCCAGCGAACGGTTTCCATATCGGAAGCGTCAATCCAAAAGGTCAGGGCTGCGCCGACATAGTAATATAGGGGCGGCTGGCTGGCTTCCTGTTTCCAAGGACCGGCTAAGGCTGGATTAAAGACCTGAACGGGAAGCGGGTTGCCATCGGCCAGATGGCGGATCATGGGATAGTGCCAGAGTTCGTCGGAGGCTTCAAAGGTGGGCGTAGTCAGGGCGTAAACGCTTCCCAAGAGGAGGAAGAGCAGCAGCAAAATGGCTAATAATCGCTTTTCAGTAATCATAGGGAAAAGATTCTAACGCCCTTTTCCATTTCGCCAACCGGCTTATTCTGCGAATGGATTTAAAACGGTCGAGGCAGCAAGGTGAGCAAGGTGAGCAAGGTGAGCAAAAAAAAGAGTGTGCCTAACAGTTACGTAACGGCAAGGTAACAAACTTCGTTTTCAAATGCGATAAATTTCACTATCAAGTTAAATTATTGATAGATATACTGGGTTAAGAGATCCCTTAGATGAAGACATAGCATCATTTATCTTTTTTGAGGTGGAAAAAACCGATATGCCTAAAAAATTTCTCAATAATAAGGGGAACGTCTTAACTGTTTGTGTAACAACTTTTATCTTTATTATCGTTTTTGTCTTCGGAACAGGTTGTCAAGATACCGAATCTAGAACGACGATTGTTCCGTCTACCAGGACGCCATTATCACCAACACCGACCATCGCATTCGCTGCAACCAGCCTTGCTCCAACAAATACGCCCTCTAATTCGCCCTTTTCAACCCATACATTAGAACCCATAGTCTCGCCAACACCAATTCATGAGGAGTGGCTCAAGTATGAGAACAACGTATACGGTTTCTCATTTTATTATCCAACTGATTGGACACCTATCGAATTACAAAACAAGGTTGCTGTTGCAGTTCAAGGCCTTTCTATATCTTTAAAGATTGGCGTTAGGCAAATTACAGAAGATGTTCAGTTAGTACGAACAGGGGTTCCAGCAGGCGACCTGGTAATGAGGGGGACGGTTACTTTTCTTGGACAAGCGTTAGTCAAGAATGTCCTGGTCTATCAGGGAAAGGACAAGGCAGTTCTTTATAATAGTGCGGGGGAAATTGAGGTAAACGACCTCGTTTTTGTGATTAGCCTCGAAAGTAATCGCTTTGATTACGAATCAATTCAGATTCCTGAAACTATCCAGGAACAAGCAGACCAGATTCTTGAATCATTTGAACTGACAAACAAATAACTTCAACCCTCTTTCAGTGAGGCCAGATAGTCGGCCGTCTGCTTTGCAATCTTGTCCCAGGTGAATAAGTCGGCCGCCGCTGCCGCGCCGGAGCCGAGTTGGGCAGCCAGGGAGCGATTTTGGGCCAGGTGGGCAATGGCGGCGGCCAGGGAGGATGCGTCTTCAACCGGTACATACCAGATATTTTCCCCGTGACACAGTTCGGGGATGGGAACGGCCGGTTCTGTAGTGATGATGGGACGGCCGTGTGCCAGGGCAGCCATTAAGGTTCCCCGACGGAGGGAAACGCCATCTTTGTAGGGCATGACAATCAGGTCTGCGGCGTGGAGGTAGGTAGACACTTCCTTGTCGGGCAGGAAACCGCTCCAATGAACCCGCTCCGCCAGCCCCAGACCGGCAACCAGCCTCTCTAGTCTCGCCAGGAAAGCGGCGTTGTTGTCGGGGTCGCTGCTGCCGGTTTGTCCACCGGTGAAGATGAGATGAATGCGCTGATCCCGAATATGGTCGTCCAGCTTCGCAACCGCATTGATCAGGGTATCGGCCCCTTTGCTTTCATTAAGGAAGCCAAAGTAACCGAGCAGGAGATCATCGGGTTCCAGCGTCAGGCTTTGCCGGACGGCCGCTATTTCGGCCGCTTCCGGGATGCGAGTAGTAATATTGCTGCCGATGGGAATGCGGCAAATTTCCTGGGGGGACAGCCCGGCAGCGACCAGGGCTTCCTGGTCGGCGCGGTTGGTGACAATGACGCCTTCGGCCAAACGGGCCATCTGGCGAACAACCCACTGCCGGAGCCGTCCGGCTTTGGGGAAAAGGTAGGGAACGCGCAGATCGTGGAAGGTGACGGCCGTTTTGCAGACCTCTCGCAGACGCCAGGGCAAGAAGTTAATGGCAGGGATGTGCATGTCGAAGGCAGCAGCTTGGTACTGAACGTTGATGACATCAAGATCGTGTCGGACAACAAGGTCGGCGATGGTACTCATATCGGGCCACCACCAGCGGCGCATTCGGGGGTGAAGATAGCCGTACTCTACTTCGATGGGATCGTTCAACAGCCACCAACGACGGTCATCGGAAGACGGCCGTGCCTTGCGGTTGGTGATGACGTGAATCTCATGGTCCTGGGCGGCCATCGCCTGGGCTAATTCGCGGGTAAACGCACCGACGCCCCCTTCCATCGGCGGGTATTCGCCGGTGACGAGTCCAATCTTCAAAGACATAGGGAATAGCTCACGCAAAGGCGCATAGGACGCAAAGGGTAAAGTGGTGTCATCTTATAATAATCAGCACAGTTCGAGCTATTTACCATGTAGGAAAAAAACTCGTGCAAAGGGAAGCAGGTAAGTAACGATTCAGGTGACAGTCACTTTCCTTAGAGGTAGTGCGACAATAGCAAACATTAAGAAGTGACTGTCACCTCACACAGTCAGTCGTCTTTTTAATAGCCTGCTGGCTTCAGGCCGGAACGGATGACCTGCCAATAGGCGCGGACGCGCTGCCGGCGAAGCTCTTTTTTGTGGCCAACCAGTCCTTTGAAGGCTTCCAGCGCCAACTGCCAGATATAGTTCACGAGCAAGAAAATGCGGAGAGCAAACGTAATCGCCACCCCATGATATTTGCGAAAGTAGCGCAGCTTGGCCCGCTGAAAATTAATATGGCGGGCCGTGACCGCCTGTTCGCTGCTTTTGCCTTCATAATGGATGATCTTCGCCTCCGGCAAATAGACCACGCGCCAACCGGCCGTTTTGATGCGCCTGCACCAGTCCAGCTCTTCGGAATACATAAAATAGTCGGCGTCCAGGGGGCCGACCTGATCCAGAATGATCTTGCGGGTCATCAGACAGGCTCCTTTGACCCAATCTACATCGGCCGTTTCATCATCGGCAATATCTTCAACGTAATAGCGGCGCAGAATACTTTTTGGGGCGACCGGTTGGAGCCAGGTGCTTTCAAAGAAGGCGGTGGCGACGGTAGGGAAACGCCGCCGGGAGGACTGCACCGTACCATCTTGGTTGAGCAGTTGTCCGGCCACGACGCCGACATCGGGGTGAGCGTCCAGATAGGCAGCCATTGTGGAGAGGGCCTGGCCGACAATCTCGGTGTCTGGATTGAGGAGGAGCAGATAACGGCCGTTGGCCTCCGCCAGCCCAATATTATTGCCCTTGGGGAAGCCAACATTTTCCTGGCAGGCGATCAGGCGAACCGAGGGGAACCGTTCTCGCACCATTTCCGGGCTGCCATCTGAAGAGCCACTGTCAACGACAATGGTTTCAACGGTCAATCCTCCCTTCCCAGCCTCAATGGAAGTCAGGCAGGATTGGAGCAGATCGCGTACATTCCAGCTAACGATGATGATGGATAACTCAATGGGTGGTTCAGGCAAGGTCTTCCCCAAACAAGCGCCGGGCGTTTTCGGTCGTTTGCCAGGCGATTGCGGCCTCCGTCAACCCCCTAATCTGAGCAATCCGTTCGGCAACATAAGCGACGTAAGCCGGTTCGTTTCGCTTGCCGCGATGCTGCTGCGGGGCCAGGAAGGGCGCGTCTGTCTCAACCAAGATACGGTTAAGCGGCACTTTGGCAACAACGGCACGCAACTCGTTGGCATTCTTGTAGGTGACAGGACCGGTAAAGCCGAGAAAGTACCCCATCTCCAAGGCGCTTTCGGCCGTTTCCCAGGGGGCGGAAAAGGAGTGCAAAACACCTGGCTGCGGCCGATCTTTCAGTGGCGACTCGGCCAGCAGCCGCAGCACATCTTCATCGGAATTGCGGTTGTGAATGATGACCGGCAGCCCTAGCTCCTCCGCCAGTTCTAGCTGCCTTGCCAACGCCCGCTGCTGAACCTCTTTAGGCGAGTCATCCCAATAATAGTCCAACCCGATTTCGCCAATAGCAACGACCTTTTCATGGCGGGCGAACTGCTGAATCTGTTCCAGCCAGTCGTCTTGCCATTCGGCCGAAGAGTTGGGATGAACGCCAACAGCCGCATACACCTGTTCATACTGGTCCGCCAATGCCAGAACAGTCGGGCAGTTTTTCAGGTCTAAGGCAGGAACAATGATGCGCTCAACGCCGACGGCAATGGCTCGTTCAAGAACGGCCTCCCGGTCTTCGTCAAAGCGATCAAAATCAAGGTGACAGTGGGTATCAATCAACATCACTGCGACGACGGAGGAACCATTTTTCTATTTCAATAGCCCAAAAAACGACGGTACTCAATAGCAAGCTAACAACCAAATGTTCCCAGTCAAGAGGAACGGTTGAGAAGAAGCCCTGGAGCGGTTTCCAGTAAATAACGGCCAGTTGAAGCAGTAAGGTTGAAACGACTGCTATGACCATTGGCTTGTTGGAAAAGATGCCGATTCTAAAGAGAGAGTCCCGGTTGGAACGAATTGCAAGAGCGTTGCCCATCTGAGCCAGCGTTAAGGTAGTGAAAACCATTGTCTGCCAGACACTACCCGATCCTTCCCCCATTGGACGGTTGGCAATCTCCCATTCAATGAAACCAAGTCCCAAGGACACCAACCCCATCAAGATACCGACCCATATGATCTGACGGCCGATCCCACGACTGAATACGCTTTCGTTGGGATGGAAGGGCGCTCGTTTCATTGTTCCCCGTTCGGCCGGTTCTACGGACAGCGCCAGCCCCGGCAGGCCATCCGTTACCAGGTTAATCCACAAGATTTGGAGGGGCATCAACGGCAGCGGCATCCCCAGCAGCGGGCCGATCAACATCACCCAAATCTCCCCGGTATTACTGGAAAGAATATACTTGATGAATTTGCGGATATTGTCGTAAATGGTGCGGCCTTCGGCAATGGCAGCCACAATGGTGGCAAAGTTGTCATCCATAAGAACCATATCGGCCGCTTCTTTGGAAACATCTGTGCCGGTTATCCCCATTGCAATGCCAATGTCGGCCTTCTTCAAGGCTGGGGCATCGTTGACCCCGTCGCCGGTCATGGCGACGACTTCGCCCAGTTCCTGAAACGCATTCACGATATTCAGCTTGTGTTCGGGCGAAACGCGGGCAAAGACGGAGACATCTTCGATCTGTTCCTTCAACTCTTCTGGTGATAGTTCGGCCAGTTCCTGACCGGTCAGTTTTCGGCCGTTGTGGGTAATATCCAGCTCTTCTGCAATGCGAAGGGCTGTCAAGGGGTGGTCGCCAGTTATCATCACCGGCCGAATTCCGGCCGAACGGCTTGTTACAACGGCTTCTTTTACTTCGGGGCGCGGTGGGTCTAACATGCCTATCAGCCCAATGAAGATCAAATCTTTTTCTAGCTCCTCTTCCTTACCACGAGGCGGCTGTTCGTTAACCGGCCGGAAAGCAACGCCCAGAACGCGCTGTCCTTTCGCCGCCATTTCCGCATTTGTATCGGAAATTCGCTGCCGATAATCCTCATCAAGCGGAACCATTTTATCTCCGTCCCAGACTGACTGACTTATATCCAGAAGGCTGTCAGTTGCTCCTTTGGAAAAAGCCACATAAGGGGCGTCTCGCCAGGGCGAGGTTGATTCCATGGGGTTAATCGCGGATCGATGAAGGGTCAGCATCCGTTTTCGTTCGGAGGTAAACGGCGCTTCTCCAATTCGAGGCCAGCGCTCGTCCATTTCCGCTTTGATAATGCCAGCCTGGGCAGCGGCCACGATCAGCGCCCCTTCGGTCGGATCGCCGATGGCCCTTAAATCACCGCTGCCATCTTTTGAAGGTTGCAGAACGGCATCATTACAGAGGGTGGCCGCTTTTAATAATAAGGCCAGACTTCTAACCGGTGGGTGTATCTTTGAATTAAACTCGGCATCGAGAACGGGAACGCCGTGTGACGTGAGGGTTTCCACATCCTGGGTATCTCCCTCTACATCGAGAACGGTGACGGTCATCCGGTTTTCAGTGAGGGTTCCGGTCTTATCGGAGCAAATGACGGTTACGGAGCCGAGCGTCTCAACAGCCGGGAGTTTACGGATGAGGGCATGACGGCGTAGCATTCGCCTGGAACCAAGCGCCAGCGTGATGGTTACAACGGCGGGAAGTCCCTCAGGAACGGCCGCAACGGCCATGCTAATTCCGGTCAGGAACATTAATTCCAGGTCTGCGCCACGCGCCAAACCAAGCACAAAGACGACAGCGATAATAGCCAGTGTGGCCCAGGCCAGGGTTTTGCCGAGGCTGTCGAGCCGTTTTTGGAGGGGGGTTTGATCCCGTTCAACGGATTGGATCATCTCAGCAATGCTGCCCAACTGGGTGTTCATGCCTGTTTCGGTGACGACAACCAGACCTCGGCCGTAGGTAACGACCGTACCCATATAAACCATATTGAAACGGTCACCTAAGGGAAGGTTTTCCCCTTCAAGGATACCGGGAACTTTCTCAACCGGCTCTGATTCGCCGGTCAGGGCTGCCTCCTCCACGCGAAGATTGATGCTTTCAATGATACGGCCGTCTGCCGGGACTTTGTTTCCGGCCTCTAAAATGACAACATCACCAGGAACCAGATCGCGGGCCGAAATTTCCTGTACCTCCCCATCCCGTCGAACCTTGACTGTTGGAACAGCCAGCTTTTTCAAAGCCGCAATGGCCTGCTCCGCCCGGTATTCCTGGGAAAAGCCCAAAATCGCATTCATGACGACGATTGCCAGGATGACGATGGTATCTTCGACCTCGCCCAAAATGGCGGAGACGATACCGGACAGAATTAGAATAACAACCAGGATACCAGTTAACTGCTCCCACAAAATGTGCCAGGGACTTTTCACCCCGCGCTCGACTAACTCATTCGGGCCATACTCCTCAAGCCGTTTCTGAACCCTAGCTGAAGGCAACCCGCTTTGCTGGTCTGTATACAAGGTTTCCAGCACTTTAGGGACTTCAGTCTTATACCAATCACTCATCTATTTTCCTTTTTTCGGGTTGGTAATTTTATTGGTTTGTATATACGAAAGTGACTTCATGCAGGTTGCACCATTTTAATATTCGGCACAATCTCACTTTTGGGGAAATCATTGTTGAATCTTTATGGGTAAAAGAATCTCCCACAGTATCAATTATGAAAGAAACTGTAGGAGCTTTGTCATTACATTAGTGACTGGTCCTTATTATATCACAACTATATAAGTTGGTAAGAAGGGCTACCCGATAATCACTCCCCTCAGTTATAATAGGGTAACAACTCACAGAATTAAGGAGATTACATGACGAACACATATATTCCCGAACGGGCCATGATGATTTACGCTCACCCAGATGACATTGAGTTTTCCTGCGGGGCAACTGCTGCGCTGTGGGCAAAACATGGCTGTGAAAATATTTACGTGGTGATTACGGATGGCAATGTCGGCACCCACGATGAAGAGATGACGATGGACAAGTTAATTGAAACTCGCCGCCGTGAACAACGGGCTGCCGGAGAAGTGGCCGGGGCTAAAGATTGTATTTTTCTCGGTTATCATGATGGGCTATTGGAGCCGACCCTTGAGCTTCGCAAAAAGCTGGTTCGCCTGATTCGGACCTATCGGCCGAATGTGGTTGTCTGTGGCGACCCGACCCAATTTTTCCCAAATGAGAACCGGATTAACCATCCCGATCATCGGGCAGCAGGAACGGCCGCTATTGATGCCACCTTCCCCGCGGCTGAAATGCACCTACTATATCCTGACTTAGATGCCGAAGGGCTGACAGGCCATAAGGTCAACTATGTTTACATCAGCAATCCTCGGAAAGAACCGAATTATTTTGTGGATGTCAGCGAAACAATTGAGGTGAAAATCGAAGCCTTACGCCAGCACGTCAGCCAGCTTGGTGATTGGGACCCTGACGAACGAATGAAAACCTGGAGTGCAGAACTGGGACAATCGGTTGGCTTCAAGCACGCCGAACGATTTTTCAGAATCACCTTGAAAGACCCTAACGAAGAAAGTGAAGCACAGGAAACGGCCGAAGCTGAAGCATCTCAAATAGAAGAAGGCACCAATGAGTAAGACCTACATTCCCCCACGTTCAATGTTTATTTTTGCCCACCCGGATGATATAGAGTTTTCGGCGGGTGGAACGGCCGCTTTGTGGGCTAAAGAAGGCGGCGAAGTAATCTATGTGATGGTCACGGATGGGAACGTTGGGAGCCATGAAGAAGACATGACTGAGGAACGACTAATCCAGACCCGGCGGGAAGAGCAGCAGGCAGCGGCCGATGTGGCCGGTGTGAAGGAGTGTGTTTTCCTGGGCTATCATGACGGACTGGTTGAAGCAACGCTGGCTCTGCGGCAGGAGTTAGTGCGGCTGATCCGAAAACACAAGCCTAATGTGGTGGTTTGTACAGACCCGACGGCCGTTTTTGTCTCTGATGACTACATCAACCACCCCGACCACCGGGCGGTTGCCAAAGCAGCTATCGAAGCTGTCTTCCCGGCATCCGAAATGCACCTGCTCTACCCGGAAATGGAAGCGGAAGGACTGACGCCTCATAAGGCCAACTACGTCTATGTGACCCATTCCGGCAGCGCGGCCAACTATTTCGTTGATGTAACCGAAGTGATGGATATTCGGCTGGAAGCGTTAAAGCAGCACAAAAGCCAGTTTGGGGAGTGGGATCCGACGGAGATGGTTCAACGGTGGAACAGTGAAACGGGTAAGAAGGTGGGTTTCAAATATGCTGAAGCTTACCGCCGGATAACGTTGAAGGAGCCAGAGGAAGAGGGGAATAATAATTAATGGGTGAAAGGCGGTAAAGGACACCGCTGATGAAAGGCGGTAAAGGACACCGCTGATGAATGGCGGTAAAGGACACCGCCATTCATTATTTCTTCTTCCCTCCCCCAAATCTTGCCCGCCTTTGAGCCACTCTCTATAATTCCGGCATCATGGGTGTTAGACATCTCATCCAACCGGCTATCGAAATTGAGCCTGTTGAAGATACAGTCGTTGAAGAGGAATTTGAATCTCTCTGGAAAGTAATTGTTCATAATGACAATTTTACCCCTTACGATTTTGTCATTATTGTTCTGATCCGGTTCTTCGATCTCAGTCCCCCGGATGCAGAGCATGTAACCCGGACAGCCCATAATCAAGGGGCCGCCCTGGTGCGGGTCTTACCAAAAAGTGAAGCAGAAAGACGAGTGGGTCAGGCTCATTTCGCCGCCAGCCTGGAGGGATACCCGCTCACATTTAGCATTGAGCCAGAATAGGAACATTTGGATAGGTGGTTTGTGTAGATTTGAGGCTAAAGCAGTAATTGGTAATTGGTAATCGGGTAATAAGCCGAAATCGGATCATTATCCTATTACCCAATTCCTGCACTGTTACTTCGTTTCTTCCCTAACGACACAAACACCTCTCCAGCAAAATATTAGAGGAAGGAACATATGGATATCAATCTGAACGGTGCCGGGCCGTTAGGTCAGGCGATCATTGAGCGGGACATGGAAAGTCTGGCCCCGACTTATAAGCGGGAGTACGCTCTCGTTGTCAAAAAGGGGGAAGGGGCTGAGATTTGGGATGTGGACGGCCGACGTTACATTGACTTTATGGCGGGGGTAGCGGTGATGAATGTGGGACACAGCCATCCGGCCGTTGTAGAGGCGGTTCAAAAGCAAGTTGAAAAATTTTCCCACATTTGCCTGATGGACTTTTATTATGAAGAGGGGGTGGAACTGGCCGAAAGGCTCCAGGCTATTGCCCCCATGATTAACGGCTCCAAAGTATATTTCGGCAATTCGGGCACGGAAGCGGTCGAAGCGGCCGTTAAGCTGGCAATGTATAAGACAGAGCGATACCGTTTTATCGGCTTTACCGGTGCGTTTCACGGCCGAACGCTTGGCTCTCTTTCGTTCACAGCCAGCAAGGTTGTGCAGCGAGAGTATTATCATTCGGCCGTTCGCGTTTACCATGTCCCCTACCCCAACCCGTATCGGCCGATGCTTGCGATGCAGCCGGGAGAGAGTTATGGCGATACGATTATCCATTATTTAGAAGACGAACTGTTCCGCACGACAATTTCTCCCCTAGATGTGGCAGCAGTTCTAATTGAGCCGATTCAAGGAGAAGGCGGCTACGTGGTTCCGTCGCCTAATTTCTTCCCACAGTTACGGGCCTTATGTGATAAGTATGGCATTTTGCTCATTGTCGATGAGATTCAAAGCGGGATCGGCCGAACCGGAAAATGGTGGGCGATTGAACATGAAGCAGTCGAGCCGGACATCCTCTGTTTTGCCAAAGGCATTGCCTCCGGCCTGCCCATTGGGGGCATTTTGGCAAAGAATGAAGTTATTGATATCTGGGGGGCTGGGGCGCATGGCAGCACCTTTGGCGGCAACCCAATCGCCTGTGCGGCCGCTCTGGCAACGCTGGACGTCATCGAAAAAGAAGGGCTGCTGGAACAGGCCCACGAGACGGGCGAATATATTCTGGATGCCGTGACGGAACTGGCCGGTCGCCATCCATCTATCGGGGATATTCGGGGACACGGCTTAATGATCGGCATCGAATTTGTCAGGGATAGAGAAACGAAAAGGCGGGCGAAACAGCTTCGAAATGCGTTGATCCAACGTACCTTCGAGGAAGGGTTGTTGATGATCCCTTGTGGAACGAATTCGGTTCGGATGACGCCGCCGCTCAATATTCCTCGTCACCTGGTGAATGAAGGCCTGGATATTTTCGAGAAAGTGCTGACTGAAGTTGAGCAGGAGTATTTGTAAGAATATTAACGCAAAGACCCAATGGGCCAGAGACGCAGAGGAATAGATTAGATGGTTGTAAAAGATAAGATCGCAGAATTACGGCTGCAGATCCAAGGAGGGGTAACGCCTGCGATGGCAACGCCTTTGCAGGAAGACGGCGCGACGCCCGACCTCGATGGGGTTACTGGTCTGGCCGATTTTCTTATTGGATCCGGGGTAAATGGTCTGTTTGTAGGCGGCACGACCGGTGAAGGTATCCTGTTGAGCAAAGAAGCACGGATAAAACTCCTTGAACGGGCGCTGAAGGTGGCAAACGGCCGTGTTCCGGTTGTAGCCCATGCTGGAACGAATACCACCACCGAAACGTTGGCGCTTGCCCGCCATGCCCAGAAAGTTGGGGCGGCGGCTGTTGTTGTCGTCACCCCTTTCTATTATGGCATGGGGGACGAAGCGCTCTTTTATTATTTCCAAACTGTCGCTTCGGCCGTGCCGGAGATGCCGCTGCTGGCTTATGACATCCCTCATATGGCGGTGAATGGCATTTCTCCGGCGTTGTTGGGAAGGATGGCAGCGGAAATCCCCTCTTTTGCCGGTGTCAAGTGCAGCCGTCCAGACGCCCAGATGGTGCGGGCGTTAATTGATGCAGGATCGGCCGAGACGATGGTGCTAGCTGGGAACGAACGAATTGCTGCCGGACTGCTGGCTTTAGGCGCCAGTGGGTTGATCAGCGGCTTTGCAACGGCCGTTCCTGAACCGTTTGTGGCATTGACGCGAGCCTTTCGCCAGGGGGATTTATCAGAGGTTCGGCGGCTGCAACGACTCATTAACCAAGTTCTGGATCTGATTCCATCTGAGGTGCGTATTGGGGCGATTAAGGCGGTTTTGAATCAGCGTGGAATAGCAGTTGGATCGGCAGTGCCGCCTAGAGCAATGCCTTCCGAAAGCTGGCGGGGATGGACGAATATTAAAAAATTACTTGACATGGCGGCGATTGCAGCATAGCATTGAATTTTAGTATGCAATTATTGCTCTTTGATATTGATGGAACGCTACTCCGTAGCAATGGTGCCGGTAAAAGTGTCCTTGTTAAGGCACTGGAAGATGTTTTCGGCACATCCGGGCCATATGATGATTATGATATGGCTGGAAAAACGGATCCTTTAATTATCAGTGACTTAATGTGCGCTGCCGGGAAGAAAGCGTCAGAAATTGACCGGTGTTTGCCAACCGTTTACGAGCGTATGATGTTTCACGCCCAAAAAATATTTTCCGATAATAGCATCTTTCCCTGTCCCGGCGTTCCAGAACTTCTTGAAGCACTATTAGCACGAAAAGATGTTATCATTGGACTTCTGACCGGTAATATCGAGGGAACAGCTCCCCTCAAACTGGCGGCTGCCGGTATTGAGCCATCTATTTTTCGGGTAGGAGCTTATGGGTCTGACCACAAGGATCGCAACCAACTGCCACCCTTCGCCCTGCGCCGGGCGGCCGAGTTGACGAAGCTCCTCTTTCACGGAGAAAATACGACGATTATCGGAGATACTCCGGCCGACATTGCCTGCGCTCGAACAATCGGAGCCAGAGTCGTCGCTGTCGGCAGCGGAAGTTATTCAAGTAGTACCCTGAACCAATTCCAGCCGGATTTTCTGTTTGAGAATTTTTTGAATAGAGAGAGCGCACTTGAAGCGTTGATACCTTAAATGGCCAATTTAACAAAACAGGTTGACTCGATTACGCTCAAACTCGACGCACCAACGGATTTGACCTTCACCGAACTTCATACCTGGGTTATCTGGCAGTACCCACGCCAGGTAGATAGAGGACTGTGCGGCGCTGTTCGGCCGCCGGTTCCTGAAGCTGGCTGGTTCCCGGCAGTCATTCGCCTGAAAGAGAAGGTCGTTCAGGTACATGGACATGTGGACCAGAAATTTAATACACCCAATGACGCGGCCGAATGGGTGGCGGAGACATTGAAGTAGCCGTTTAAAGTGTTCGATAGCAGGTAATCGAGCAATTGGGTAATTGACCGGAATCGGCTTTCAAATTATCTGATCACAAAATTACCTGACCCCTTATTCTAAATCACACTCCCATCAGGAATAATTGCATTCTTTGGCACAATCACCAGACCATCTCTTGCGACCCAGTTGTCTGTTTCCATGTCGGGCC
>JBAPRX010000547.1:0-5277 GCA_049281335.1 Promineifilaceae bacterium (SeqCode)
ACAGCGATCCCTCCTGGGTTGGTAAACGGGTCGTTGGTGGCATTAATTTGGGATGTGGAAACTGTGCTGTTTGTAAAACTGATGGCCCGGAACATTGTCCTAACCGTACTGTGTTAGGCATTATTGACCACAATGGCATATTTGCCGACTATGCCACGCTTCCGGTTAGAAACCTTGTTGCTGTTCCTGATCATTTACCGGATGAGATGGCTGTTTTCACCGAACCGTTGGCGGCGGCTTTTCATATTCGAGAACAGGTTTCTCTTTCGCCAGCGACGAAAGCGGCCGTTGTTGGCCCTGGTCGTTTGGGGATGCTGGCTGGTCTGGTTCTGGCCGATGCGGGTGTCCCGGTTACGATGCTTGGCCATCATAAAGCCTCCCTGGTCTTGCCGGAGAGATTGTGTCTGGCGACCGGGCTGGTGTCGGAGGCAAAAGTTAACGCTTTTGATCTGGTTGTTGAGGCAACCGGTAATGAGGATGGGCTGGTTCATTCGCTGCGGCTGGTTCGGCCGTTGGGAACGCTGGTGATGAAGAGTACATTTTCAGGAACGACGACCGTAGACCTGACTAAACTGGTTGTGGATGAGATTACCGTTGTCGGTTCTCGCTGCGGCCCTTTTGATAAAGCTGTTGGGTTATTGGCCGAAAACAGAATTCCTGTTCGGGAATTGATTGAAGCGCAGTATCCACTTCGAGATGGGTTAATGGCCTTTGACCATGCTTCACGCCCTGGTGTCCGCAAGATTCTTCTGAAACCGGAGCCGTTTCTCGGCTAGGATCGGGCTTATCGCGGCAGCCAGGCTTCAGGGGGTTGCCCGGTATCTTAAATATGACAACATTAGATTTTACCGGTGCCAGGAACTATATCGTTGAGGAATTATCCCGGCTGCTGCCGCCTAACCTGTACTATCATGGCGTTGGCCACACGGCGAATGATGTTGTCCCAACCGTCAAAAACCATGCCGGACTGGCAGGAATTGAGGGGGAGGATCTGCTGCTGCTGGAAACGGCCGCTTATTATCATGATTGCGGCTATCTCAAGCAATATCATGTTAATGAGCCAATAGCTGTTGAAATTGCGGCCGATGTGCTGCCTGGTTTTGGCTATTCTTCTGGTCAGATAGAGCGGATTGGCCGGATTATCATGGCAACCCAACTGCCTCAAAGGCCAAATGATTATTTGGAAGAGGTCATGTGTGACGCCGACCTGGACTCCTTGGGCCGGGATGATTTTTTCATCACCAGCTACTGTCTTCGGTTGGAGTTGGCCTCATTTGGCGAACCAACGACGGTGTATGAATGGTATCAAAAGCAGTTGGAATTTCTAGAAGCGCACAGCTATTTTACAGAGATCGCCCACTCTCTTCGGGACGTCGGGAAGAAACAGAATACGGGGGCGGTAAGGAAGCTGCTTGGATTACGTCGATAATTGTTGTTTTCTGGTCTGAAACGGCCGTTTGTCTATACCTTGCTGCGACTAGCTCACTTCCAACAATAAATATGTAAGCAGTGAAATGGCAACGCCGATACCAAATAAAGCGATCCCTCTTTGGAGCCAATAATGCTTTTTATGCAGCACATTGCTTACCAAATAGTTCTGTTCAGCATACCCTTTGGTAATTGTCTCTTCCGTCAATGTTGACAGCTTTTCAAAGTAGGCTTCCAGGCTTGGAAAGCTGCGTATATCCTCCCAAAAAATCACGCCGTTGCTTCCTCTGGGCAATCGCGGAAAAATCACGGCTCCACATGCTATACCGGACAGTCCAAAGGATATTAGAGCTAAGACGAGGAGGAGACGGGTTAAAGGGCTGGAATATTCAAACGACACAACCGCCACGACAATTGCTAAATCGGCCGCAAGACAGGCTCCTGCCTTTGCGTCAGCAACCATCACAAAATGGTTAAAATAGTCACTTACCCCTTTGTTAAAGCCTGCCGGTATACTTGACAGGTCAGGTAGAGCAGGAGCCTCTGCAACAGTAACCTCTTCCTCAGCAACACCGATGTCCTCTTGTTCGTGATTTTCCATACTTCCTCCTGTTGGTCGAAATTTGATTTGGCAACTGAACTTGCAACTGCCTGAGTTTCAACTGCCGGGTTTCGGCGAACTTAGTCCTAAGCAAGCAAATTCTCACTATCATTGTATCAAACCGCCCCGTTGCAGAAACATTGACTCCCGTTACAATTCGTTTCAGACCAACTGGATGCGACATAACGACGGGTATTTACGTAAAGGCATCCGAATAGCGAAACTACATCTAATGAGGAGAAATTGATGCGGATTATTCTGTATTTAGGGAAGGGCGGAGTTGGAAAAACGACAATTGCGGCCGCAACGGCGCTGCGAAGCGCTCAACTAGGTTATAAGACGCTGGTTGCCAGCACCGATATTGCTCATAGTCTGGCAGACTCGCTCGATATTCCATTAGGCGACAAACCTGTTGAGGTAGCTGAAAATCTCTGGGCACAAGAGATCAGCGTTGTGGCTGATATTCATAACTATTGGGATACTTTACAAACCTTTGCCTCCAGCGTCATTAGTTCTGGCGGTCTGGAACGGGTGGTCGCTGATGAGCTTTCAGCCATTCCGGGTATGGATGAGATTGTCAGCCTGCTTCATATCAACAAGCAGGCTAAAGAACGGAATTTTGACCGGGTTATCATTGATGCCGCTCCGACCGGGGAAACAATTCGTTTGTTGACGATACCGGATACCTTTCGTTGGTATGCCGGTCATATTTCCCGATTTGAACGCGGTGTTGTGAAGGCTTTGGCCCCCTTTGCCGGCCGTTTTCTGAAAGCGCCGGCCGAGGTTTTAGAGGCACTCAATAAACTGGATGAGGCAACGGCCGAACTGCGAGAGACATTGAGCAATCCAGAGATTGCCAGTTACCGGGTGGTTGTTATTCCTGAAAAGATGGTGATGCGGGAAGCGGAACGAGCCGTCAGTTATCTCGGTTTGTTCAACTATCCTGTTGACAGCGTTATGGTGAACCGGGTGCTGCCGGAAATGGCGGACGAGGGAGAGTTTATTCGGAACCGGCGCGAGGTACAGGCCAAATACCTGGAAATGATTCAGAATAATTTCGAGCCGCTGCCTCTTTGGTATGTTCCCTATTATTCCAATGAGGTCGTTGGGCTGGATTCTTTGTCCCAGTTGGCTCTCGACTGTTTTGGCGAACAAGACCCCTGTCAGATATTTTACAAGGGTATTTTGCAAGAGGTTGTGGAACAGGAAGACGGCCGATACCTGCTGCGAATACCCATGCCTTTTGTCAAGAGCACCGATGTGCGCTTGCGAAAACGGGGAGATGAGATGTTCATTACCATTGGGAACTTCAAGCGGGAGATGATTCTGCCGACGGTTCTGGCGAAGATGAAGGCAGGTGGCGGCCGTCTTGTAGAAGGGATGTTGGAAATCGAATTTCTTCCGGCCGAAAAACCAGAAGCGGCCGTTGTGTAGCGATTCATACTTCGTTAATCTCTTTCACAACGCTGCAACTTTTGACACTTGCCTTCCGTAATGGGGTGATAAATCTTATTACGGAGGTGATTTGTGTCCGAAGAATCAATTTTCAAAGCTCAGACAGGCAAACAATTAGAAAAACCATCCTGGTTGGCCGTTGGCCTGATTGTTGCTGGACTGGGTCTGCTGGCTGTAAATTTCTTTCACATCAACTTGATGAATTATTTATGGCCCGCCTTTATTGTTGTGCCGGGATTGGCAATGCTCCTACCGGCCTATAAGTCAACATCAAAGCGTGATAACATCCTGAATTTCCTGGCTATTCCGGGAGCGATGGCTGTTGCGCTGGGGAGTTTGATGTTCCTGATGAATCTGGTGAATCACTTTGAAAGCATGGCTTATGTCTGGCCGCTGGTGATCGCGGCCGGGGTTGTTGGATTGATGTATATGGAACGTTTCGATCCCGACAGTACCGTACATGAAAATGGTCATCGTTTCATCAGGGTGATGGTCTTTGCCTTTATGGGATTGGCCGTCTTTTTTGAACTGCTTGTATTCAACAGCCTGGGTGGCTGGTGGCCGCTGCTGCTGGTTGGCCTGGGTGTATATACATTTTTGAAAAACCGTTCGTAGGGTCGAGGCAGGCGGAAGTGGCTTTTCCTCTGGAAAAGGGCTTTCCAGTTGGGAAAGCTGGAAAAGCGCTTCAATCTGCCTCGCCCTTACAGATATATAAATATAGGAGAAATTAACATGACTGAAGAAGAAAAGATTCACATTGATGAAGAAGACATTGCAGGTGAAGAAACATCTGGTCAAAACGGTCGGGAATGGACCGAAGAATTCAAAGTAGCCGGGGAAGAAATGATGGCAACGATTGAAGAGTTAATTCAAGAAGCCACTGTTCGCCGTATCATTATCAAACGGAATGACAAGGTATTGGTAGAGATTCCTTTGGTCTTTGGCCTGGCCGGTATTGGGGCCAGCATTGTGATGGCTCCGGTGTATGCGGCGCTGGGTATTGTTGCTGCTCTGGCTCTTGATTGTTCGATTCTGGTGGTTCGTTCCGAGAAGGAACCGGAAGGGGAGATGGGTGAAACGGCCGTTGCGGCCGAGTAGCCCCATAATTCCTGATTAGAGATAAAAAAAAGGCGTCCTCTTTACTGAGGACGCCTTTTTTTGTTTTAAATAGGTTGGTTTAGATTATTGTTCTCTGACCATTTTGCGGCGGAGGACAAATCCGAAACCAAGAATAACTACCAACAGCGCTGCCAGCCACATCGGGGAGAGTGCAGAGCTATCTGACCCGAAGGAACTGAGGGAGACATCAGTTGGTGCTCCTCGCGTTACGGTTGCAGAGTCAGAAGCAGAGGCAGCATTACCGCCTTGTGCATCAGTCGTGGTCCAGGTTGCAGAGTTGACAGTTGTCTGGGTGATAAGCGTCGTGACTGTGAACCAGGCGCTGTTACCAGGGCCAACAGTAGCCGGGAAGCCTGGGCCAAGTACCGTCCCTAACTGGTCATCTGTAACTGTATGTAATGAGGCGGTTACATTACCTGTGTTGGTCATGTAGTAGCAGTAGGTCACATCCGTGCCACCTTGGCCAGCCGGAATGGTGATGCTGTCCGTTGTGGCGCAAGCATTCGCATCGGTTCCAACTGTCTTCGTGAAAGCCAGAGACGGTGCAGGTGGATTCGTAACGTCACAGGCAATATTCACTGTGAAAGAGGTTATTGTCCCCGTGTCACTACCAGCATTGTCAGACACACAGAAATTCCAGGTACCATTGGCATTTTCACCGGCCAGTGTTGAGA
>JBAPRX010000548.1:0-3762 GCA_049281335.1 Promineifilaceae bacterium (SeqCode)
TTGTAATACTGGTGCAGGCGGTCGGCCGTCATCATCACCTCAATGAGGGCATCCTGGCGGCTTTTACCCGTATCTTTGTTAATGGTTTCAGTGATCGTATCAACGGAGTCAATGACCAGTTCCTGAAACTTCCGCAAGATACGAACTCGCTCCCGAACCGGCTTGCTGGCCCACAGCGGCGCAGCCTGTCGCATCGCGTCATAAGCACAGGCAACCTCTTCGGCCGTTGAGATGGGAACCTGTTCGATCAGTTCCCCGGTTGCCGGGTTGGTACAGGTCAAAAATTCTCGTTGTCTACTCATGAGACGCCTTCCTTAGTACACATCTTCGTTAACAATTTAACAATTCGACAATTAATTATTTGAAGAAGCGCCCTTTCTTACCCTGCCATCGGGGACAGGGAAATAGCCCAGGCCTGTACCTGGCGAGCATCCTCTGGTTTCACTTTCATCCGTTCTTCCATTGCTTCGAGCGCTTCCACATCGAAATAACGGTGGCCACAATTTGGGCAGACCCAGGCGGGAACATTCTCGAAGATATACCACTGTCCTTGCCGCTGGCGAGTGACGGTTACAAGTTTTTTTTCCTGTGGCTGGTTGGTGTCACAAAATTCACAAGGGTAATTACGTTTACTCATCATTCACCTTCAATCTACTACATAAACCGTGATGATTATTAGCAGCCTGCCGTCGCTCTGAAAACGGCAAACCACATCAACTTCTTTCTCATCCACATCGCCGCGAACCACGTAGCGCACTCCCCGTGGATCGTCCGTGTAAGTCGAATCAAGAACACCACTCAACAACACATTTCGTATATCATCCAGGGTAAGGTCATCAGCATCTGCCTCGTCCAGGGCGTGATCCGTCATCTGGTACTGTCGTTCCCGAACAGCACGACGGATTCTGATCAAAACACCTTCACTCACTTTTTATGTTTCCTCATGCTAATAGTAGCAGTAATTATTCTGGTATCCAATGTTTGTCAGACTACATAATTGGGAAAGTGGGCAAGTAGTTTGGATGCGCTGTGGACTACCGGTGAATCTATTGTTTTCGCAAAATGAGTTTAACTATTAAAGCCGCCAGGGGAACAGCAAGCAACGCAAAAAGAGCAGGTTGTTTGAGACTGTTTTTGTGGGAACGGCCGTTGGTAGTCAGGTTTGGGGGTGCGATCAAGGCGGGCTGTTCGGCCGAATCTGCCTTCGCAGGAATATGACTCATGGCGCGTTCGGCCATCGCCGTGATGGTCAGGCTGGGGTTGACCCCAAGATTGGCCGGAATCACAGAGCCATCCACCACGTAAAGACCAGGATAGTTGAATGCCCGATGATCAGTATCCACAACACCTTTCGTCTCATCTTCGCCAATGCCACAACCACCGAGAATGTGGGCCGTTGAAGGTTTGTTGAGCAGCATCTCATGGATCGTTGACTGCGGGATGCCGTTAATCTTCTGAGCAAACCGCTCCACAACAGCCCGACCGGCATCAATAACGGCCGGAATGGGCAGCGTTTTATCCCGGTCGCTGACCAACCCCTTGCGAAAGAGCGTCCAGACCGATCGGCCGAGTTTGAGGTGCATCCGATTCTCAACAGTCTGCATAACCAGAATAATCGTGCTGTCCCCCGCCCAATCAGGCAAAATCCGAGCCTTAAGGAAATCTTTCGGCCGTTTAATTGCAAACAAAATAAAACGGCCGACACGCCGCAAAGCCCCGCCGCTCAAATCGACCAACGGCACGGCCAGATTTCGCATCAGAGAAGAGCCACGCGGATAACGCACCGGCTCCACGCTGGTGACATCATCCACCCAAAAGTGAGAGGTAATGGAGATACCTTGTGAATAATCAATATCCTGTTCGCGGGCCGTCACGCCCATCAAGGCTTCACTATTGCTGCGAACTTTTTCGCCCAGGCGAGGCGACAGTTGAGGCAAAGAATGAGTTTCATCGCGGCAGCGCAGCAGCAGGTTGTTGGTTCCCAATGCCCCGGCCGAAACGACGACATTTCTGGCCCGGACAACCTTCTTAGGCTTGATAAACCAGCCAGTCGTCTTTTCAAATTCAATTTCATAACGGCCGTTATCAGCCTGCGAACCATACAACGGCCGAATATCCGTCACATTCGATTCAGGCCAGACCTCCACCCCGTTCTTCTCAGCAAAATAAAGATAATTCTTGTCCAGGCTGTTCTTGGCATTGTAGCGGCAGCCAACAATACAGCCGCCGCAGTGAATGCAGCCCGCCCTGTCCGGCCCTTCACCGCCAAAATAGGGGTCAGAAACAGTTTGCCCCTCTTGCCCCTCTTCGGCAAAGAAGATACCGACCGGGGTCGGCTTGAAAGTATGTTCTCGGCCGATTTCCGTGGCAACCTCCAAAAGCATCAGATCGGCAGGCCACAGCTTGGGGTTCATATTCACCCCCAACATCCGGCGGGCAGTCTCATAATGGGGCCGCAGCTCCGCCTCCCAATCCCCCAACCCGCGCCAATCTTCAGCTTCAAAAAACTCCTTACCGGGCTGTAAAAGCGTGGCGCAGTAAACCAGACTGCCGCCGCCAACCCCACTGCCATTCAGCACCATCAGGTCTTTGAAGAAATTGATGCCTAAGATACCATAGCAGCGAAGAGCAGGCAGCCAGATATGTTTAAAGATATTCAAATTGGTCTTGGGAAAATCCTCGGCCCCGTACCGTTTGCCACGTTCCAAAACAAGGACACTATATCCCTTTTCAGAGAGACGCATCGCGCTGACACTACCCCCAAAGCCAGAACCAATGATAACATAGTCAAAAATCTGATCTTGATGACCGTTTATGTTGTTCATGTTACCCCTACTTTCAGTAGTCAGTCGTCAGTAGCCCATAGTCAGTAAGAAGTAACTGACGCCTTCACTCGCAACTTGCCATTTGCCATTTGCCATTTGCAACTCGCACCTTGCAACTCGCACTCATAACACACTGCGTCATTTTACCATATTTTCTAACGGAGCAAATAGATTATGACTCACAAAACAGTAATTATTACCGGCGCTTCACGGGGAATTGGGGCAGCGATGGCAAAGATAACGGCCGAACAAGGAGCCGCCGTCGTGATCAATGCCCGTTCAGAGGATGCGCTCAGAGCAGTCGCGGCCGAAATCGAACAGGGTGGGGGGAAGGCGCTGGTCGTTCCCGGCGACGTCTCCGACCCGGCTCAATGCGCCGCACTGGTTGAACAAACAATCGCCCAATTCGGCCGAATTGACGCCCTCATCAACAACGCCGGAATCCTCGAACCGATCAGCCCCATCGCCGAAACAGACCCTGCCGACTGGCAGTACAACTTCGCCGTCAACCTCCTGGGGCCATTAATGCTCATCCAGGCCGCAATTCCCTATCTGCGAGAGCAAAACGGCCGAGTGATCAACATCTCCAGCGGCGCCGCCACCAGAGGAACAGCCGGTTGGGCCGCCTACTGCGCCTCCAAAGCAGCCCTCAACCAGATCACCCGCGTCCTTGCCCTGGAAGAGCCAGCCATCACCGCCCTGGCCGTCCGCCCTGGCATCGTGGACACCGAGATGCAGGCCGTCATCCGCAGCGAAGGCAAAAGCGGCATGATCCAGGCCGACCACCAACGCTTCATCGGCTTCCACCAAAACGGCCAACTCCTTCCCCCCGAAATACCCTCCCGCGCCCTCGTCGCCCTCGCCCTCCACGCCCCCAAAGAATGGAGCGGCGACTTCCTCTCCTGGGACGACGACCGTGTAGAAGCTCTAATGGGTT
>JBAPRX010000549.1:0-14845 GCA_049281335.1 Promineifilaceae bacterium (SeqCode)
TGCCTGTCACTTATCCGACCTACGTATCCTCGTAGCGGGAATCGTCCAGTTTTTTGCGAAGTTTTTCCTCGGCTTCCAATTCGCTTTCGGGGTGAAGCGGCTCACTATTGGGTTCGGCCTCAAGGGCTTCCGCTGCGGCTAATTGGTCTGGCGTTGCGGGCCGAGTCCCCTGCCACTTGCCACAGTGAGGGCAGCGGTCAAATCTCGTAGTCAACAGGTGCGGACTCCACCAATGAATGGCAAACGGCCGTCCGCAGTTGGCACAAACCGCTCCACCGAAGACCCCATACCCTTTCTTTTTCTTTCCAGAGGTGTCTCTAAAGAATAGAAAACGGGCAAGGACGATTACGACAACAAAGCCAATGACACCAAAAAGAAATTTATTGGTTACCTGGGGGGAGACAAATTCGCCTCGGATGGTATTGGATTCAAGGGTTTGTCCATCGGCCGTATAGCCAACGGCCGACATCTGGTGAGAGCCAAGCTCAAAGTTATCGGTGACAAATCGAAAACGGAATGGTTGCTCGGTTGACTCACCAATAACTTCCCCATCCATCAGGTACTCGACCCGAACCAGATTATCGGGGCCGGTAACGCGGTAGGAAAAGTGGCCCTGCATCTGGCTGCCCAATCCGTAACCGTTATCGCGGCTCAGGCTAAGTTTCAGGGCTGGCTCATCCTGGGCAAAAACCAGGGATGGGAAAAGAAGGAAAACCAGAAGGAATATGAACCCAAATTTGTATTGTGTTTTCATCAACTATAACTATACAGAATTCTTGTTCTAAAGGCGAGTAAAATCGCCAGTTTTTGCCTTGACAGGGTACAGTTCTGGAGCTATCTTGTAGTTAAATTATCAATTGTTTGGAGCTGATTTGTGTCAAAGAAAATGAGTGAGCGGAAACCAAAAAACCATACGGGAAAACAATGGGCAATGGAGGAATGGGAGGAGCTTTTGGAATTAGGGCAGTTGCTTCACGCAAGTGATCCGGCGGCAAAGTCGGCCGTAGCCATTCTGGAAGAAATACGCGAAGAAGAAAGCCAATTAGCCACTGAACTCTAAAAATTCCTTTTAATTCTTTTCTTCCTACTCCTCATCACCTTCTACCGTTCCCCCAACATCAGGCTCCGCAGCCGGAATCACGTAGTCGCTGACCACCCACCCTTCTGTGCCGTCGTCGAGCCTCACCTGCCACCAGGTGAAACTGTTGGCCTCATGGGGGCCATCAACGACCAACACAATCGTTCCTTCAGGAACTGTCAGCAATCGGCTGTTATCGGTGCTGGGGCCACCGCGCAGGCTGACGCCAATTCCGTCGGTGTTGGCTACCTCGGCATAGAAGCCAACGGTGATTTCATCCGGCACTACGGATAAATCCGGCGTTGGCCGGGGGGTGAAGGTTGGGATAGGTGTGGGTGATGGCAGGAGGGAGGTGGGGGAAGGAACGGCCGTTGCGGGAGCGGTCAATCGGATGATGGTTGGCGTGGGCAGTGAAGTCACTAACGGCGCTCGTTCCAGAAAGGCGTTTGCCAAAGATATTGCCACTATGATGGCAATGATCGTGACGACGACCCCCATTCCCAGCCACAACCAGGGAATCGGTTCCCGGTTGTTTTCGCGCTGCCGCCGCGTACGCGGGCTGTTCAAATCATTTTGGGGTTGTCGTGGGTCGGGTGGTTTTTGGTATCTCGCCATACTTAATTATTGATGACCTCAAGACCTACCAGCGTCAAATCATCAAAAGCAGACATCTGGCCGCTCCAGGCCGTAATCTCACTCGCCATTGCAGCGATCAGCCTGTCAATGGGAAGGGTCCTGTTTTTTTCCAACAAGGCAACAAGTCGCTCATAACCCAGCTGTTCATGTTCCTGGTTTTCGGCATCTACTGCGCCGTCACTATACAAGAGAAGTTTATCGCCGGGATTGAGTTCAACAGTATATTCATGGAGAACTAAGGGATTTATCATTCCTAAAAACCGGCCCTCTCCTGAGAGCGTAACGACAGCTTCGCTACCGCGCAGCAAAAACGGCCGTTCATGCCCCGCAAGCACATAGGTCAACTTCCCAGACGGCCGATGCAGCACCCCATAGAAGGCGGTCACGAAGATATTGGCCTCCGAAGAAATCTCCATCAACCCTTGATGAACAGCCTCGGCGACTTTGGCCGGGGTTAAAAAGTGTTTCGACTCGACCTGAAACAAGGTCGTCGTGACCGCCATATAGAGGGCGGCCTGGACACTTTTATCAGCCACATCGGCAATGAGCAGTCCGGTATGGTCCTTATCCAGGTCAATGACATTGTAAAGATCGCCCCCAACCCGTCGGGCAGGCTGCAAGAAGGCTGAAAAATGATAATCAGGGTATTGGGGTAACTTACCCGGCAGAATCGAACGTTGGACTTCGGCCGCAATCTCCAACTCCCGTTCCATTCGTTCCTTTTCAACGATGCTGGCCTGAGCCATTTTCAACTCTTCATAAGCCTCTTGTAACTGCTTGTTCTTAGCCACCAAACCATTGATAGAAGTCCGGTCATTTTCCCGAAGCATTTCTACCACGTGGCGCATAATGGCGTAAGCGACCGTGGGGCTGTTTTCCAAAACCTTGTCAAAGGTCTCCTCTGTCACTTCCAAAACCCTGGTTTCGATAAGGGTCACGCAGCTAGCCATTCGAGGCGTCTCGTCGAGCAAGGAAAGTTCGCCGAAAAATTCACGAGGTCCCCGAATCCCTAACAGCCGTTCCTGTCCGTCATCTAATTTCTGTGTCACTGCCACGCGGCCTTCAACAATAACGAAAAGGGTACTCCCCATATCCCCCTGGCGGATTAGAATGGTCTGTGCAGGGTAGGTGTGCATCTGGGCGACCTGCCGCAGATCATCCAGGCCGTCTTCATTCAGGCCGCGAAAAACATTTCTAAAAATACTGGTTGTCCCAACTGACACGAAGGTATCTCCTAACGGCCGATATAGGCCAAAAATTTATCGAGCGGCCAGGTGTTGACCACATCTTTGGCCGTTGCCCAGCCTCGTTGGGCGACGGCGACACCATAATGCCTCAGTTGGAACTGGTCGCTATGGTGAGCATCGGTATCAATTGCCAGCTTAACTCCGGCCTCGACCGCCAGTCGAACGTGGCTGTCTCGTAAATCGAGGCGGCGGGGGTTGGCATTTATCTCTAAGATGGTGCCGGTGCGAACCGCAGCCGCAATAACCTGGTCCATGTCCAGGTCGGCGCCCGGTCTTTCCGGCAACAGACGGCCGGTTGGGTGGGCTATCATATCCACGTGGGGATTCTCGATTGCGCCCAGCAGCCGCTTCGTGATCTCATCTCTGGGCTGGCTCAGACTGACATGCAGGCTGGCGATGACAAAATCCAGCTCTGCCAAAACATCGTCGGGATAATCCAGGCTGCCATCAGCCCGAATTTCCATCTCGGTTCCGTGCAAAACCCGGAAATCCGGCCCTAGTTTGTCGTTGGCCTCTTTAATTTCGGCCGACTGCGCTTGCAGCCGTTCTACCGACAGGCCATTGGCTATACCCAGGCTGACGGAGTGATCGGTGATGACAATATATTGAAGTCCGTCGGCTTTGGCCGCCTGGGCCATTTCCATGACTGACATCTTGCCGTCCGACCAGGTAGAGTGCATGTGGAGGTCGGCGATCAAGTCCTCCAGCTTAATGGGATCGGGCAGCTTTCCGGCCTGGGCGGCCTCAATCTCTCCCCAATCTTCACGCATGGTGGGCAAAATGTAGGGCAGCCCCAGGACTTCATACACTTTTTCTTCTGTGGCGCAGAGGATCTCCTCGCCACCTTCCAGGGGCGTGAAGGCATGTTCATTGAGCGTCAAACCCTGCTTCAAGGCCATTTCTCGCAGCCGGACATTATGGTTCTTGCTGCCGGTAAAGTAGGAAAGGAGGGTTCCCCACCGTTCGGCAGGCAGGACGCGCAGGTCAACCTGCATCCCGTTCAATAAGATGACGCTGCTCTTGGTTGGACCGCTGCCAGAGATCGATTCGACGCGCTCCATGCTGCGGAAATATTCCATAATCGGTTCGGATTCTTGGGCTGCGACCAGCAGATCAACGTCGCCAATCGTTTCCCGCATCCGCCGTAAGGAACCGGCAACGGCCGCTTTTTCAACGCCTTCTAATTCCTGAAGCTCGGCCAGAATTTCATGGGCGACGGGCCAGGCAGTTTCGATGGGAACGCGGTCATCGCCGTGCTGGGCCAGGGCTTTGATGTTAGCGATAATCTTGGCTTCTGATTTCGCCCCCAGCCCTGAGAGTTCGCGTAGTTTTCCAGATTCGGCCGCAGCGGAGAGTTGATCCAGCGTTTCAATACCTAACTCTTTGTAAACCTGAAAGACTCTTTTCGGGCCGAGTCCTTCCACTCGCAGCATTTCCACCAACGAAGGGGGAACTTCTTCGGACAATTTCTCATAAAATTCAAGTTGGCCGGTTGTTAGCATCTCTTCAATCTTGGCCGCCAGCGTCGCACCAATACCCGGAATCTCGGTCAGGCCCTCTTCCTCCTGAACATGGTGCAAGTCCCGACCCAGGTCTCTTATATTTTCGGCTGCCCGCCGATAAGCCAACACGCGATGGATTTGATCGCCTCGAATGGACAACATATCGGCAACTTTTTCAAACATCTCGGCAATTTCACGATTGTTCATACCCCTGATTATACCTTGTCCAGCATTTTGCAACGAACACAAACCATGCTAAGATTGGCACCAGCGTACTATCGCTTGTGCTTTGTGCAGGATAGGTAATTCACTCAGTAATTGTCCGTTCTTAAAGAGGGTACTGGTCAACTACCTCATCGCAGTCATCACAATTACCCCGTAAATTTCCTAAACCACCAAAAGTGCAAGGAAATCCCTTATTTTTTATTCAAGCTAAAAGGAGAAAAGAAGATGAATAAAAAGAAGTATCTATTTCTTATCATCGCCCTTCTTACGTTCGGCCTGATCGTGGCTGCTTGTAGTGGTGGAACCTCTGAAGAGCCAACCGCCGCTCCGACAGAAGCTATGGCAGAACCAACAGAAGCTATGGCAGAACCAACAGAAGCACCGATGGAAGAACCAACGGAAGAGATGATGGCAGAGTTCGAGCCAATGTCTGTTTCGGCCGAAAATTGTGATTATGGTGGCAAGATCGAATCCATCGTTGCAGTTGACGAACTCACTGTCCAGTTCAACCTCTGCAAGCCCGATCCGGCTTTCCTGGCAAAAGCGGCCTTCACGCCGTTTGCCATTGAGCCTTCCGAATATATTGAATCAACCGGTGGAACAGGGGATCTATTGGATCATCCAATTGGAACCGGCCCCTACAAGGTTGATGAATGGGTACGTGGTGACTCCATTATCTATTCCCGCTTTGATGATTATTGGGGTGAACCGGCAGTCGCCCAACAGGCCGTTCTCCGCTGGGCAACTGAAGGCGCTTCCCGTTTGCTCGAACTGCAATCCGGTAACGTAGATATGATAACGAATGTCAGCCCTGACGACTTTGCAACAGTTGAAGATGATCCGAATCTGCAACTCCTGCCGAGTGCTAACCCCAACGTCTTGTACCTGGCTATGACCAATACCTTTGAGCCGTTTGACAACCAGATGGTTCGCCAGGCTATTGCAATGGGAATTGACCGCTCCCGAATCGTTGATAACTTCTTCCCCGAAGGGTCTGAGGTCGCTGACCACTTCACCCCTTGCTCCATCCCCAATGGCTGCGAAGGCGAAGATTGGTATGAATTCGACGCTCAAGCCGCTCGTGATTTGTTAGCTGAAGCGGGTTATCCAGACGGCTTTGAAACCACCATCTACTACCGTGACGTTTTCCGTGTTTACCTGCCTGAACCGGGTGTCGTGGCCCAGGAAATCCAGACTCAGTTAGCTGAGAATCTTGGCATTACGGCCGACATCCAGGTCATGGAATCCGGTGCTTTTATCGAAGCATCGTCTGCCGGTGACCTCGATGGCTTCTACTTGCTCGGTTGGGGCGCTGACTATCCTCACGTTACCAACTTCCTGGACTTCCATTTCGGCGCGGCTAACCCGCAGTTCGGCGATCCGTTCCCCGAAATCTACCAACCCTTGGAACAGGCTTCCCAGATTGCCGATCTTGCTGAAGCGGCCCCGCTTTATGAAGAGGCCAACAACATGATTAAGGAACTCGTCCCAATGGTTCCGATTGCTCATGGCGCGTCGGCCGACGCGGCTTTGGCCAGCCTGGGCGGGGCATACGTTCCGCCATTCGGCGCTACTGACTTCGCCCTGCTTGACCCTGGTGACGATAGTCTGGTCTTCATGCAAAATGCAGAGCCGATCAGCCTCTACTGTGCCGATGAGACAGATGGTGAATCCCTGCGGCCTTGCCAGCAGGTTCTCGAACCGCTGTTGAATTATGCCACCGATTCAGGCGACACTGTTCCAGCTTTGGCAACAGAATGCACCAGCAATGATGATGCAACTGTTTGGACCTGCGCCCTCCGCGAAGGTGTCTTGTTCCACGATGGTTCCCACTTCGATGCGAATGATGTTGTTGCTTCCTGGGCAGCGGGCATTGACGCCTCGAATCCGAACCACGTTGGTAACACCGGTGCATTTGAGTATTACTCTTACCTGTGGGACAGCTTGATGAATCTCCCGGCGGAGTAGGAAACTGAAATTCAGTACCCCTATTCGTTGTGAGTTTTTTCTCGCTGAATAACCCGTAACAAGAACGCGGGGCGACCTGTCACAAGAGGCAGTTGTCGTCCTGCGTTTTTGGTAATTGGTGAGTGGTAATTCGATATTGGTGAGTGGTGATTGCGTGATTTGTTGAAACCGGAGATGCCCGATCACCACTCACCAAACCTAACTGAGTAGATACAAACTCACTCTTTCACTCACACAGGAGAATCTGGTTATGGTTCAATATAGTATTCGACGCATTGTTGCCTCAATTCCGGTTGTCTTTGGCGTTTTGATCGTGACTTTTGCCCTGGCCCGACTCATTCCTGGCGATCCCTGCCGGTCTATATTAGGGGAAAGGGCAACGGCCGAAGTTTGTGAACGTTTTAACGAGGAAAAGGGCTTTAATGAGCCGCTCCCTGTTCAATTTAGTATTTATCTAGGTGAACTGGCACAAGGCGATTTGGGGAACTCTATTCGCTTTAATCGGCCGATTACTCAAATCCTCATTGAGCGGCTGCCCCTGACGGTGGAATTGAGCCTGACGGCCGTATTTATCGCCATCTCATTAGCCATTCCTCTGGGTGTCATTTCTGCCATCAATCGCAATTCACCCATTGATGTTGTGACGATGATTGGGGCTAACATCGGGGTATCCATGCCTGTATTCTGGTTAGGGTTAATGCTGGCCTTTTTCTTCTCAATCATTTTGAAGGACACCCCTTTTGCCCTGCCGCCAACCGGCCGTCTTTCGGCTGGAATTTCTCCTGTCCCTTTCTTTGAGATCTATGGTTGGACTATTCCTAAATCTGGTTTTATCTATACGATTCTGACCTTTATTTCAAATATGTACATCGTGAACTCCATCCTGAGTCTGGACTGGACGGTCTTTTGGGATGCGGTGAAACATATGATTCTGCCCGCATTGGCCCTTAGCACTATTCCAATGGCCATTATCGCCCGAATGACCCGTTCCAGTATGCTGGAAGTATTAGGACTGGATTATGTCCGAACCGCCCGTGCGAAAGGGCTGCCCCGCCGAAAGGTCATTATGAAACATGCCTTTCGCAACGCCCTGCTGCCGGTGGTGACGATTATCGGTTTGCAGTTGGGGCTGGTACTAAGCGGCGCAGTTTTAACAGAATCGGTTTTTGGACTGGCCGGTGTTGGGCTGGCGGTTTTTGAGGCCATCACGGCGCGAGACTTCCCAATTATCCAGGGTTTTGTCCTGGTAATTGCCATCGGCTATGTCACCCTTAATCTGCTCGTTGATTTATCCTACGCATTTTTAGATCCACGAATCAGGCTGGATTAACATTATGTCAACAATAACAGAAATTCCCCTTGACGATCCATCGGCCGGAGACATCCGCGATTACAAATCGAACAGTCTATGGCGGCTAACTCTACGACGGCTGCTCAAACAGCGTTCGGCCATTATTGGCCTGATCATGCTGCTGCTGTTGATTTTCTCAGCTATTTTCGCCCCTGTTATCGCTCCTTATGATCCATTGAATGATCTCATTGGCGAAGAAGAAGTCGGCCGACGTGACCCACCTTGCATTCATCTCCTGGGCTGCCCCGATGAACTTCCTCAACACCTGATGGGCATTGATGGCAACTTTCGGGATGTCTTTAGCCGAATTCTTTACGGGACCCGCATTTCACTAACGGTCGGCTTTTTGACTGTCTCTTTCGCTATTGTTGTCGGCACTATTTTGGGGGCGCTGGCCGGTTATACCGGCGGTTGGACGGATAATATCATTATGCGGCTGCTGGATGTGCTGCTGGCCTTCCCCTTCCTGCTTCTGGCTATTGCTCTGGTCTCTGTTCTTCGGCAGCGGCTCATTGAGGGCATGGAAATTCTGGCGGAACAGATCCATCCTTCGGTGGCGGGCTTTGTTTCTGGCATTGACTGGGGGTTGGGGGCGGCTATGCTGGCTATTGCTATCGTCACGATTCCGCAGTATGCGCGGGTGGTGCGGGCCAGTGTTCTGGCGGTGCGGGAACAGGCTTTTGTGGAAGCGTCGCGGGCCTTAGGGGCCAGTCACTTCCGTATTTTGTTTAACCGTATCTTGCCTAATGCTTTGCCGCCCTTGATTGTACAGGCGACGCTGGGTATTGCGACGGCGATTCTGGAAACGGCCGCTCTCTCTTTCATCGGCCTGGGCGCTCAACCGCCAACGCCTGAATGGGGCGCGATGCTGGCCCAGGAACGAAGCCAGTTCCGCAGCGCCCCCCATCTTGTTTTCTTCCCCGGTCTGGCGATTATGATCACGGTGCTGGCCTTCAACCTTCTCGGCGACGGTCTGCGAGACGCGCTTGATCCCCGGCTGGCTCAATCGGGAGCGAAGAAGAAATAAGGGGTAATGCCTAAAACGTAAAAATCATTGCACTTTACGTTTTATGTTTTACTCACTACCTCATCCAATGCAGCCAGCGCCGCCTCATAGTTGGGGTGCCGGGCTATTTCTGGCAGGTATTCGATGTAGCGAATGGTGTCGTCGGCATCAATGATGAAAATTGCCCGTTGATCCAGACGCATCTCTTTGATGTGAGTGCCGTAGGCGTCACCGAAGTTCATGTCCATGTGATCGGACAGCACTTCCATGTTCTTGATTCCGGCAGCACCACACCAACGACGTTGATTAAAAGGGTGTTCGGCGCTGATCGTGAGAAAGGTAACGTCCTCTCCATAACCGGCTGCAATTTCATTGAATTTTCGGGTTTGGGCGTCACAAATGCCGGTATCCAGCGAAGGAACGACTGAGAGCAGGCGAATGGTTTCGGCCGAATCGCCTAATGTAACGGGCTTGAATCCTTTACCTACCAGCTTAAAATCGGGAGCCTTTTCACCGACATGGACAACACGGCCGAGCAGCGTCATTGGTGACCCGCCCCAGGTCAATTCGCCCGTCCTTTCCTCAGGGATTGGATTAGCCATCGTACGGCTCTACCTCCGTCGCTTCCGGCCCTTTATTGCGCTCCTCAACATCATAAAGAACCGACTGGCCCTCTTCTAGTTCGGTCGGATCGCCGATGGTGCTGGTCTTATGGAAGAAGATGTCTTCCCCACCACCCCGCGAGATAAAGCCATAGCCCCGTGAGGCATTGTACCATTTCAAACTGCCGATATATTTACCGGTCTCAGGGTCTATCTGAATAATATCCGGCTCTGATGGAGCTGCCGCTTGCGGTTCAGAATTTCCATACGACTGTGAAGGTGAAGGCAATTGGCCAAGTTGACTCAGCGCATCCACCTCAATTGGAAGTCCGGCTTTTGCCAGGCCCCTTTTCATTTCAACTGTAAATACAAACTTGTTACCCTCTTCGTCAACTGCCCAGGTATCTGTGTAATTCATTGTTCTGTCATCTCCTAACGTCTAGTCACATGGCGGTGGAGTAGCTAAAAGTAATTGGTAATTTGTCATTGCGTTTTTATTGGTCAATTTGTGTACCAACTGTCAGCTACCAGTTTCCCAAATCTTTCCTATTCTGTGCTTTCAGGTATCTCCGGCCGTTTTCGTAATGGAACAGCACCCGCCGGTCTGTCAGTCTTGGCAATTTTTGTTATATCTCGCGGCTTAATCGGCCGACTGCCAACGGCCGTTTTGCCTAAATTTTTCCGCTTAACAACCCCCTTAATTGTTGTAATATAAATCTCCTGCTTTTCATCACCAATAACGGCCGCTACGACTTCTGTAGACCCTTTGGGCAGCCGGACATTGATGACGCCCTGCCCATAGCGACCCTGAACCGGATATTCGCTCATTGGTGTCGCCTTTTCCAATCCATTATCCGTCATACTCCACAAAAAGCCATTTTCGTCTGCAATACCCATATAAACAAGGCCATCTGCCTCGTTTGCCAGCTTAATTCCCATTACACCGCCAGCCGGAAGGCCCATCGGCCGTACCTCCTCTTCCTGAAAACGGATGGCCTGTCCAGCGGCCGTTACCAGAACGACTTCTTCAGAGCCGTTGGTAAATCTGGCCCATCCGAGGGCGTCATCATCGGAAACGTTGATTACGGTAAAAGGATCAGTGGTGATGCCCGGCAAATCTTCCACCCGAACTCGTTTCACAACCCCGCCCAATGTCGTCAGGAACAGATATCCTTCAATCTCCATTGGCTTGATTAAGACAGCGGCCATATGCTGTCGGCGCGTCAATCCGGTTAGATCGGCCCAATGGGTTCCCGTTCCCAGTTCCCTGCTCTGAGGAAGTTGGTAGACGGGTAAACTAACGGCCTGTCCATCGGCCGTAAACAAATATAACACATCTTGGGTATTTGCTTCTAATATCGCTACCGGCAGCTCTTTCGGCTTATTCGGAATCGAAACCATCTCCGGACTGGTTGTCCGGGCAATGGTCCCTTTATCACTACACAAGACCCAAACTTTTTCATCGGGCAGCAGATCGGCCGCAGTCACATCCATTTTATCGCTGCTGTCGGCCAGAATTTGAGTCCGGCGAACATTGTTATACTTTTCTTTAACCAGGGACAGTTCTTCTTTAACGGCCAGCCGCATCAGTTTCGGCTGGGACAAGAGCTTTTCCAGGTTTTTAATCAGGACGAGCTTCTCTTTATGCTCTTCCTGAATTTTGCGCCGTTCCAATGCTGCCAACCGCCGCAATTGCATATTCAAGATGGCCGTCGCCTGGACGTCCGTCAGCTTGAAGTTTTTCATCAAGTTGTTGTGGGCAGTCTCGACCCGTTGGGAGCGGCGAATGGTGTCTATTATTGCGTCGAGGTTGTCCAGAGCAATCAGCAGCCCTTCCAGAATGTGCGCCCGATCTCTGGCTCTGGCAAGTTCGAACTCGCTGCGGCGGCGGATAACTTCCAACCGATGATCAAGATAGACCCGCAGCGCCTGCTTCAGGGTGATGACCTTTGGCTCGCTGTTGACCAGGGCCACCATAATAATGCTGAAGGTGGCCTGCATGGGGGTCAGGCGAAAGAGGTCGGCTAAAACTTCTTCTGGCTCGACGTTGCGGGTTGTCTCCAGAATGATCCGCATCCCATTGCGGTCTGACTCATCCCGCAGGTCGGTCAGCCCTTCGATTTTGCCGTCGCGGTGCAGGTCGGCAATACGGCCGAGTAAATTCGTTTTATTGGTCTGGTAGGGCAGTTCTGTAATGACGATACGGGATTTGTTGCGCTCCATATGCTCCACATGGGCTTTGGCCCGAACAATCACCCGCCCTCGACCGGTGGCATAGGCATTTGCCAGGGCGTCGGTCTGGTTATCCTCGCCTTTATAGCGAAAGACCAGCGCCCCGGTTGGAAAATCTGGCCCTTGAATAAAATTCATCAGGTGGGCAATGGTAATGTCTTCCAGTTTCTCCCAGTTGTCGAGCATATAAATCAAAGCATCTACCACTTCACCGAGGTTGTGGGGAGGGATACTGGTGGACATACCGACGGCAATGCCGGAGGAGCCATTGACCAGCAAGTTGGGAACGGCCGCAGGCAAGACATTCGGTTCTTTTAACGAGTCGTCGAAGTTGCTTCCAAAATCAATCGTATCGAGGTCAATATCCTGGAGCAGGTGGTGGCCGACGGCGGCCATCCGGGCTTCGGTGTAACGCATTGCCGCCGCCGCGTCTCCATCTATCGAGCCAAAGTTGCCCTGCCCGTCAACCAGTGGATAGCGCATTGAAAAGTCCTGCGCCATTCTGACCATTGCGTCGTAAACGGATTGATCGCTGTGGGGATGATATTTGCCCAACACTTCCCCCACAATACGGGCCGACTTCTTATAGGAGGAAGTTGGCGAAAGACCCATGTCATACATGGCGTAAAGGATTCGCCGCTGCACAGGTTTGAGGCCGTCTCGTGCGTCGGGCAAAGCGCGAGAAACGATAACACTCATGGCGTAACTCAAATAGGAGTCGCGCATCTCTGAATCAATATTAACTTGTCTAACCAGACCTACTTCGTGAGCCGCCATTCACCTTTCCTTAGTCATTGGTAATTCGTAAATAGTAATTGGTCGTCGTATGCAATCGATTATGACCTAAAATTAGAACGTGTATTCTAATTTGGAGAATCAAATATAGGATATTTCAGGGGGTCTGTCAAACAAGAGAAGCGATTTCAAAATGGTGATATTTATCGTGGTTCCTCGTTCATCAATACGGCCGAAAAGCACCCCATTTGTGAAACTAAATTGTCCATTTTCCGTAATGAACACTGTAAATAATAACATTTCAGGCTGGCTCTCAACCCATCAATTACCCCAAAAAGAGCCAATATATAGTTTAAGAGGGAAAAATGGAATACGGTAAATTATTCAGTCGTTCAGTCAATATCGTTTGGCAAAATAAGTTTCTTATTGTTCTTGGCATTTTAGCTGCACTTGGGGGCGGTTCTTTTAACGGTGGCGCTCGCGGTGGCGGTGGCGGCGGCGGTGGAAACGGACCACTGTTTGGCGGTTCGGGTCAGGTTCCTCAGGTAGATGGGCAAATCGCCGGGCTGGCAGTTGGCATCGTTATTGCCCTGGTATGTGTTGCTTTATTCGTGGCTATCATCTTTTGGGTGATTTCGACGATAGCACGTGGCGGTCTAATTGCCGGTGTTGACACCATTGAATCAGGCGGAAAATCAAGTTTTTCTCAGGCATGGAGCGCTGGTTGGAAAAAGGTATGGACGCTGCTTGCTATTGGTTTCATTCCTGCAATACCTGGGTTAATCCTTGTGGTTGTTGGGCTGCTTGGGCTGGTCGCATACGGCGGTGCATCTGCCCTTTTTGGCGGGGAGTTGGCCGGGTCGTTAGGATCGGCCGAGATAGGCATCATAGGTGTCATTCTCCTGTGCATTATCGCTCCGATTGCTTTGGTGCTGTCCATATTGCGAACGTTTGCAGAGCGGGCCTGTATGTTGGAAAATCTTGGCGCTATTGAGGCTTATCGTCGTGGTACGAAGGTTCTTATGGCTAACCTGGGTGAGGCCATTCTCCTTTTTGTGCTTCAGATAATAATCTTCGTCGGCCTGGGAATCCTCTTGTTTGTACCGGGTCTTATCATTGCGCTTTGCTGCTTCTTATGGCCTCTATTGTTGGTGGTGCAGGGTGGTGTTTCGGCCGTTATCTCTGCTTTGTGGACGATGGCCTGGCGTACCTGGACTGGCAAACCAACAATCGTGGAGAAAGAGCCAGTCATGGCCTAATCCTTCCAGGAATGGCTAGATTGTGTTGTTAGATTTGCAGGCCAGCTCATTCATGAAGATTCATAAATGAGCTGGCCCAAGATCCCAAAGCGAATCTCATTATTTCGGGGGATCTATTAAACAACAGATGACGAATCTTGGCCTTTTCACTTGACAGTAGATTTTTAATTGGGAAACTATAGGAAAACCCGCTCGAAATGACACGTCTTCATTGATTTTTCTTTTTTTTACCCGGTTAATTTTTTAATCTACAGCGGTTAATTAGGGAATGGGGAGAAGAAACGGCCGTCCGGCTGGAGTTAGATTCTGATGATGCCTTAGAAGAATTTCTTGGCTGATGGCTGAACCCCTTCGCATCGTTTTCGACACAAATGTTTATATCTCGGCCGCTTTACACGGCCGTTTAGCAGAGAAGGTATTAGAACTGGCTTCGGCCGGACAGGTTACACTAATAACCTCTGAACCAATTCTGACAGAATAATACGAGAAGCTGATAAACAAATTGGAATGGCCCACAAATCACGCCCAATTATTTATAGAAACAATTCGTGATTTAGCAGAAGTTACTGAACCAGATTTGGAGCCAAGTCACTTGTTACTTTTCCGAAGCCAAAACTTCAAAATAACCAGTACCCCCACCTCAACCGCCAGAATAGACAGCAGAAAGGTAGCAATAATATAGCCTAAAGCTTGCAAACCAACGGCAAAGGCCAATCCTAATCCAATCATCTGCCCACGTTGAACCTCTCGCTCTGTACACCAAACCTCACCATTGCTGTAAGCTGCAAAGGCTGATGCGCCCAGGATGACTGTATCCACCTCTGGATCATCCTGAATTGGAACATCAAAGTATATCTCATAGGCTGGTGATGCCGGTAAAGTCTGACAAGTTGAGTATTAAGTAAGGCGAATAGAAGGGAGAGGAGGATGGTTACGGCCGTAATTCGAATGCCATATTGGCGATAAATCAGGCCCAAAATCCCGCTAAGGATGGCAACTGGAAT
>JBAPRX010000550.1:0-14440 GCA_049281335.1 Promineifilaceae bacterium (SeqCode)
GAATAGCAGGACGGACGCCCCAAATCAACCCCCCATAGAAAAAGATAACAATGACAGCAATGACAATTGAAAAAAAGCTGCGTTCAAAGTAGCTGCGGAGAACCAGAAACCCAAAATAACCAAAGACCAGGCCGCTGGCTCCGATATGAACGGTATTGGTGCCGCCAAAAAGCCAAACCCCAAACCCGCTGACCAAAATGACAATCACGGAGACGAAATAGAAATCGGCCGTCTTTCTCAACATCACCAGCCAACCCAACACCAGGAAAGGAATGGTATTTGCCAGCAGGTGGCCTAAACCATTATGCAAGAAAGGCATTAAGAAAATGCCAACCAGTCCCCCCAACGTTCTTGGCCGAACGCCAAGAGAATTTAGCTGGTTGTGAAAAAATACCAGGTCAACAATCTCCAACAGCCAGGCGAATGCAACCAATCCCCCCAGGATAATGGCCTGACTTTTCAAGATACGGCCGACTTTGTTTAATGCTTGTCTCTGTTCAATCATAACTGGCTTTCTATACGGACAAGAAAGCCAATGGTTGCAGTCCTCAACGTAGAGCGATTTGGCAAACCGCTCAATGTGACTCGTCTGAAGAGGACGGAAAGCGCGGCGGCCGTTTTTGACGCAGCCCCTCAATACCCGCCATCATATCCTCAGAGAAAAAGCCCAACATTTCCAGCGCCAGCGAATGGTCAAAGATCGGCCCGGCCTGGAGCAGCCATTGATTCAGCGTTCGTTTGGTAAACCGGATAGCGTACCTGGGGCCAGTCGCCAGTCCTTTCGCAACCGCCATCGCCTTATCCAACAGTTCCGCGTCCGGCACACAAAGACTCACCAAACCAATTCGCTCCGCCTCCTTACCACTAACAAAATCACTGGTCATCAGGTAATACTTCGACTTCGCCATGCCACACAATAAAGGCCAGATAACGGCCGCATGATCCCCCGCCGCGACCCCCATCCGAACATGACCATCGGCCAGCCGGGCATTTTCGGCCGCAATACTGATGTCAGCCAGCAAAGCCACAACCAACCCCGCTCCAACAGCCGGGCCATTAATCGCCGAGACAACAGGTTTCTTGCACTGAAGCATGTTATAAACCAGCTCCCTCGCCTCATCGAGAATCCGAATAATCTCATCGTAATCTCGATAAGCATCGGCCACCATCTGGAGATCGCCTCCGGCCGAAAAAGCTCGTCCGGCCCCGGTAACAACCACAACTTCAGTCTTCGGGTCACGTTCAATCGTGTCCCACAAGGAAACCAGCTCCGTGTGCAGCCGTTTATCGGCCGCGTTCAAAACTTCCGGCCGGTTCAACGTTACCCATAGAATATTTGGCTCCCGGTACTCAAAAAGGATGTGTTGATATTCTGAATAGTCCATACCAATATTGTAATCGGAATGCCCAAAACTGAAAACGTAATTTACAATACTTTGTGATAAACTAGTACCTAACATGGATAAACTGATCATTTCGGGAAATCTTCTCTGGCCTGATGGGCAAATCCGACCTGGTGATATAACAATTGAAGGTAAGAAAATCACCAGGGTATCCGCGTTGCAATCAGAGCCATCTACCGAAAGACCAGTGGAAAACGGAGCAGCCCACATTCAGACCCCAGACAACCATATCATTGCCCCAGGTTTCATTGACCTCCACATCAACGGGGCCTTCGGCCATGACTTCACCAGCAACCCCCGCCAGATAACGGCCGTTGCCCGAAATCTGCCCCGTTTTGGTATAACCGCCTTCTTACCGACCCTCATCAGCGCTCCGCTGGCCCAATATCAGGCAGCCGGACAAATTCTTAAAGGAATCCGACATGAGCCAGAGATGGCAGCCATTCTCGGCCTGCATCTGGAAGGCCCATATCTAAACCGGGCCAAAGCTGGCGCCCACGCCGTTCCCTACTTGCGCCAGCCAGACAAAGAAGAGCTGATGTATTTTGATTCGGAGACAATCCGTTTTCTAACCCTTTCCCCGGAGCTTCCCGGCGCTCTGCCCTTTATTCGAGCCGTCCGGGACAGGGGAATTATGGTCGGCATCGGCCATTCGACAGCCACCTACGATGAAACATTGGCAGCGGCCGACGCCGGGGCCGTCTGGGGAACCCACATTTTCAATGGAATGGGAATGTTACACCATCGCCACCCAGGAATTGTCGGCGCACTTCTAACCGATGACCGTCTGCGGCTGGGCCTCATTGCCGACAGGGTACACATTCACCCGGCCATATTGCGGCTGGTTGCTGCTGCCAAGAAGGCATCTGGCGTCACGCTTGTTTCCAATGCCATTGCCGCTGCCGGAATGCCCTTGGGAGATTATCCATTGGGTAATCATACCGTCTCCGTTGAATCAAACTCGGTAGGTGTTCGGATGCCCAATGGCACATTGGCTGGCAGTCTGGATATGCTTGACCAGGCTGTCCGAAATATGGTCCACCTGGCAAGACGGCCGATTGCAGAGGTGCTCCAAATGGCAAGCCAGACGCCGGCCGCATTAATGGGTCTGACACATAAAGGTAACCTAGCCCCAGGCTGCGACGCAGATATTGTCATCCTGGACGACAGCCTCCAGGTAAAGCTGACAATGATCCAGGGCCAGGTCATCTACCAACAGTCCAACCCTCAACATTAAAGCAATTTATCTCCTACGACCATCTTACAGGATCCCTTCTCCCCCCAATTTCCCCTTTAACCTTACAACCCAAATCTGATACAATGGAGCACGGTCTTTAAACATCAGTCAATGATCGTTTGTTCAGATACTGTTAACCCGACTATTCTCTTAAGCCAAAAGAAGACTATATGCCCGTATTTCTGTTCACTGATATTGAAGGCTCAACCCGGCTTTGGGATCAGAACCCACAGGCGATGGCTGAAGTCATTAAACGTCATGACTCGCTCCTCCGTCAAATAATTGTCGAGCATGGCGGGCAGGTAATCGAACATACGGGGGACGGGGTTTATGCCGTTTTCGAGGTGGGACAACCACTACAAGCCGTCCTGACAATCCAACAGTCAATTGCAGAGGAAAACTGGGGAAGTATTGATGACGTTCGTCTCCGAATTGGGTTAAATGCCTGCACCTCAGATCGAGAAGGCGTAGATTACTTCCGCGACGGCAGCCGCTACTTTGGCCTTGCCGTCAGCCATACCTCCAGGATCATGTCGGCCGGATGGGGCGGTCAAATCCTGCTGACTCCGGCCGTTTTGAATTTCGACAAGCTGCCGGAAGGGGCCGAATTGGAAGATCTCGGCCCCCATATGCTGAAAAGTCTGAACCAGCCACAGCGGATCTACAACCTCACCCATCCCACAATCCCCTGGAAGGAATTCCCACCGATAAACACCCTCTCAACACGGCCGAACAACTTACCCAGCCAGACAACACCCTTCGTCAACCGCCGGAGCGAAGTTTCCCAGATAATCGAGAGTCTAAAAAACGGCGGCTGCCGCTTGTTAACCCTCTTTGGACTGGGAGGCGTCGGCAAAACCCGACTGGCAATTCAGACAGCGGCCGAATTAATTGGCGACTTCCAAGATGGAGTTTTCTTTGTTCCCCTTGCGCCGCTTCAATCTCCGGAGCAAATGGTGTCGAGCATTGCCGGAACGTTGAACTTCTCGTTTCATGGCTCCGAAAACCAAAAGTTGCAGCTACTTAATTATCTACGCGAAAAACAACTCCTCCTGATAATGGACAATTTTGAGCACCTGCTCAGTGGGGTTGGTCTGGTGGCCGACATTTTGGAAACAACCCCCGATGTGAAGATTCTGGCGACCTGCCGGGAGCGGCTCAATTTTGCCGGAGAACAAGTATTAGAAATTCGCGGGCTGGAAATTCCCAACAACTCGAATCTGGACAACCTGGAAACATTTTCAACCGTTCAGCTTTTCCTGAATGCTGTCCGCCGGTCCGATCCCGATTTTGTCCTGACCACAGAGGAAGCTTCGGCCGTTATTCGGATATGCCAGTTAGTAGCCGGAATGCCGCTTGGTATTGAGCTGGCAGCCGCCTGGGTTCGTATCTTTTCCTGCCAGGAAATAGCCGACCAGATCGAAGAAAATCTACGGTTTCTGGTCACACAGCGATCAAACGTCCCGAAACGCCACCAGAACCTGTACGCAGTCTGTGATTATTTTTGGGAGCAGTTAGCAGGCAGTGAAAAAGAAGTCCTTCGCAAGCTCTCCATATTCCGAGGCGGCTTCCACACCCAGGCCGCCTGGCAGGTTGCCGGAGCCTCTACCTTTTTCCTTTCTGCTCTGTTAGATCGAGCGTTCTTGCGAAAAGTGACCATAACAACTGCCTCACGACCAGATATTACCAACCAGGCTGAGGCGTGGCGGGTTCGTTATGAGATGCACGCCGTATTGCGACAATACGCGGCCGAAAAGCTGGCCGAACATCCACAGGAGTTAGCGGAAACGAAAGCGAGACACGGCCGTTATTATGCTGATTTTCTCCAACGTCGTGATGCCCGCCTAAAGGGGGCCGACCAACAGGCCGCCCTGGAACAAATCATTGCCGAAATGGACAACATCCTGACTGCGTGGAATTGGGCCATCGAGGGATTCCATACCGACGCCATTGAAATGAGTCTTGAATCCCTCAACGAAGTCTATCACCTGACAAACCGGCTGGATGATGGCATTGAGACCTTTGGCCGGGCCGCCATCCAGTTCAACGCTTCCGACAATAAAAGCGGCAATTTAGGCAGCAGGTTATTAATCCGTCAAGCCAGATTTTTCGCCCGCACTTCCCAACCGGAAAAGGCACTCGCCCTTCTTGAAGACAGTCCAACCTTTCTTTCCGATTTAGATTCCCCAATCGAGGCCGCCCACTGTTATCAAATAATCGGCACCGTAGCCCGCTTTAAGGGACAGTTAGAAGAGGCTTATAACTATCTGGAAAAAAGCCTGGCTATATATCGTGAGGTAAATGACCCTCGATACATCGCCTGGACACTAATCCAGGTAAGCGACTGCGCCTATCGGATGGGCAATTTTGACAAAGCCCGCCAATCGTTTTGGGAATGTTACAATATCCACCGCCGGATGGGAGACCCACGAGGAATGGCTCTGACGCTCAGTGGATTGGGCGTTCTGCTAAACCAGCTAGATGAAACCGATTTTGCCGTCACCCTGCTTCAAGAAAGTGCCCGACTGTACCGTTCCGTCAACGACCGCTATGGAACGGCCGTCTCCAGCCACAATCTCGGAGCAATTGCCCTGGATCGTCAGGATTACATCACCGCCCGCCCCTACTTTGAAGAAAGCCTCTCCAGTTTTCAAGAAACAAGCAATAAATGGACCCTGGCCGCCGCTTTGAACGGCCTGGGAATCGTGAACTATGAACTGGGTGAACCAGAACACGCCAGAGAATACTTATTGAAGGCCCTCGAACTCACCTACAACCGAAACCTGCTTCCGCTGCTGCTGGAAACGTTGATCCAGACGGCCGTTATTGCCCTTGATGAAGACAAACCCCTGCTCGCAGCCGAACTTCTCGCCTTTACCCTTGCCCACCCAGCACTCGACAAGGCAGAAATGGAAGGCCGCGCCAAAAAAATTTGGTTCTCAGTTTCAGATAAGCTATCATTAGAAACTATCCAGAACGCCCGCCAAAAGGGTGAGAAAAAAGAACTTGCGATGGCTGTAGCCGAAGCAACATCAATATTAGCCCCTCAAGGAGAGAAATTGTACCATGACCCTGACCGACTTTCTCATCGAATTAGCCAGTGATCCCCAGAAAACAGCCGATTTCAAAAAAGGCCCCAGAGCAGTCATGACAGCAGCCGGATTATCCCAGTCGGACCAGGAGTTGATTTTGAGCGGCGATCCCCAAGCCCTTCGCGCTGCGGTGGATGACGAAAAGATAGGGGACCAGATCGTAACGATTATGTTTGTTTCGGTACTGGTCAATGGGAGCTAATGAGCTTGGTTCATTAGTGATTGCCGGCAGCGGCATCAAGCTCCTCGGACACATGACCCTGGAGGTCCAGGCAACAATTAAACAGGCAGACAAGGTTCTCTACGTGGTGAACGAATCAGCGATGGCTCGATGGATTACCCGTTTGAACCCAACGGCCGAATCGCTCCACACCCTCTACGCCCCCGGCAAACCCCGGCCTGATACCTATACCGAAATGGTATCAACTATCCTGGGCCAGGTACGTCAGGGGAAGAAAGTTTGCGCCGTTTTTTACGGCCATCCGGGGGTCTTCGTCAATCCCGGTTGGGAGGCCATCCGGCAGGCCCGCGCCGAAGGCCATGAAGCCTTCATGCTGCCCGGCATTTCGGCCGAAGACTGCCTGTTCGTAGACCTGGGTCTCGACCCGGCCCAGGATGGCTGCCAGAGTTACGAGGCAACCGACTTTCTCCTACGGCCCCGCCGCTTCGACCCCACCGTTCCACTCATCTTGTGGCAGGTAGGTGTGGTTGGTGAAAGAGGGATTCCCGGCGACGAGCCAAGCCGTCACGGATTGGCTGTTCTGGCCGACGTCTTGGAAGAACAGTATGGACCAGAACATGAGGTCATCCTTTACGAAGCAACACTTTACCCCATTGTTGATCCCACCATCATCACCGTTACCATCTCCGAACTGGCAGCAGCCGACTTCACCCCCATTGCCACCCTCTATGTGCCGCCCCTTCATCCGACTCCAACCGATGAAACAATGTACAAACGGCTCTTTCCCAACGGGGGCAAGTAGCCATTTCGATCTTTTGAGACATAATTGACCTCAACTTTAGGTTACCCAAAGATGCCAGGCCGTTAAGTTTACTCTTTCTTTGCGGCTTGGTGCCTTTGCGTGAGATGTCTTGATAACCGACTATCGGCTCCTACCCAATTTCCCATTTGCAATCCAACACCGCATCCATATAATCCCCTCCCTTATGACACCTTGGCAAAATTATTCATCCTATCGAAATCATCAATACCACACCGTCCATGGTGACGTTCGCGTCTTGAGAGGACTACACAGTCCTCAGCTAAACAACAACCGGGACATACTCGTCTACTTGCCGCCGTCTTATAAACAAAGTAACAAACAATATCCCGTTCTCTATATGCACGATGGGCAAAACCTCTTTGATGCCGTCACCAGCTTTGCCGGAGAGTGGCAGGTCGACGAAACAATGCAGAATTTGAGCAAGGAGGGGATCGAGGCTATCGTCGTCGGTATTCCCAACGCAGGTGAAAAGCGGCTGGATGAATACAGCCCTTTTAGCCAGATGAAGTTGGGGGGCGGAGAGGGGGATCAATATCTCGCCTTCCTCACAGAAACGGTCAAACCGATCATAGATTCCAGCTTTCGCACCTATCCTGAACGAGAACATACCGCGATTTTTGGTTCTTCAATGGGGGGATATATCAGCTTGTATGGTTTCTTCCACTGTCCCAAAATTTTCGGAATGGCCGGAATCATGAGTCCGTCCTTCTGGTTTGCGCGTGGCGCCCTCTATACCTACGTGGAAGATGCCCCTTACTCACAGGGGAAAATATACCTCGATGTTGGAACCCGCGAACACGGCGACGGCCGTTTCGTCATGCGAGCGCATTCCCGCCGTTACTATGCGTCGGTGCGCCGGATGCAGCGCATCCTGGTCAAAAAAGGCTACCGCCTTCGGAATGACCTGCTCTATGTCGAAGAAAAATGGGCCGGACATGAAGAACGGGCCTGGGCCAGACGCTTGCCGGCCGCGCTTCGATTCCTACTTGGTGATTCTGCCTAACTGGTCAGAGTTTCGGCCGCTCCGGCGCGAGTAAGCTCTTGCTTCAGTGACAATTTCAAAATCTCTCCCACCTCTCGCGGCTGCTTGAGATTGACATCGGCAATCTTTTTGTTCAGATTACGGAGAGCCGTTTCGACCTCATTGTTCAGATAATGACGCCAACCGGTCTCCAGGGCCGAGGCGACCATCGGATCCTGAGTAACACGATATTCGGCCAAATACTGCTCCCACGTCTGCTGCAACTTCTCACGGAAGAGCGATATATCATCAAAGATCGTTTGCCGTTGAGCGATCCAGGGCAGGGTATAATCATTATTCTTCAACAAGCCAAAGGCCAGCTCCATCTCCTGACCAAACAGGTTTTTGGACAGATTCAGCGGCTTGCCGCGTCCCGGCAAGTTATCAAATTCGCCGTTTCGCATCGCTTCTTCAATCACCTCATCTATGGCCGTATCCCAACGATTCATAGGAGGTATTCGGGGAAGTTCCCGGTTTCCATCAGGGTGGCGGGGAGTCTTGTCTCTCTCTTCGTCGTCCATATCTACTTACCTAATTGAGTGAAAAAGTGCTGTCATCCTCCGGGGGCATCTGGAGCATGTGCTTTACGAATGAAAGTTCGCGCAGATATATTTTGCGCATTTCAACAAACATTTCGGCCGCTTCGTCTGTCGAGAGCAGCGTCTGTTTTTGTTCAGCAGGAATCTGGAGCAGCGACGCGCCAAAATAGGCCAGCTTCAGCGGCTCTTCTGGAATCTGGTCCTCGTCAAGATCAACGCCTTCTAATTGGGAGAGTTCATTCATGTACCGGGAAACGAGTGGGCGCAGCTTTTCGGCCGTTTCCGAAAACGACTCTGGATTCGGGCTGGCTAAGGGATATTCTTCGACCTGTCCGATGAGATAAGATGCCTCTCGGTCCAGAGAGAGAATGCGAAACCGTTCTCGGCCGATAGCCATAATATTCATCCGCCCCTGTTCCAGTCGTTGGACCTGGGTGATTTGAGCCATGCAGCCAATGAGATAAGTGTCTGCCAGCGGGCCAAGCGCCTCAGTCCCCCGCTTAATCAGCACCACCCCAAACGGCTTGCCGGCATTAATGCACTCCCCAATCATCCTCTTATACCGCTCCTCAAAAATATGAAGGGCCAAAGGCATTCCTGGGAACAACACCGTATTCAATGGAAACAAAGATAACTCGAACATAGCCTTAGGTTTTAGTGGTGCCTGGATTTAGAAATTCTATGGTTATTCAAAATCCCATTGCCTAAACTACCTCTAGGACAGCCTACCTGACACCTGAATTGTAACAGACTAACCACCAGATTAACAATCTTTTGTGACAAGATTCACAAATACTATTATGAAGCTGGCAAACCTCATACTCTATTAATGAAATGCAATCGAATTGCTCATCTTCTCACAATTGGTATACTGACCACAATATTCAAGATTTTGTCAAAGTTGAGTTATGTATCCACACACAATAAAAAGGCTTTACCCACGCAGCCACATCCTCCTTATCCTCCTTATTTCAATCCTCCTGTTGCTTCTGTCGGCATGTGGTTCAGACGATCCGACCGCGACGCCTCTCCCAACGGCCGAAGCTGCCGCCCCAACGGACACGATAGGACCAACCAACACCCCCTCCCCCGAACCCACCAACCCGCCAACAGAAACGCCAACCCCGGCGCCGACAGACACCCCGGAACCTACCGCCACCGCCACCCGGACCCCATTGGAACTGGCACAGTCGGCAACGGTGCGAATCGTCGCCGAAGGATCAGAGTATCTGGAAACCGTCATCGGCCCAGGGACCGGCGTCATTTATGACAGCAGCGGTCTGGTTCTAACCAGTAACCGTCTGGTTGAAGGCGCGGGGCTGGTACAAGTCTTTCTGGAAGGACAAGAGGAGAGCCTCTCCGCCCAAATCGTCGGCCGAAGTGCCTGCGACAACCTGGCTGTCCTAAAGCTCCTGGGAAGTAACTTTCCCGCCGTTAATCTGGATAGTTCCAATCCCCTAGACGGCTCCGTGCAGCTGATCGGGTACCCTGGAGAGGAAGGTCAAACAATGGACACTGCCACCGTCGTCCAGGAACCACCGTCCCTCTCGTCTGGATTTTCGGCCGTTTCCGACGCCCTGCAATTAGACACAGCATTAGACAGCGGTTACGGTGGCGCACCCGTCCTGACCGAAGACGGCCGTATTGCCGGATTGGTCGTCTATTCAGGCAGCGAGAGCCAAAACGCCGTCGTTTTACCCCTGTCCCCCATCGAACCAGTATTGGCCCAACTTGAAGCGGGAAATAATCTCAACTGGATCGGGCTGAACGTCGGGCCAATTTCGGCCGAAACGGCCGAACAGCTTGGTATTGAAGCCCCACCTGGTCTATTCGTCTACGCAGTTGACTTTCGCGGGCCTGCCGGTCAGAGTGACCTCCAAAGCGGGGACATTATCACCGAAATTGGCGGTCAGGATGTAACGGGAGAGGATGGCATGGCCGTTTACTGTGCCGCCCTACAAGACAATGCAACAGACGAACCGCTGGACATCGCGGTTTTGCGCGGCGAAAGCCGCTATCTGGGCCAGGTCTACGGCGAGCCACTGGCTGAAGAGGTCATTGTGGAAGCTCCGCCGGAGGAGACAACTGATACCCAACCCGCCGCGCCGCCAAACAGCACAAAGGCAGCCATGTTAGAGGTACTGCAAAGCACCGATTTTGAAATGCGAAGTATTGGCGGAACAATTGACTCCCTGGCTTCAAACGGCTGTCTATCTCCTCCGGTGATACAGAACTTCCGCCCAGGTGGCGAACCAGAGGCGGGGGTACCGGAGAGTGAAACGGAAGCTCATCCTGGCTGCATCCACAATATTTCTGATTGTCAGGTTATTTTAGACAATTACGGCCGAATTACGAACCCCCCACAGGTTGACGTGACCAATGCCGGGCAGGAAGTGATTGACGCCAACAACGCCCTCTACGCCTCCATTGACGCCTTCACCAACGGCATTACCCCACTCATTGAAGCCTGTCAGGCTTTTGTCACCGACCCCTCTCTCACAATCGGGACCCTGGCCTTCGGCCTGGCCCGTCAAGGCATTGACGACGCACTCAGCATTCTAGCCCCGGCATTGGTGGAGTTAGGAGATAATAGTTAATAGTCCAAAGTGAAAAGTCAGGAGTAGATAGCTTTTTATCAGCAGCTGCTTCTAACTTATCATTTCATACTGTCCCTACGGAACCCAATTCATCGTTCCGGTCGTTGGAATATTTTTCAGGCGCACAACGCCTGTGCCATCGGGGTTCATCACCTGAACACCCGAAGCGGTGATAAAACCAATATAGTTGCCATCCGGCCCAAAATCACCATACATCCCAATCTCAAAGATATTCGTCAACTGTTCAGGCTCCCCGCTGCCATCGGCCGAAATTCGCCACCAATCAGAAGGAACGCTGTGAGCGGATGCCACCTTCACACCCATTAACCGGTCCCAGAAAGAGAGAAGAGGCTGAACTTCCGGTTCAATCGCGCTAAAGTAAAGCGTATTCCCATCTGGCGAAAACAGCGGTGCGTCAACAGCCGGAAACCTGTTGGTTGACAGGTCAATGACGAGCGGATTACTCCCATCAGCATTACTAACAACAAAATCGTTATTATCAGTTACATATGCCATCTTGGTTCCATCTTCCGAAAGGCGGGGCCAGGCGGCTCTCTCAACCAAAACCTCAGACTCTCCGCTGGGGATATGGAACCGTTCAACCTGGCTGTAATAAACAACCGAGCCTAAATCATCCGTTGTCGGAACAAAATGGGCGTAATAGAGGTAATCATCGAGAGGCCAGCTTACATTGTAAAAGGTTTCTGAGGTTTCCTTCCGGGTAAGAAGTGGAACCGGCTCGGCCGATCCGTCGGCAGGCATCGTATACAGGTCAGTGAAGCCAAACTGCACCTGCCCTTCGTCCGGCGGCGGACCATAAGCCATTGCAATTTGTCGGCCGTTCGGCGACACAGCAACATCAGCCAGCCAGGCATTTTCAGGAGGATCATAAAGCGTCACCTGCTCACCCGTTTCCAGGTCCAACCGGAGCAGATTTTGCTGCTCATTAATAAAGGCATTGTAATAAAACGAGCCGGTCAGCCCCATTTCAGCCCAGGCTGGCGGCGGTAAAGTTGCCGATGCCTCAGTTGGGCTGGTTTCTTCCGTCGTTGGTCCAGCCGCCTCCGGCGTTGTTCCCTCCTGAGTGGTCGGTTGACTGGCCGTCGTTGGCGATTCGACACCGGTGTTGTCACCAATCGCCGGTGGCGTTGGCGTAGGATTATCGGAGATGTCAATCGAACAGGCTGCTAAAAATGCAGTCAAAATAAGAATCAAAAAATGTTTCGCTTTCATCATTATTCTCTCTAATTAACTCGGCCGTTAAAGGTAGTCAACGGCCGAGTTCCATGACTATTGAGGTTGGGCTAATGTACGAATATAGTTTACCAGATTCCACCGTTCCTCATCGGTCAACTTTTCCTTAAAGGCAGGCATGACAGAATCGGGGAAGCCATTGGTAATCCAATTATACAAACGGCCGTCCGGGTGGACGCCGGGCTGCGTATGAATTGTCAGGTCAGCAGGCGGCGGATTCAACGTCTGACCAACCGGGCCATCCCCCTTCCCGCTCGCCCCGTGACAGGGAAAGCAGTTCTGCTGATACAATTCTCCCCCTGCCGCAACAGAGTCCGCATTCGGTGGAATCGGGTTCACCGGCAAATTACCACCCTCTGAAATGGGCGGGTTGAGGAGGACCATCACCCCAACAACTGCCAGCGCCAGGGCAGACACCCCACCAAAAGCAATAGTTTGCCGTCGCCGGTGAATGAGCGTTTGCAGAGCCAGCACCGACAACAGACCGGTCACCACCAGCAAGACCCCACTCACCCGATACCAGGCAAAGTTTTGGGCGGCTGGGGCCGTTGTCCCAACACTAAAATTAAAATTCGCAAAGGCATCAAAAGCATCCGTTCGGCGAACCGCAACCTGTAACTGGTAAGCGTCCGGCAAGGTCAGAAAACCGCCCTGAATGGAATAAACCCCGTTACCCTGATCATCTAATTGGGCTGAACCGGGCGGCAGATCAACTGTCGTCGGCGTAAACTGAAGCTCCACCTCCCGAACATCAGTTAACGGCTGGCCGTCCTGCGTAATCGTCGCCGTAAAAGTATTCAAACCCGGCCGGCCGGGCGACACGTCAAGCGAAATTTGCAAATCATCCACATCCTGCGTGCCGCTCAAATCAGAGGTGTCGCCGGGAAACTCGGCCGGGGACAGCGTTGTCAGGACAGCAACGCTCAAAAAGACAGCCAAACCAAGTGTCAATTCACTTGTCACCAGCCGCCGAAAACGGCCGACCCAGGGGCTGCCAACCGCTTTTTCGGCCGCTAATTTCATATTCGGCGTTGTCACCAATAGGTTAATCGCCCCCAACATCACCATCGGCACAACCAGAGCCAGCTTAATAATCAGAGCACGGCCGTAAACCGTACTCAGCAGCTTGTCTATCGTTCCAACATGGAGCAGCGAAGCATACAGCCCGGTCAACGTCAGCGTCGCCACACTGGTCAGCCCCAATGCCGAAAATCGCGGAATGAGAACGGCCGTCAATTTCGGCCGTTCTGTCCCGTCCAACTCCCGAACAGCCCGCAGCCCAATCAGAAAATAAAGCAAGCCGCCTATCCACACCGAAGCGGCCGTCAGGTGAATCAGGTCGGCCAATATCGGGAAAATTGGGTTCGGTTGAGCCGCTCCATGACTGCCAAAACTGACCGTAAACAGCAGCAAGACGCCAATCCCCAACGAAATCCAACGCTCCCGGCGGCTTTTTGCCTTCGGCAAATACAGCAGCAGCGCCATGCCCAGCAAAATTCGGCCGATCCAGGCCATCCCAAAGCGGGTAGTAAACAAGACCTGTCCCACAACCGGGTTCCAGGGTGCAGCAAACTCCGCCCCCGCCGCATGTCCACCCTGCAATAAGAGCCAGAAAATACTGGCTGTCAACAAAACCAAAATGCCAACATGCGGAATCCACGACCAGCGAGGCTCCAGATCACGGCCGATTCCCGATAGCCGAACAGCCGGTTCCCAAATCATCAGAATAAAGAGAGAACCGCCAACCAGGGCCATCATGGAAATAAAAGTCAGCCAACGGGCAATGATCTCGCCGGGGGAGACTTTAATCTGGCGGCTGGCTTCGGCCGCATCGGCCAATGCTGCTGCATCAACATTTCCAACAGCAAAAGGAAAAACACCTTCAAGAATATGACTGTCAACAGACGAGAGATTTCGCCACGACACCAGGTAAATACCATCCGGCAAAGAGCGAACAGTGGCAGTCATATGGGTTGGATCAGCCGGATCAACCTGGGCGTCATCATTGTCCATTCTCTGCCCGGAACCATTCAATACCTGAATCGTGCTGAACGCCGCCTCAATTGGCTCGCTGAAGAAAAGCTCAATCTTGACCGGGGGGCGGTCCAGTTGGGCATTCGCCTCCGGTATCGATTGCAGTAAATTTGCGTGCGCCTGGGCCGGGGAGACAAAGACAACAAAAAGGAATACGACTGTAAGAACAAGGGCTAAATGAGAGGAACGGATTTTCATGTTGTGGTAAATATATATTTATCTGCTTATTCAAACGCGGCAATATATACCACTCCAATGC
>JBAPRX010000551.1:0-8889 GCA_049281335.1 Promineifilaceae bacterium (SeqCode)
GTTGTTTGGCAGCTCTCGTAAAACCAGTTACTAAAACCTGAAACAACAAAAGTCTCACCAACCATCGTTAAGAAGCCTTTCCCCGCATCGTTTGAATCAAAATCCAACAACCCAGGACAATCAAAGCCACCGGCCAGATATTTCCCAATAATCTGAGAACAGTTTCAAAGACCCCACCGGCCAGTACAGTTCCGCCGATCAGCCCCATGATGGCTGCAGGAATCAACGGCCACCAATGTGTTTCGCGGGTAAAGACGCCCGTCAAAACCGTAATCAATACCCAACCCAGCGCAAAACTGAGCATAAAAATTCCCCCTTCATTATCACCATTTACAACCCCAAACTGACCGGCCGTTAATAAGACGCCCAATCCAATGCCGCTCAAAATGCCGCCTGGAATAATCGGCCCCGCGTTGCGAGTCACGATACCCCACAACAGAAACAGCACACCCAAACCGGGCAGAATCAGCAGCCCAAAATTCGGAAACGAAGCCAGGTCAATAAACTGCCCAACCAACGCCATCAAACCAATAACAACCAGAATCAATCCACCCGTTAAACCATCTCGTTTCTTTTCAACTTGCTTTGTCATTTTGAATCTCCATCAGCGACGACTTTTGTCGTTTAGCCATTCTCGAACATCTGGTTACTAAAACCTGAAACAATTAAAGTCTTGCAATCAAATAGTTTTACAATTGTCAGTATAGAAGATAAACGGCCGAAAATAATCTATCAAAGGTCATGTTTTGGTCATGCTGCACACGCCATGACCAGGTAGACAGCGATGTTCGTCTGTCGTATAATATATTCAAATTGTATTGAACGTTTTTAATTTAGCGAGTTAACCTATCTGCAACGCCAAATTTGTTTTGAATGAACTCTCGATAAACAGGAGTACACCATGTTAGAGCGAGAAAACCAAAGCAGTAAGAACTTATTTTTAGTACGAGGATTAACGGTTGTGGCGGCGATTAATTGTGTGATTGTCCCGGTACTCTTTGCCCAACAACGGCCGTTATTTCCCTTGCCCGGACTTTACTTGATCGAGATTGCTGTTTTAGGAATATTCGGGTTAACCGGATTGTTGCTTGTCGAGTCTGCTTCACCTTTCTGGCGAGCGGTTCCTTGGGTAGTGGCCGGTGCCTTACTGGCCTTTGTTATTTTGGGCGGGTTCACCATCGGTTTCTTTCTCATTCCGGCAACAGTTGCCTTCTCATTAGCCAGCGTTTTGTTGAACCGGATCGAAAAAGGCCCGCTTTCCAAATACATCGGCCTCCTTCTAATTGCGACCATTTTACAAGCCACCTTGATCATCTTATTGGCCCAATAAAACCAACTATCTCTGTTTACCGTTAATCGTTTACTTGCTGCTAGACCAGCCCCAACTCCCGCGCCTTCAACGCTGCCTGCATCCGGTCCCGGACCCCCAACTTACCCAAGATATTGGTGACGTGGTTTTTAACCGTCCCCTCAGTAATGTAGAGTTGTTGGGCAATCTCCCTGTTACTCGCTCCCGCCGCCAGAACGCCTAAAATCTCAAGCTCCCGCTCTGAAAGGGGTTCGGCCAATGGCTGTCTCTCCGTCGTCGCCGTTTCTCTTGAACGCCCTCCCCCTGAAAGCCTGTTAAACTCCGCCACCACCTTCGCTGCGATGGACGGCTCCAAAAAAGACTCTCCCCGCGCTGCTGCTCGAATCGCCTCGACCAGCTTATCCGAAGAAACATCTTTCAATAGATAACCCACTGCCCCCGCCCGCAGCCCGTCGAAAATATACTCGTCATCGTCAAAGGTTGTCAGCACAATGACCTTGCTCTCCGGCCGTTCCACCTGTAGCTGCCGGGTCGCCGCCACCCCATTCAAGACCGGCATCCGCAAATCCATCAGGATCACATCCGGCCGTAATTTTGCCGCCATCTCAACTGCTTCTCGGCCGTTTTCCGCCTCGCCTACTACCTCCAAATCCGACCGGATTGAAAGCAGCGTCCGCAGCCCTTCCCGAAACAAGGCCTGGTCATCTACCAACAATATCCGAATCATGCCGGAACCATAATCGTTAACTTGAAACCATTTCCTGGCGACGTATCCAAAACCATCTTCCCTGCCAGCAGTTTGACCCGTTCCCCAACACCCAACAAGCCAAAGCCGTCGGTGTCCATTTCTATCGAGCCAACGCCATTATCCTGAATCGTCAGCCAGACCTTGTCTGCATCTTGATAATCCAACGTCAAATCAACCCGCGAAGCCCTGGCATGTTTGCGAATATTCGTCAGCCCCTCCTGCACCGCCCGATACAGCGTCAACTCCGCGCTCGGCTCTAACGGTCGGGCATCTCCCTTTGTCTCAAACTCCACGACCAGACCGGCATTACGGCTTTCTTCCAGCATGTCGGTAATCGCGGCCGATAACGGCCGATCCCGCAAAGGCGAGTCCCGCAGCGCTGCCACCGACTGCCGCACCGACGCCAGCCCCTCCTGCGTCAATATTTGCGCCTTCTGAAGCGCGTCGCTGGCTTGCTCCGGGTTTTGGGCCATCACCGCCCGCGCCGCCTCAATCTGAACATTGATCACCGTCAGATAATGGCCCAGGCTGTCGTGGATTTCACGCGCCAGCCGGTTCCGCTCCTTCGTCGTTGCCAACTCCTCCGCCTGGGTCGCGTAGGAGGCAAGCTGGTAATTCGCCTCCTCTAACTGATCCGCCAGCGTTTGCGTTTTCTCACGGGCATCTTCCGCATTGAGCCACAGCCGCACGAAAATATAGATAAAGAGGAAGGCCGGAGAGAGGCTGACGGCGATAGGAAACGTGTTTTCAAAGCCAAAGCGAATGGATGATGGAACCATCATCACAGTCAGAACAGCGGCCGAAAACAAAGAAAACCAGAGTTGAGATAACAGAGCCGCAGCCAAGCCAACCAGAGGCATGGCAATCAGCCAGATGCCGTCAATGGTGCGGAGCAGGGAAAAGGTCAGCCCCACTAAAACCAGCATTATCAGGAAGTAAAGCGCCAATCTGCCCGGTGCCGGTCTCTCTCCCAGGATATTCCTGTCATTCAGCAGCAAATAGCTGTAAACAATGCCAATAAGGACAATGCTCCCTACTTTAAGGGTCGAATAGGCAAAAGCAGGCTCCGACAGGGCATTGGCAAGCGCCACCGCATAACCGATAATAACTGTCCCAATAACCACCAAAATTCGCTGGCGATTGCCGGAAGTATGGGCCTCATGTTCAACAATCGCCATCCTGAAACCTATCCCAACCGGCTCCCCACAAAATCCGGATGCCCTCGCAGAAAATCATCAACAAGGGTCGGCGTTTTTCCGGCCAACTGCACCGATTCCAGCGCCAGTCGGCCGTCTCCGGTGATAACGGCCGCACCATCCCCTTCGGCCACAACCAGCCCAGGGTCGCCCGAACTACCGGTTAGTTGAGGACGGGCGGCCAGCACTTTTAAATTCTGGCCGTTCCAGGTGGTAAAAGCGCCAGGCCAGGGGGTCATTGCCCGAATAAGACGGTCAATTTCAGCCGCCGACCGCTGCCAATCAATCTGTCCCTCCTCTTTCTTAATCATTGGGGCATACGTTGAGCCATCTTCCGGTTGGGGAACGGCCGTTATCCCGCCGCTCAGAATCCGATCCAGATGCTCCCTGATCATCTTTGCCCCCAATTGGGCCAGCCGGTCATGGAGCGATTCGGCCGTTTCATTCGGCCGTATTGGAATGGCCTCCTGCACATACATGGGGCCGGTATCCAACCCCTCATCCATCCGCATCAGGGTGATACCGGTTTCGCCGTCCCCTGACAGAATGGCGTGGTGAATGGGCGATGCCCCTCGCCAGCGCGGCAGCAGAGAAGCATGGACATTGAGGCATCCTTTGGACGGCAGCTCCAACAGGTGCGGCCGTAAAATCTGCCCAAAAGCGGCCACCACGATCATCTCCGGTTCCCAGGCTCGAATTGGATCGGCCGCTTCCTCCTTCCTCAAAGAACGGGGTTGGTAAACGAGAATATCGGCCGCTTCCGCGACCTCTTTAACAGGCGGGGGCTGCAACCGACGCCCTCGACCAGCGGGTCGGTCTGGCTGTGTCACCACACCGACGACCGTTTGTGTTTTAATCAATGTTTTTAGAATCGGTACAGCAAAATCTGGCGTACCCATGAACACAATTTTAGCCATGTCCAGATTCTAACAGCTTGTTATAGAACTGTAAAAAGGATGGCAGGTACGCTTCAATCGGCCGTTGAAAGGGAACGCTCTAATGGGTTCCCAATAATCCTGCTGGCCTTTCTGCTGCTGACTGTCGTCACCTGGCGTTTGCACCCCCACAAGGATTGAATGTATGGGGGCATGGCGCACCATGCCCCCACATATATCATCATATCTTACTGTTGCTGTGCTTCCTGAACCAGTTCGTTGAGGATTAACGATCCCGATTGCACTAGGTTAGAAGGCGCATTTTGGTCGCCGTCAGAATATCCGGCAAAATTTTGCATCTCCGGTGTCCGAGCAGCAATCGTGTAATCAAAGAAATCACAACAAATTGTTCCCGGCTCGGTGAAATAGCTAATCTCAAAGAAGCCCAACGCCTCAAGCTGGTTCATCACGTCGCTGATCTTTTCCGGCGTTAGTTTGGACTGGTCAACGCCGTTTAAGGTGGCCCGTCCATCCTCGTAAAACACCCAGGTATCATTAAACCCGGCAAAACCGCCGGTCCTGGTAAAGATAATCACGGCCCCATCTGGGAATTCGACACTCTCAGGGATGGTTCCTTCCGGTGTGTTCTCAGGGGGCGTTTCGGTGGCTGTCGGCACGGCCGTTTCCGTTGGTTCCGGCACAGGGGTTGCTGTCGCGGTCGGAATATCGGTGGCGGTTGGTTCGGCCGTTGACTCATCCGTCGCCGTTGGGGCCGGTTCCAGCGAAACCTCGGTTGGCGTCGCGGTTGCCTCTTCTGTTGTTACCGTTCCCCCAGTTGCAGTACAGGCTGCCAGCGCAATTAACAACACTAACAGGCCAATCATTAACTTTTTCATGGTTATACCTCCGTATTTTCACATGCAGAGTTGGCGGAGCAGCGCCATCTTTCCAAAAAAGTGTCACTGCTACCAGCCAGTTGTCTACTCATATAGACGTGAAGACCACCCACTAAGTTCCATTCTCATAAACAGTTTAAGAAAGACTCAGTTGTCTGGGACTTTTTGCTAGAGGTGGTTGAGACATGGGCCTTTTCGACGGCTTACAACTTGTAAGCGCCAGACGCCCCCTAAGATTATATCGTTGCAGTGCAAAATGTAATTCGTGAAATTCGTTGCTAATCTTTAGGAAAAAAGACCAGCTACACTTCCTGCGCCGCCGCATTCCTCTCTGAGACACCCGCCAACGAAGAACGCAGCTGGATAAAGTCATAAACGGCCGTCCAGACCTCTTTGTGAACCGGTTCAAACGGCCGCATCAACTCATGTCCGGCTCTGGGGAAAAAATGGAGCTTTTTATCTCCATTTGGCAGCAAATCATAGATTTGCTGGGCATTCCCGGCACTGACCGCAATATCTTTTCCCCCCTGAAAAATGAGGGCTGGAACATCAATCTGTTCCCACAGCTTCTTGCCTATATCCGCCATCTTTCGCATTTCATCAATGCCCGAAGTTGGAACCCGTGTCATTTCCGGCAGCCGTGCCTGCGCAGCCGGGTCGTCAAAATCAAACGTCGGATCAAAATCAAGAATCCGTTCACGTACCAGCTTCTCCATTCGCTTAAAGCGCAGTGGGTAAAACCAGGGGACAATGTGGCGCAAGAAGCGGGTCAAGTTAATTGCCCGGCTGGGAACATCATACAGCGGAGCCAGCATGATAATGCCCCGAATATCAGGATACTTCTTGATCAAATACGCGCTCAACACCGTCCCCATTGAGTGGCCCATCAAAAAAATTTCGTCGCACCGCTGCCGCAGAATAGCCAGCCCCTCTTCCGCCTCATCAATCCAACGCTGGTAAGGAACCTGGTACAGCTTATTGGGCAGCTCCCCATGTCCCGGCAGCAGTGGACAGCGCATACTGATCCCCCGTTCCGCTAGGTAGCCCGCCAACGGCATCGAACTGGTTGGACTCCCCATGAACCCATGCAGCATCAAAACACCGACCGGCCCTACATCAATCGAATAGGCTCGCCGGTCTTCCGGCACGAAGTAATCTGGTTCAAAAGGCATAAGTCAAAAGTATACTGGTAAACTACCCAATTTCCAATCAAGAATAGAGAGGCATCTTTCATAACAGGGGGCAAAATGCTATAATCCAATTATGAAGAACATTACAGTTCAGGAAATCCAACATGATTTAACAACCTTACTCCAGCGTGTTAAGGCGGGGGAAACGTTGGTAATCTTGGAAGAAGATAAACCAGTTGCGGAAATCAAGCCTGTTGCTCAGAACGGGGGAGGATTACGGCCGTATGCTTTGTGTGCCGGAGAATTCGATGTACCAGATGATTTCGACGAACCCAATTAGCTGATCTGAAGTTTAACCGCAAAGGTTAGCCATTTTGGGATCGCTTGACTGACATAGGGTGTTGTTGGATGCCGCGAACAGCCTCAAACCCTCGAAAAAGCAACTTTCCACCTCTGTCCAATCAAGATGGACAAACAAAACTCATATTTTCTCTGTCCATCTTGTCCACCTTGCCATCTTCTTATGTAAAATAATTTCTTATTCAAAAATTCCTCTTCAAAATTCATTATTCCTCCCCTTGTGGTAAAATACTCCTATGTCTATCCAAGTATTATCCGACCAACTGGCTTCCCAGATTGCGGCTGGCGAAGTTGTCGAACGGCCGTCCTCCGTTGTCAAAGAACTTATCGAAAACGCCATTGACGCGGGGGCTAAGACTATCAACTTAGACATCCGTAACGGCGGCCGTAATCTCATTCAGGTTGCCGACGATGGCGATGGCATCCCCACCGACGAACTTGAAGTTGCCTTCATGCGCCACGCCACCTCCAAGCTCCAATCGGCCGAAGACCTCAACACTATTCACACCCTCGGCTTCCGGGGCGAAGCCCTGGCTGCCATCGCCGCCGTCAGCCGCCTGACGGCCGTCACCCGCGCCAGAAATGCAGACACCGGAACCCGGCTCCTGCTCGACGGCGGCCACAAAAACGGCCGAGAAACAGTCGGCGCACCCCAGGGAACGGTTATCGCCGTTGAAAACCTCTTCTATAACATTCCCGCCCGCCTCAAATTCCTGAAATCGGTTACAACCGAACGGCGGCTCATAGATGAATACGTCACCCGTTATGCCCTGGCCTATCCCGATGTTCGCTTCCGCCTGACCCACGACAACCGCATCACCTTCCAAAGCAATGGCAGCGGCCAACTGATGGACGTTCTCGTCGCCGTTTATGGCCCTGACACCGCCCGCGAGCTGCTCGAAATTCGAGAAGAAGAAACGGCCGAAGAAGAAAAAGAGCGAACGATTCAAGTTTCCGGCTACGTCGGCCCCCCGCGCCTTAACTGGGCCAATCGCAGCCACATCACCCTGTTCGTAAACGGCCGTTGGATCAAAGACAACCGCCTGACCTACGCCGTCATTCAAGCCTATCACACCCTTCTGCCAACCGGGCGCTATCCCCTGGCAATCGTCTTTTTGGAGATGCCGCCCGAACAGGTAGACGTCAATGTCCATCCCACCAAAGCCGAAGTCCGTTTCCGGCAGTCCAACGCCGCCTTCGGCGCCGTCCAGCGGGCCGTTCGCCAGACTATCGTAGCTGATTCCCCGGTTCGACAGGCCGGTCATTTCACCTCTTTCCAATCTTCCGGCTGGGCCGGAGCCGCTGCCGGTCATGACCCCGGCAGTTGGAATACCGCAGAGTGGGGCGGTCAAAACGCCTTAGGCCTGGACTGGTCATCCGGCGGTGAATTAGACGGGCCGATCACCGGTTCGCCCCCCGATATGGCAGGCGCATCTGGGGCAATGAGCGGCGGCGGCCAGATTCCCATTATGCGCGTCGTCGGTCAGGTTGGCGCGGCCTACATCATCACCGAAGGGCCAGACGGCCTTTACCTCATTGACCAGCATGCTGCCCACGAACGCATCTTGTACGAGCAGTTTATGGCCGCCTGGAAAGAAAACGGCAGCCGCCAGGGTATTGCTTCTCAAGGGCTTGTCACCGGCGCGGTCGTGCAACTGACCCCCGCCCAGAGCGCTCTGTTGGAGGAGCATCTGGAGTTGTTAAGCCAGGTTGGTTTTCAGGTGGAACCATTCGGCCCCAACGCCTACATGGTTCGCAGCCTTCCGGCCATTGTTGCCAAACTCGATCCCGCCCGCGCCCTGCTGGATGTCATTGAAGATTTGGAAAGGGGCGATGCGCCGCTTCAAAGCAAGATAGAAGCCCGCATCATTTTGCGGGTCTGCAAATCGGCCGCTGTCAAAGCCGGACAAACACTTAGCCGTCAGGAAATGGAGGCTATGATTCACCAGTTGGAGAATTGTCACAATCCCCATACCTGCCCACACGGCCGTCCCACCCTCATCCATCTCTCCGTCGCCCAACTGGCCCGCGAATTCGGCCGCACATAGGTTTACCGTGCCGCCAACCGACAAGGCTTTCTCCCGCCTTCAAAATCCCAACAGACTCCCATTTATCATTGCCGTTGTCGTCTTTGCCGCCACCTTCCTCCTTTATTGGCCTGCCCTCCACCTGCCCTTGCTCTTTGATGACCTGCTCCATATTCGTCTGGTCAAAAACCTCGATCTTTTCTCTCTCTGGCTGCCCTCCGAAGATTTCGGTTTTTATCGTCCCTTTGTTTTCCTACCCTTTCTGATTATCAAGGCTATCTTCGGCCACTATCCCGCCCCACTGCTCCACGCCATCACCGTCGCCCACCACAGCCTCAACGCCACTTT
>JBAPRX010000552.1:0-1893 GCA_049281335.1 Promineifilaceae bacterium (SeqCode)
ATTGTTTGGAAGCAAAAGCAACTTCCTTTTGAATGCCCAATAAGCCCCACAGTTGGGTGTTGCCCTGACTGTCGGCCCGCTGGGCGTGGATGAAGGCAACATCAGGATTGAGAGGCGGGACAACGGCAATGGGGCCGTCGCCATAAGGGCTTTGTACAAATTGAATGTTAGAGTTGGCCTGGGGCATGTCGCTGCCGATGTAGCTGCGGAGCGGGAAGAAGGGTAGTTTGCTCGCTCCGGCTAAATAACGGCCGACCATGCCAAAATGGGAATATTCTTCGACTTCGAGCGGGCGGGGAATGCTTTTTTCGGCCGCACGACGAATGCAGTGCAGGCTGCCAACACCGGGGTTGCCCAGGTAGCTAAAAATGAGCTTTTCGACGCAGCCGGCGGCGATCATCTGGTCATAAACAAGGTCGGGCGTCAGACGGCAAAGCGTCAGGTTTTTGCGACCTTGACGGATAATCTCGTGCGCCGCCGCAAAACAGATGAAGGCGGTAAAGCCTTCAATGGCGATGGTTGCGCCGTCGGTAACAAAACGGCCGACAGCTTCTTGCATAGATAATAGTTTGGTCATCGTTTTAGAGAGAAGGAGAGCGGTAATTGGTAATTCGTAATTGGTGATTAATTAAGGGCTTCCCAACTACCAATTACGAATTACCAATATCCAATTACCAATTCCTAATCCACAACCGTATGGCTTTGTTCGCGCATATACTGTTGGAGATAGTAAAAGCTGCCTGCCGCTTTGCCGGTTCCGGTGCTGCCTTTCCAGCCGCCGAAAGATTGGTAGCCGGGCCATGCGCCCGTTGTCGCGCCAGTTTCGCGGTTGACGTAAACGACGCCTGCCTCAATGTGATTGAGGAACCAGTCTACCTCGGCCTTGTCTTCGCTGTAGAATCCAGCGGTCAAGCCTAGTTTTATATTGTTAGCTTTCTCCATTGCCTCTTCGTCACTGTCAAAGCCGGAGACGACGACGATAGGCGCAAACATTTCGTGCTGCCAGAGGTAGTGGTCATCGGGTAAATCCTCAACGATGGTGGGGGCGACGTAATAGCCGTCTTTGTCGGCCTCAATGACTTCTGCGCCAAGGCGAACTCGGCCGCTTTCCTTCAACTCTTTAGCATATTTCTTGTAGGCATCAAAAGCATGTTTGTTAATAATTGGCCCCATATAATTCTCTTTTTTTGTGGGGTCGCCGACGGTGACTTTCGCTTTGGTCAGGTCAACGAGCTTGTCTACAAATTCATTCTTGATGCTGTTGTGGACAAAGACGCGCGAACAGGCGGAGCATTTTTGGCCGGTCAGACCGAAGGCGGAGCGCATAACGCCCAACGTAGCCTTATCGAGATTGGCCTTTTCGGTGATGATGGTCGGGTTCTTGCCGCCCATTTCGGCGATGACGGGACGCATATAGTCACCGCTGGAGGCGAAGTTGCGCAGGATGCTCATGCCGACATCGTAGCTGCCGGTGAAGGTGATGCCGTTGACGTCTTTATTGGCAACCAGCGCTTTGCCGGGTTCGTCACCGCCCAAGACCATGTTGAAGACGCCTTGTGGAATGCCGCCCTCGTGGAAACATTTGGCAATCAGGTAGCTGGTGAAGGGGGCGTCGTCGGCCGTTTTTAGGACAACAGTGTTGCCGGTGACAAGCGCACCGCCGGTGGGGCCGCCGGAGAGGGCTGCCGGGAAGTTGAAGGGCGAGATAACCCCCCAAACGCCGTAAGGCTTGAGAACGCTGTGGTTGTGGTGGCGTTCGCTCTCTGAGAGCAGTTCCCGGTTAAAGCCGTTATTCTTTTCCATCGTATCGCAGCAGTAACGTATGAGATCGGCCGTTTCCTCCACATCCCCCAACGCCTCCAGACGATTCTTGCCAACTTCGATGCTCATCAC
>JBAPRX010000553.1:0-7790 GCA_049281335.1 Promineifilaceae bacterium (SeqCode)
GTACGGCGTTAGGCTTCCCTGAAACCATTGCACCGCGCCGTCTTACCCCCTTCCCCCGCTTTCTACGGCCGTCTCTTAATCACCCAGACGCCCAACCCCAGAACAACAACGGCCGCAATAATCCCCACTACCACAACCACCGGAAATCCAGCCACAGCCGCCTCCGACACCGCAAAAGAATAACTGCCCCCCGCCGGATGGCCGTCCTTGCTTAACGCCACCCACTGCACCGAATAAGTCCCCGCATCCAACCGGGGAACGGCCGCAACCAACTGCTCCCCCGCATCCGGATCAACGGCCGATGTCACCCCTGCCACCTCTTGAAACCCCTCCGCATAGAGCGTGACACTGCTGCCGGGGCCAATAGCTTCGTTGAACGTCAACCGAATCTCCTCCGGCTGTTCCGTCAACGTCGAACCCGGCGCAGGAACAGCCGCCAACAGTTGCGCGTGCGCCAACAGCCGCTTGGCAGGCCAAAGCACCAGAAGCAAAATCAAAACAAATAAAAAAAGTTTCTTCATGAGGGTAACATTCGCCTACGTATATAAAGTTGAAGGGGTCGTTCAAATTTTCGGTAAACAAGATATGACAAGGGAATCAATACCAGAAAGAAAAGTCCCAAATACAGCGGACTCAAATAAAATTCCGAACTGATGATGCCATAACTAACAGCCAACACAATTAAGATTTGCAAAGGAAAATGGAGTAAATAGGACGAGTACGTAATATCCCCAACCCATGATAATTTCTTGGCAAAACTTCCATAATCAATTTCAAGCAGCACAAGACTGCAAACTGTGAAAGGGAAAAGAAAAAAGAGTGGAAATCCTGCTAACAAGATATCCCCAATAATTCCATATCCTGAAACAACAGCACCTAAATCAATTAGATAGTAGTTAATGATGACACTTACCCAGAAAACGGCCGTTGCAATATAAATCGATCTTTTTAAAGTTTGTCTTTTTGTGGAGATGAAGTACGTCAACTGAAAAACATAACCACCAAGAAAAAACATTGTTAGCCCGCGAAAAATAGCGGAATTAGTGAAAAACATCATGAAAAATGACAACACTGAAATAAATAGACAAAATAAGCCATCCCCCTGACGAAATAACGCCACCAAAAAGAAGACAAAATATAACAATACCTCTATAGACACGGACCAAACAGGTGCATTAAAAGAAAATCCATTCTGAAAACCCCAATAGGATGCAAAGCCCAGGTGTAGGATAAAGTGATAGGCATCGTTATAGGGATATACGAATGAAACTCCTTCCCGAGAAACATAAATCGCCTGTAACAAGGCAACAATCAGGAGCGTGCCTAAATGTAATGGATAAAGTCTTGAAAAACGCTGAACGAAAAATACCTTACCACTTGTTATCTTGTTCTGAATAGACTCCCTATAAAGCCAAAAAAAGATGAAACCGGAAAGCAGAAAGAAATATTCGACTCCTATTTCCCCCCTTTCATAAAATATTTTTAATACCCTATACAAAGGCTGGCTCTCCCGAACAAAACCCTGGGGCAAAGAATATCCTTTATAAAAAAAGTGTTGCCAATGCCATATAATAACCGCTATTGCTGCAAAACCCCTTGAAACATCTAAGGAATAAAGACGAGTAGGCCAAACCGTATCAGCTCTTGTTTTTGCATGGATCCCTAACCGAACTAAAAGAACCGATAATATGATGATAAAAGCAATTGAACCCCCGCCAAAAAAAAGCGTATAAATGTTATAGAGCTTCATCCAATCGCCCGCTTCACTTCCTGCGCCGCATTATACCCAGGCGCGCCGGTCACGCCGCCGCCGGGATGCGTTCCGGCCCCACAAAGGAACAGATTCTTGATCGCCGTCTGGTATTGGGCATAACCAGGAAACGGCCGCATAAACAAAAACTGGTCCAATCCCATCTGCCCGTGATGAATACTGCCCTCAGTCAGCCCATACTCTTGTTCCCAATCAAGCGGGGTAATCACCTGGCAGTGACGAATGAGATCAGGCAGGTCCGGCGCGTATTGGGCTAGCGTCGAAATGATTTTGTCTCCAAAAGCGCCCCGTTCTGCCTCCCACGTCGTATCGCGCAGGTGATAAGGCGCGTACTGGATGGTAACAGACATAACATGCTTGCCAGACGGGGCCAGCGAGCCATCTAACAGCGAGGGAATAACCACATCAAGGAAAGGGCTGTCAGAAACACGGCCGTACTTGGCGTCATCCCAGGCCCGTTCCAGATAATCAAGGCTGGGGCTGATAAAGATATGCCCTTGAATCTGCTCCTCGTTGTAAACCTCTCTTAAGGTCGGCAGTCTCTCCAGAGCCAGATTGACTTTGGCCGTCATGCCTTTGTAACGAATGTTTCGCACACCGCGCACAACCTTCGGTGGAAAAACCTCGCCGCCAACCAGCTCAAAATAAGTCCGGCGGGGATCGGCATTAGACACGACCCCAACGGCCGTAATTTCACGGCCGTCTTCCAAAACAACCCCTGTTACCTGTTCCTGGTACTCATCCAGCGTGATCCGGGCAACGGCCGCATTCGTTTCAATCTCAGCCCCATACCCACGAGCAGCCGACGCCAGACTCTCAGACAAACGGCCGATACCTCCATACACAAACTGGCTGGACAATGGGCCACCGCTGCGGCTGCCGAGATGGTGATAGAGCAGCAAAAAGGTCGTTCCAGCAGCCTGAGGGCCAGGCATTCCTCCAAAAATACCGGGCGCACCCAGCACCCCTTTCAGCAAGTCACTCTTGAACCACTCGTCCAAAAACTCCTTCGCCGTCATAGGCAGGACGCGAAGCAAGTTCATCATCTCCCGGTCGCCCATATTCCTGACCTTCATCGCCACTTGCAGCCAGGGCATCAGGGCAATGGGGGAAATATTGGCTAAATCAGGCGGCTTGAGCAGCAAAATCTCCTGCAAGACGGCCGTCAAATCAGTCAGCTTTTCCAGGTAAGTGGGATAAATACCGGCGTCATGTTGGGAAAGTGGTGCAATCTCAGCCATATTCCGCTGCGGATTTTGCCAGAGCGTCAGGGGAATCCCCTCCAACCGAGGCGCAAAGACGGCCGCTTCCGGTTTAATGAATGCCAGACCATGTTTCTCGAGTTGTAACTCTTTCACAATTTCAGGGCGAAAAAGTCCGGCATCGTGAGCGCCGGTATTGAATTTGAACCCCGGAAACACCTCTTCCGTAGCCGCTGCCCCGCCGACCACATCCCGCTTCTCCAGCACCAGCACCTTCCGGCCCGCTTTCGCCAGATAAGCGGCCGTAACCAGCCCATTATGCCCCGCCCCAATGATGATAACGTCGTAATGTTTGTCCATTTATAACCTTAGAAGCCGGGTTTTCGGCAAAACCCGGTTTCTCCATTATTTCATATCCTTTAGAATCTCCAGCGCCGCCAGCCGTCCCGGTGCGCCGGTAATGCCGCCGCCCGGATGCGTGCCAGAGCCGCACTGATAATAGTTTTGAATCGGGGTGCGGTATTGGGCCGCGCCATGTGCCGGTCGCAGGAAAAACAACTGCGAAAGCGTCAACTCCCCCTGGAAAATGTTCCCCTGTGACAGGCCAATCGTTCGCTCAATGTCCAGCGGCGTCACCACCTGCCGGTGGAGGATAATGTCTTTCAGATTAGGGATATATTCGGAAAGGGTATCAACCACCGCATCGCCAAATTCCTCGCGCTTCTCGTCCCACGTTCCTTCCTTCAATTCATAAGGCGCGTACTGCACAAAGCAAGACACAACATGCTTACCCGGCGGGGCCATATCCGGGTCAATCATCGAAGGAATAATCATGTCAATATACGGCCGTCTCGAAAAATTCCCATATTTGGCATCATCATAAGCCCGTTCCATATAATCCATACTGGGACTGATAGAGATGGCGCCAGCAAGGTGGCGGCCTCCACCCGGCATACAGGTCAGTTCCGGGGCAGCATCCAGCGCCAGATTCACTTTGGCCGAAGAACCGCGAATATTAAACCGTCGAATATCCTCAATCAGATCAGATGGCAGTTGTCCCTCCTCAACCAGATTGAGAAAAGTCTGCTTCGGGTCCAGGCTGGAAATCACAATATCTGCGGTCAACTCATCCCCATTTTCCAGAGCAACGCCGGTCGCCTGTCCATTCTTCACAATAACCTGCTCCACGCGGGCATTGGTACGAATATCAACTCCAAAAGAACGGGCCGCGCTGGCAATCGCTTCCGCAACGCCGCCCGTCCCCCCTTTTTGAAACCCCCAGGCCCGAAAATGGCCGTCAATCTCACCCATATAATGATGGAGCAGCACATACGCCGTACCGGGCGACCGGGGGCCAAGATAGGTTCCAATGATGCCGCTGGCCGACATGGTCGCCTTAAGCGGGTCACATTCAAACCACTGGTCCAGGAAATCGGCCGAACTCATCGTCATCAGCCGGGCCAGGGTGTACATATTCTCTTCGCCCAGCCCCTGAAAATGGCGGAGCAGCTTCAGCAGCCCCATGATGTCCCCAGCCCGGTACGTTGTCGGGTCAGGCGGCGTAATCCCCAGAATATATTTAACCGCCTTCGCCATAAAAAACATCGTTCGGCCGTATTCGTCATAGGCTTCGGCGTCTCTGGGCGAGTGGCGGGCAATATCACGCATCGTCCGGTAATGATCCCCGTCCCGATACAGATAATCCCCGTTGGGCAGCGGCGTCAGCGTACTTTCCAACGGCAAAATCGTCAGCCCATGCGCCGGAAGATTCAAGTCACGGATAATCTCCGGCCTCAAAAGGCTGACAACGTATGAAAAAACGCTGAACTTAAAGCCAGGGAAAATCTCCTCCGTCACACTGGCCCCGCCAACCAGATGGCGCTGTTCCAGCACAACCACTCGCTTACCAGCCTTCGCCAGATAAGCGGCCGTTACCAGTCCATTATGTCCGCCCCCAATAACAATTGCGTCAAAATTCGATTTTTGATTAGTCATTCATAAATTCACAAATTAATTATTTTATCCATTCTTTAATGATCATCCGGCGAAGGACCACCGAAATACCCAATCGCCTCCATCTCATCCAGCGAATAAACACCACTGTCATAAACCCGCCAGACCCGATTCCCGGCCGTATCCACAAGATAATTCCCCTCAAGACGGCCGGTTATCTCACCTTCCAGAGTATAAAGGGTGCCGCCTTCCAGGTAAGCAAACAACTCACCCCTGCGATCATAAAGTCCGCGATAGTTCATGAAATAAGTAACTCACGCAAAGTCGCAAAGGGCGCAAAGAAGACAAACCCCAGCGTCTTGGCGTGCCATATTAAGGAATCGTGTAAGTAACCCGAACCGTCCCTTCCGCATCCGTCAGCGTGACCGTTTCGCCCGATTCCCAGACCGGTTGTTCCAGACCCCAATAGAGATCCGACGCGCCATCCTGCCCCGCTTCCGTGTGAAGCAAAATACCGCCGCCCTCGCCAAAGAGCGTCACCTGTCCGAAGGTATAGACAGTTCCCTCTTTGTCCGTAATCTGCCAGTCCAAAAGGGCAATCGGCCGATTTCCTGAATTGACAATCGAGACCGCCTCCTCCGCCAGACTACCAACACCAATAACCTCCGAAATCTCAATAATCGCTTCCCCTTCAACCGGCGCTTCCGTCGGGATCGGGGTCGGCGCAACATTCGGGGTAGCCGTTGGCGTTGCCGGTGGGGTTGCCGTCGGTATGCCGCCAATAGGAATCACCAACACCTGACCAACCTGAAGAAAATTAGGGTTATCAATACCGCTGGCGGTCATAATATCCTCTATCGGCACATCATAAAACTGGCTGATACCGCCGAGCGATTCACCCGGCCGAACAGTGTGAGTAATCGGTCCTCCAGGGGTCTCGTTAGGGGACAGCGTGGAAGCAAGTTCAACCGTGCTTATCCGGGTCGGGACAAGCGCCGTTGCCAGCGGTTGTGCTGAAGAATCGGCCGTTTCCTGCGATGGGTTACGATTATCCCAGAAGAACAGGATCAACAAGACAACGGTGGCCGAGACAACAATGTTTATCAGGATGAATGGCATCATTCGACGTATAGACATGGCTTTCTCCAAAAACGAATGGCGTATTTTACATCAGCCCATTGCCTCGACAAACTACTGCCTTACCTTAAATCTATCTTAAATCTGGAAAATGGTAGTTACAAGCCGATCCATTCGACCTACAATGTAAATAAATAAGAGGTGTCTGGCACTTTTGGCGAAAGGAAACTGAAATCAACAAAGCCTTTCTAAGTGCCCCTCACCCAAACATCATCCAACGAGGTTTCTCAATGTCGAAATTCATACCCGATCGTTTCCGTCAGTCCATCAAATACTTAAAATGGGTTTTTCTAGCAGCCATTTTAATGATTCCCGCTGCCGGTGTAACCGGCACCCAGCTAGAAAACCATGACGACTTTTGTGGCTCCTGCCACACAGAACCCGAAGCCGAATATGTCGCCCGCACCCATGCGGGAACGGCCGTAGACCTCGCCAGCTTCCACACTGGTGAAGGTGTTAACTGCATTGACTGTCATTCAGGCGAAGGCACAAACGGCCGTATTCAGGCATTGACCCTCGGCGCACACGACCTTCTCAAATTCGTCAGCGGCAGCTACCCCCAACCCGCTCCCCTTACCCACGCTATTGATGACGTTAACTGCACCAAATGCCACAGCGACGTGTTCCAAAACCGCAACTTCAACAATCATTTCCATTTCTTTTTAACCGATTGGCAGTCGCTATCAAGCGACGCCGCAACCTGCACCGAATGCCACCAAACCCACACAACCGACGGCAACACCGATCTTTCCTTCTTGAGCGAAGACCACACCGCCTCCGTCTGCCAACGATGCCACGCCTTTAATCGAGTCCGTTAATAAAGAAGGGTGACCGAAGTTTTTGTTGATGGAGCGCCACCATCCCTGGTGGCGACTTGCAGGCCATCCATTCCTGCTCTCCAGTTGTCAACAATGGTTTCGCCCACCCATAAAGAAACCCCGGTTGTCATTTACTCCCATCCTCGTTATCCTTAGAGGATGAATTTTTTCCACTGGTTGTTCGACAAATTCTACCCGGTCATCCGATTTCTTTATGAGCGTGTCCAGCACAACCGCTGGTTCGACAAAATCACCGACAATCTCTGGCTGGGTGGTGCGCCAAGCTATCAGCGCGACTACGATTTTCTGGTAAACAATGGCATCACGGCCGTCGTCAACATCAGAGCCGAACGCGAAGACGACGTCATTTTCTACAAGGATAAAGACATCAATTACCTCCAATTAAAGGTATACGATGTCACCTTGCCCGATTTTGAGATTTTAGACGAGGGGATAGCCTGGATTGAGCAGCAGGTACAAGACGGCCGCACCGTTCTCGTCCACTGTGCCAAAGGACGTGGCCGTTCCGCAACCCTATTGGCCGCCTACCTGATGCACCACCAGCATATGACCTTCGACGAAGCCAACGACCTCCTCACCAGCAGACGCAAACTAACCAAACTAACCGGCCGAAACCGAAGACATCTAGCCGCCTGGCTCAACCGCCAACCAGAAACAACACCACAACAAACTGTAATTTCTTAAATTTTACGTAATTGGAAACTGGTAATTTTTAACAGGTAACCGGGTACACTTCCAATCACAAATCACCAATTACCAATCACCAATTACCAATTACCAATTACCCAATTACCAATTACCCAATCACCAATCACCCAAAATGCCCAAGACCAAAATCACCCCCTCCCGACAACAATCCCTGGATGTCAAACACCAGCATCCCGACGC
>JBAPRX010000554.1:0-3255 GCA_049281335.1 Promineifilaceae bacterium (SeqCode)
CAGTCGGGAATGGTTTGTTGGACTCTGGGCAAAATCTCCTGGGCAAGAAAGAAAGCAGCGTCTACATTGTGGAACACTCCCAAATGGCCGACAAAAACAAGGCTGTTAGCGACAGGCGGCTCATCCAATGGATGAAAGAGGTCACTGTCCACCCCATTTGGCACAACCTGGATATTTGAGGAAGAATCGGCCGTCTGGAGCGTCTGACGGTCGAAATCAGAAATGAGCCAGGTCTCTTCAAAATGTTGGGCGACATATCGCTCGAAGGCTTCCATACGCGGCCGTTCCAGACTGTAAATGAACCGCCAAAACCAGGGACGGTATGGCAGCGATTTGACCACTTCCTGTGAGATGATATCCGTGAGGTCAACCACCCGGTACAGCTCTTTATGCTGGGCGAGGTAGGGAGCCATGCGGAACAGGTGGATATAGGCGGCGTCAAAACGGCCGTTGGCAATAACCTGCTTAATAAGCTGTTGCATAGCCTGGTTACGGTAGTACAGGCTTTGAAGTGGCAGATTGCGCCAGAGGTTCAGACCGGTGGTAACGGCCGAACGGGCGCGAGAAAGTTTCAGAACGTGGATGTCCTGACAATATTGTTGCAACGGCCGAATGTTGGCCCGTTCCGCTTCATTGGCAATAAACGATACCAATGTCAGTTCGTGGTACCGGCTTAGATATTCAATGAAATGAAAAGCCCGAAGGCGGTCGCCTCTGTTGGGTGGGTAAGGCAGGCGGGATGTCAAACAAAGAAGGCGCATAAGTAAAAATTACCGGAAAGGATTATTCCGTTTCATTTGTTGTTTGCCGCGATTAAGAGTAAGAAAGCCGGTATTATACAATGTGACACGAATCAAATTGAGAATCTGGTAGCGAATGCCTAATATCAGCAACTTTATCCGTTCTAAGGCGGTTAGCGAATCGCTGTCGGCCAGGGGATAGTCAAATGTTTGAAGCGTTTGACCAATCAAAGCATTTGCCAATTTGTTGTCGAAAGGGGTCATCTCTTCCCTCCAACGTTCCAAACTGCGAGTGTTGATCGGCCGAAGCACCTCAGTATGTCCGGCCGGGGTGATGACCTTTTGGGCAAGTTTTGAATGTTCAAGCATATCCTCATGAAAGGTTTCATTCAGGAAGTTACAAACCTGCTCGATTATTTCACGGGGTTTCTGAACCAGGTCTTCGTACTTGATTTCAAGGTACCGGCTCGGTGGTAAATTTTTACCGGCCCGGCGGCCTGCCTGTACGTTAGCTTCCCAATTTTTCAGCAGGTAATAGTTGTCCATATACCATTTCTTTGTTCCCCACCTTTTTTGGGCAGAGAGAGCCGAATCTCGGCCGTCACGAATGATGTGGATAAATTGGGCATTGGGAAAAATGTTGGCAATCTGGGGAATGTAACGAACGTAACTTGGTGTTTTGTCCCCCCAACGCTCGACGTTGAATTTTTGGGTTTGGAGACGATACAGACAGTCTAGCACACACGCTAGTGAGTGTGATGGCAGGGCGTCGTAAAATTCTTTTTCATCCGTAACCACCCCACGCCATTTACGGTTCAGACGGGTGATGGTGCGGATTATTTCAGCAACTTGTTCGGGAGTTAACTGGCCTTGATTGTATTTTGTCAGTTGGGGGAGGAAGCCGGTTTCGCCAGGGATGTGTATCCGGGGGTGGCTGCTGAGTATAAATGTCAGGAGGGTTGTACCAGAACGGGGGTTGCCAACAATAAAGAATGGAGATTCGCCAGGACAGGCTGTTGACTGGTTCATATCGGTGGAACCAATCCTGCTCGTTGGGCCAAACTGCGCCCAAATTGTAGTGTTTCGTATTTCAGATGCAATGCTTGAAATCTGGCCTTCTCTGTGATAGGCATCGTCCCATCTGAGGCTGTTTTGTAGCCTAGTTCGGTCAGGAGCGGGGCGGCGATTCGTTCAAAAAGGCGCAGATCGGCCGGACTCATCTCCTCTCGCCAACGGCCGATACGGCTTTTGTTGGCCGGTTGGCGCACAGCATCGTGGAAACTGCCGCTTTCAATTTGCTGGCTGGCCTGGCGGTGGTGGGTAACCATTTCTTCCACAAATGGCTCATCTAAAAAGTCACAAATGGCTCTCAATTCCCGCTCCGGCTCGTCTACCAGGGATTCGTAATGCAACTCGTAAAAGAGGTCGCTCCCAATTCGTTTACCGGAAGCCTGCCCCTGCCTGATGCGGCGAACCCAGTTTCGGGCTGCAAAATAGATGTCTACATGGAATTCTTTATCTCCCCATTTGTCCAATATGGAGAGGGCGACATCTCGGCCGTCTCGAATGATGTGGATGAATTTTGCCTGGGGAAAAATCTGGTGAATCAAATCAATGTAACTACTGTAAATGGGGGTTTTGTCCCCCCAGCGAACGGCCCCTTTTTGTTCGGCATAGCTCCGATAAAGGTGGTCAAGAAATCCGGCGGCCGTTTGGGGGTTCCTTTGCTCAAAAAACAACGCTGCCTGGGGTGCTTCTCCCTCCCATTCTTTGACAAATCGGTAGCGAGTAAATATGAAGTTCAATATTTTTTCAACCTGCTCTTCGTCCAAATGGTGAGACGGCCGTTTAAGAAAAAAACGAGGAATAAAATCCGACTCCGGGGGGATGTAAATACGAGGACTGCTGCTTAACATATAGCGCAGCAAGGTTGTACCTGAACGATGAACACCAACAATAAAAAAGGGCTGCTCAGATGGATTCATGAGTATGTACGCATTTATTTATGACTGAAAACATTTCGATAATGACAATTTCCGGTAGAATTATTTTCATTATCAACTTTGAAAAATAGAAGTAGGACAATTCAATATGATCGGCCCAACTCTTATTCAAACCGAAAGGTATGACGAAAAAAAACAATTATACGATGAGCCATACGCGCCGCTGGAAGCAAGAAGATTATTTGATGACTATCTGACCATTGCCAAACGGAGTTTTTTGAACGAGCGAAAGCTATACTCATATTTCCTACAATGCAAAACGATAGCAGATTTGCCTGATGTTGAAAAGATTTTAGAGATAGGGCCGGGAGGATGTATCGCACAAACATTGCTGAAACATATAGGCTATGAATATGCCACGATGGATACCCAGCCCTTGATTGAGCCGGATATTCTAAGTAATTTTCTGGACTTTGAAACGGCCGGATACGAAGACACTTTCGACTTGGTAGCTGCTTTTCAAATGTTAGAGCACATACCTTACGAACAATTTGTTCCGCAGGTCAGAAAGA
>JBAPRX010000555.1:0-6029 GCA_049281335.1 Promineifilaceae bacterium (SeqCode)
ACATAGTCAAGTGGTATTCTGTTGTCCGCTTCGCCGGAGATGACCAGAATCGGCCGTCCTGCCCAATTTTCCTGAAAGGAATCGCTATCTACCATGCCGGTGTCAAAGACCGGGGATATGAAAACCAGCCCCTGGAACATCTGCGGGTGTTCGGCCGCAATACGGGACACACCCAGCCCACCATTGGAAAGGCCAGCCAGGTAAAGGCGTTCCTGGTCAATGTCAACGACCTGTTCGGCATCGCTGATTGCCTCAATGACCATCTCTGCGCCTTCTGCGTCCCAATTGCCAAAGCCATAGCTGGGGGCAATGATGACGAAGCCTTCCTGTTCGGCCAGCTTTGACCAGACCCAGGTGTAGGTCTTGAAATTACCGACGCTTCCGTGCAGGAAAACCAGGGCGGGTAAGGGGCCATTTTCGGCCGATTGGGGGACATACAGGTAGTAATGGCCTACATCTGACGACAGCCCGAATAGTCCAGCATAGGACAGCCCCATGACAGAGCCTAGTTGGTGGAAATTGTCGTCCTGTTCCATCTCCCGATACAGGTTCATGGTGGTGGGGGAAACGCGGCGGGCCTGTTCGGCCGTCAGGATGGGGTCTAAATAAGTCATCACCAGGAAACCGAGGTTGATCTGGTCGCTTTCGGGAATGATATTTGTCAGGGCAAAACGGCCGAATTTTTGTTCTCGAAAGAAACGATGGTGAACGGGTGAATCGGGGCCGGGATCGCCGGAGGGGGCGTTTAAGAATACAACAATGAGAAATCCCACCAGGGCCAGGGTAAGAAACCGGGCAGCATACCCCACATTTTTTCGGCTTTCTCTTTGCCGGTAAGCGTATGCCCACATCAGGGGCAGCAGAATGGTCAAAAAACCGACCACCGCCAAGCCCCACCCCACCCAGGTTTGGGCGTTAAGGAGCATCCAGAATGAGAGCGGCGCGACGAGAAGCGAATATCCGCAGTAAAAAATGAGTAAAATCAATTGGAAAATTGATTTTAAAAGCGCCATTATTCGGCCGAAAAGCGATAGCCCATCCCGTAAACGGTTTCAATATATCTTGGCTGGCTGGGGTCTGGCTCGATTTTGACCCGCAGGTTGCGAATGTGAACATCTATGGAGCGTTCATACCCTTCCAGAGCCACCCCTTGTAACTGTTCCATCAAGTCCAGCCGGGAAAAGACTTTATTTGGCGAATTCATTAACAAGGCCAGAATATCAAACTCTGAGGGGGTCAGGTTGACCCGTTCGTCGTTGATCATCACCAGCCGGGCGTCCATATCGAGCATGATGGGGCCAAGACGAATGGGGGGCGTTTCGGCCGATCTGCCGGTCAACTTATCAATCCGACGCAACAGCGCCCGAATGCGGGCTATTAACTCCCGCATACTGAACGGTTTGGTCAAGTAATCGTCGGCCCCAAATTCCAGCCCTAAAACCTTGTCTGTCTCGTCAATTTTGGCGGTCAGCATAATCACCGGCGTGTCAGATTCCTGTGAGTAAGCCCTCATAAACTCGTAGCCGCCCATTTCGGGCATCATTAAATCGAGTATAATGAGGTCGGGTTTTTCCTGTCTCAGGACAAACAAGGCTTCTCGGCCGTTACTGGCTGTGACAATGCGGAAGCCTTCTTGCTCCAGGTTGACCCTCAACATTTGCCGGATGGCGGCGTCATCGTCTACAACCATGATTGTTCTAGCCATCAGTTTTCAATCCTTTTACATTTTCTACATACATTCCCAACGGGACATTAACAATTTCTAAACAATCGGACTGTATCCTTTAGTCAGATAATCATATGGGTGTCGGCCGTTTCGCGGCAATGGCGAATGGACATAGGCGACCGTCCGCTAACAAGGGCGCATTGATGCGCTACGGAATTGCGCGGACGGTTTAGGAGTAAATGGCCTCCTGGTTAGGCATTTTTTTGCTGGCTGCTTACTAAGTTTTGGTGTCAGACACCTCAGAAACCATACTCTGACATGCAACATATCAAAAAAAGGAGAATCGTACAATGTCAATTCAAAAACGGTTAATCTATATGGCGGTGGGCGGATTGTTAGCCCTCTCCGTATTTATCGGCGCCTTTGCCGTCTTCGCCCAATCTGGCGAAGGGGAAGACCCCGGAACAACTACTGCTCCCGAAGTCGAAACCGATCCGGGAACGGCCGAAAATAGCTCTGAGTCCAGCAGCACGGAATCGGCCGCTCCCCATGGCTTCTTTGGCCTTCCTGGATTTGGTGAGCGCGGATTTGACGCTCGTGGTTTTGGTGAGCGTGGATTTGCGGAGAATGGTCGATCAGAAGATTTAGCCAACGCTCTCGGAATTTCTGTCGAAGAGCTTCAAGCTGCTTACCAAACGGCTGCTGAAGCTGCGGTTCAACAGGCAGTTGATGAAGGGCTGCTGACTCAAGACCAGGCTGATGCTCTGTCCGCTCACAGCTTTGAGTTCCATAGTGGTGCCGGCCTCGGTTTACACATCGGCGACATTGACTTTGACGCCCTTGTAGCGGACGCCCTCGGAATCTCTGTTGACGACCTGCAAGCAGCACGTGATGAGGTCTTTGCCAACAATCTGGCCCAACAGGTCGAAGATGGCGTCATTACTCAGGAACAGGCTGACATGATTCAGGCTCGCAAGGCGGTTCAGGATTACGTTGACACCGACGCTATCAGCTCGGCGCTCCAATCGGCTTATGAATCGGCCGTCAATGACGCCCTTGCTGCCGGTGCAATCACCCAGGATCAGGCTGACCTGATGTTAGAGAATATGCCTTCCTTTGATGGTATGGGCCTGGGATTTGGCGGTGGGCCACACGGTTTTAATGGCCCTGGCCCCGGCGGACATGGTTTTCACGGTGGCCCCGGCGGCGGACAGGCTAATGGCTTTGCTCCCTCTTTTCAAGCTCCGGCTGTGACTGAGTCCTCCGGCGCATAAATAGTAACTCTCTCAAAACCCTGTTAGTAAGACGGCCTGGTGCAATGGTAAAGATTGGACCAGGCTGTCTTTTTTTGTTTCGACCCAGGAGCCTGCCCAGTCTTTTTCGCTAAATCTGGTATACTAAAAATCAAACATCTTATGGTTTGACGCTACTGACAATAAACCTGGAGGCAACAATTCCATGAAAAGAAGAATTGCGATCATCCTCGTTCCCACCTTCGTTTTTATCGGCATCCTGGCAGCCCTCATCCTTAATCAATTTTCAAACGAACTACCAGCCGAAGCCCAGGACGTTCTGGACTCTTATGTGGCTGCGCTTCCTAAAGAGGCGACTGTGACATCGGCCGTCTTTGCCCGTAATTCTGAGCGGTTTTCGGCCGAGATGGGCCGCCAAATCATTCATGCTCCCATCGAAGCGTACCGCACCTCCCCCGTTCTTTATGATGGGGACGTCATCCAACCCATCGAAGACAACGGTGACTTTGCTCTTCCTCCGCAGGAAGTGTGGTGCATTACTCTGGATACAACATCCAAGCAAACGGCCGAAGACTACTTCCTCGCACGGTATGAAAGCCTCTATGGATCCACCTGGGTTCTCTACCAATCTCAAGACGGCCGAGAATCGGCCGAAACCATCGGCTGTAACTCCCAATAATCCGCAACAATTCGCCACAATTTCCCGTATAGGACAATAGAACAACCGAGTAAGGCCCCGCTTATAGGGATAAGAGAACGGTTGGGCAGCTTGCAGCGCCCTGTGGCGCAGCTACCCAATTGCGAATCGGTTCCGGTCAGCTATCTGTTCAAGGAAGACTATCATGACGACTAAAAATAACTACAGACAAGATGAAAGACTGATGGCGGCCCTGGCTCATGGTTCCATCGTCGGTGGGCAGCTAGGCATTATTGCCGCTATCGTCGTTTACCTCAATCAAAAAGATAAATCGGTTTATGCGGCTCGGCAGGCAGCACAAGCGGCCGTTTACCAGATTGTCGGGTTTCTGGGCCTGATCCTGGGATGGATGTGTTGGGGCGCTTTTTACTTTGTCACCTTCATTCCCGTTATAAACGACCCTAATCAGTTCAACGATGCGCCACCGCCTCTCTTTTGGGTCGGCCTGGGATCCATGATCTGTCCGCTCGCTTTCATGGGTATCTGGTGGCTGTACGGAATTTTCGCCGCTATCCAGGTGTGGATGGGCAAAGATTTCAAATATGCCGTCATTGGTAACATTATCGAACAGCGGCTGGACGGTTCGGCCGTCTAGTCGTTCTCCTCTTCCCAACTGACTGGCGCAGGCTCTCGCTTGCGCCAGTCAGTCCGTCACTCTCGGCTGCGCTCACTCCCTAATACCAAAGCATACATCCCCAAAACTCCCAACATCTTTCCCACACTCACCGTCACAGGCACCAGGCGGAGTGGTTTGGCGTTGGTAACATCTTCCCAATCTATGCTAAAATAGCACTATGAAATTAAAACTGTACGATACCTACAGTCGCCAACTACGCGACTTTGAACCACTGAATCCCCCCGAAGTTGGTCTTTATACCTGCGGCCTGACCGTCTATGATTATGCCCATATCGGCAACCTTCGCACCTATATCTTTGAGGACATCCTTGTCCGGGTTCTCAAATTTAACGGCTATCACGTCAAGCATGTCATGAACATTACCGATGTCGGCCATCTCGTTTCCGATGCCGACACGGGCGAGGACAAGATGGAAAAAGGGTCGCGTCGCACCGGGATGACTGCCTGGGAAATTGCCCAACTGTATACCGACGCCTTTCTTCAGGACATGGAACGCCTTAACCTGCTCCAACCTGACATCTGGTGCAAGGCGACCGACCACATTCCCCAACAAATCGCCTTCATCGAGTGCATCGAAGCCAACGGCTACACCTATCAAACCTCCGACGGTATCTACTTCGATACGTCCAAACTGGACGACTATGGCTATATCGCCCGTCTGGACATCGAAGGGCTGCAAGCTGGCGCCCGGATTGATATGGGCGAGAAACGCAGTCCAACTGATTTTGCGCTGTGGAAATTTAGCCCCAAAGATGAGCAGCGGCAGATGGAGTGGGATAGTCCCTGGGGGGTAGGCTTCCCCGGCTGGCACATTGAATGTTCCGCTATGGCGGCCGAATATCTCGGCTCGTTCTTTGACATTCACTGCGGCGGCGAAGACCATATTTCCGTCCACCACACCAATGAAATCGCCCAAACGGAAGCGTGCCATGGGACTCACCTCGCAAATTTCTGGATGCACGGCTATTTTCTACAACTAAATGAAGCCAAGATGGCAAAATCGGCGGGAGGGTTTTTGCGCCTCCAAACATTGATTGACAGGGGCATTGATCCCCTGGCCTATCGCTACTTCTGCCTCAATGCCAGCTACCGGGTCAAACTGAACTTCAACTGGGAAAGTCTTGATGGGGCTGCCAGCGCCTTGCAGCGATTAAGAACGGCCGTTTACGAATGGGGCCAGCCGGGAACGGTTGACGAAGATTATCTAGATCGCTTCGTTGAGAACATTAACGACGATCTCAACATGCCCCGCGCCCTGGCCATAACCTGGGAACTGGTTAAAAGCGACCTGCCTGCTTCCACCAAAAAAGCGACCATTCTGGAATTTGACCGCATTCTTGGTCTGCGGCTGGGTGAATGGGAGCCGGTCGAAGAGGAAATTCCGGCCGAGATCATGGAACTGGCCCAACAGCGCCAGCAAGCCCGCGCCGAAAAACGGTGGGCGGACGCGGATGCTCTGCGGGACCAGATTACGGCCGAAGGCTACACAATCGAAGATACACCTGAAGGGCCTCGAATCAGTTCAACGTAGGGTTTTAAATTAAGTTTGTTGTTACCGTTTATAGGAGAGCCTAAGCCATGTCAAAACGCCTTGCTTTAATATCCGTCCTTTTTCTGCTCATTGTCAGCACTGTTTCTATCAGCGCCGCCGGGACGGCCGATGAAAATGTCCCCGATGGCGGGTTCTGGTCGCCACCGGAAACGGCCGGGAATTTTTCTTTTCTGGATTTTGAGAGGGGGGCGGACGGGATTATTCATATGATCGGCCGTAAAACC
>JBAPRX010000556.1:0-9792 GCA_049281335.1 Promineifilaceae bacterium (SeqCode)
CGATGGAGCCGAAGGGCAGCCTCGACGCCAGTTCGTAGGCTGGTTGGTCGCCAGAAACGAGCAAAACACGGCCGAGCAGCAGTTGGAGGATGGGCTGGATTTTCTGGTCGGCTTTGACCAGCCCGGCGGCCCAGCCGATGACGGCGGGGTGGTTGGGGGCGGGGATGGGGTCGGGCGGATGAACGTGTGCGGCCGTGATGGCGGTCAGGCTTTGTTCTTTTGCGTGGCGAACCAACTGCCACAAATCTTTTTCTTCTTCAACGACCAGCAGGGCCAGTCGTTGGGCCAGCACCGCTTCCAGAACTGCCCGGTATTTGGCGGGAATGGTCAGGAGGCCTGCCAGACGGCCGACCAGAGGCAGGTCGGGCGGCAGTGTCACATCTTTCTGGCGCATTTGGTCTAGCATATCACGCCGGGTCTGGAGCCGGGCGATTTCTCGACCGGTTTCGTTAAGCTGTTGTTCGATTTCGGCCGTTTTCTGGCGGGCCGGTTTAATCTGTTCGATGAGCGTTTGTCGTTCTTTCTGACGCTCGGCTAATGCCTGGTGGCTCTGGCCCACTGCTTCCTGGGCCTTTTTCAGCGCGTTTTCGGCATTTTGGATCAAATCGCGCAGGGAGTCGAGGTCGGTTTCGGCCGAAGATTCCTTTTGCTTTTCCTGGAGCCGTTCTCGAAGCTGGGTGAGGCGTCCTTCATATTGGGAGCGTCGGTTTTGGGCTTCCCGGCCTTCTCGTTCCAGCTTTCGTATTTCCTGACGGCAGCGATCTATTTCGTCCTGCTGCTGTTGGAAGGCGGTTCGGAATTCTGCCTGACGGCTTTGCTGCTCCATCAAGGTTGTGTTGGCTGTTTCCAGTTCGGCCAATGCCTGATCCATTTCCAGGCGAGCGGCCGTTTGTTGTTGGTTGAGGCGGGCGGCGTCTTCTTCGATTTCAGCTAACTGCTGTTCGATCAAGGTACGCCGTTCGGTGAGGATGGCAACCTGGCGACTGCTTTTTTCGAGCGTTACCCGCATATTTTCACGCTGTTCCACCTTGCTTTGGAGGCGGCGCTGGAGCTGGTTGATATGGCGTCGTCGTTCGTCAAGCTGTTCCTGGAGGGCAAGCTGGCTTTTGCGGCCTTCCTCCCAGGCGAGACGAGCATCATCGGCCAACTGGCGGGTCTGGCGCAGGTTTTGCCGGGACTGGTTCCACTGAAAACCGTACCAGATGCGAAGATGGTGGCGCAGATCGGCCGCGACTTGCTCATAATTTTGGGCGCGGCTGGCCTGCCGTTTGAGGCTGCTCAATCGGGGCTTGATTTCGGCCAGGATGTCGTAGATACGTTCCAGATTGTGTTGGGTTTCGTTCAGTCGGCGCAGGGTTTCAGCCCGTTTGCTCTTGTAGTGGCTGACTCCGGCTGCTTCTTCAAAGAGCGAGCGCCGTTCGTCGGCCCGGAGGGAGAGGGCCTGGTCAATTAGCCCCTGGCCGATGATGGTGTAGGTCCGTTCGGCCAGACCGCTGGAGGAGAGCAGGTCGGTGATGTCTCGCAGGCGGACTTTCTGGCCGTTGAGGATGTATTCGTTTTCGCCGGAGCGGTGGGCGCGACGGCCGATCTCGATTTCGCTGTAATCAATAGGCAGCCAGCCTTCGCTGTTATCGAGTGTCAGAATGGCCTGGGCCATGCCGGCCCTGGCCCGGCTGCGGCTGCCAGCGTAAATCATGTCGGTGGTGCGCTTGCCGCGCAGGGCGGAGTAGCTCTGTTCCCCCAACACCCAACGGATGGCGTCGGCGATGTTGCTTTTGCCGCTGCCGTTGGGGCCGACAATGGCGGTGATGCCGTTGTCAAATTCAAATTCAGTTCTGGTGGCGAAGGTTTTGTAGCCCTGTAATTGTAGATGTTTTAGTCTCATTGGCGGCGGATAGTTTAGTGGGAATGGAGGGATTTGGCAACTATATGGTACTTGACGGCCGTAGCAGGTCACGATATAATATTTTTAACACCCCACCCCCCAGGGGGAGGGGGGTAATCAAGACGACGGATTCAGATATTGAAGGTGAAGAAATGAATTCAGTAACCAAACAGAACGTCGCCCAACGGTTAGCCAGTACGGCCGGACATATCAAGGGCATTGAACGGATGGTCAATGAAGATAAATACTGCATTGACGTGATCCGCCAGATTCAGGCTGCACAGGCGGCGCTGAACAAGGTTAGCGCCATGATTTTGGACTCGCACTTGAACAGTTGTGTCATCACTGCCATTCAGGGCGAGGACCCCGATGAACGCGAGCGGGTCTTGAATGAGGTGACGAGTGTATTTGAGATGTCGTCGAAGCTATAAATAGCAAGTTGCAAGTTGCAAATGGCAAACTGCGAGTAGTTAGTAATTGCCATTTGCTATTTTTAATTTATTACAATAAGGAGAGTTTTTCGTGGAAAGCAAGAGTTTTACAGTACCGAATATTAGCTGTGGACATTGTGTTCATACGGTTGAAATGGAATTGGGGGATTTGGCCGGTGTTAGTGCGGTGAAAGCAGACCAGGAATCTAAAGTTGTGACTGTTTCCTGGGATACTCCGGCCACCTGGGAGCAGATTCAACAGACTTTGGTTGAGATTAACTATCCTGCCGCTGTGTAGGGGATGGCGGTAAAGGACACCGCTTGTAATTGGGTTGATTGGGTAATTGGCTCACCTACGGTGAGCTTGGTAATTGGTGATTGGTGTAGCAGCTAATTACCAGTTACCAATTACCAATTACGTTTTACGCATTACGAATTTAGCCATGACAGAACAAAAACAATTAACGCTCCCCGTGTTGGGGATGACCTGCGCCAACTGCGTGGCGGCGGTCGAACGAAATGCTAAGAAAGTCGAGGGGGTGAGCGATGCGGTTGTTAACTTTGCCAGTGAGAAGGTGGCGATTACGTATGATCCGGCCGTTGCCAAAACATCGGCCGTTATTGATCGCATCCATCGAGCCGGGTATGAGATTCCAACGACGACGGTTGAACTACCTCTCCTGGGGATGACCTGTACCAACTGCGCCAATACCATTCAACGACGATTGAATAAGGTAGAGGGCGTGGTTGAGGCAACGGTGAACTATGCCTCTGAGAAAGCCAGTGTTGAATACGTTGTGGGGGCGACCAGCACGGCCGAATTAATCGCCGCCGTGCGCCAGGCCGGGTACGATGTGGTGGAAACGGCCGACAGCGACGCTGCTCCCGAGGATGCGGAAGCGGCGGCCCGTGAAGCTGAAATCCGTCACCAGTGGCGGCGCTTTGCCGTCGGTGTCCTCTTTGCCCTGCCCCTGTTCCTGATCAGCATGAGCCGCGATCTGGGACTGCTGCCGGAGTGGGCCAATGCCATTTGGGTCAACTGGCTCTTCCTGGCGCTGGCAACGCCGGTTCAATTCTATGTCGGTTGGGACTACTACACCGGGGCATATAAGAGCCTGCGGAATGGCAGCGCCAATATGGACGTGTTGGTGGCGTTGGGGTCTTCGACCGCTTACTTTTACAGCATTGCAGTGCTGCTGGCCCAAACGGCCGGATCGATGGCGTTGGGCCACCACGTTTACTTTGAGACATCGGCCGTTATCATCACCCTGATTGTGTTGGGCAAGGTGTTAGAGTCCAGAGCCAAAGGGCGCACCAGTGCTGCTATCAAGCAGTTGATGGGGCTGCGGCCAAAGACGGCCCGCGTCCGGCGGGATGGGGTCGAGGTGGACATTCCGATCGAGGAAGTTGTCACCGGTGACGTACTGCTTATTCGACCGGGCGAAAAGATTCCGGTAGATGGACAGGTGCTTGACGGTAGATCGGCCGTTGACGAATCAATGATCACCGGCGAAAGCCTGCCGGTTGGCAAGAAGGTCGGCGACGAGGTAATTGGGGCGACTATTAACAAGCAAGGGCTGCTGACGATTGAAGCGACCAAAGTTGGTAAGGAAACGGCTCTGGCCCAGATTATCAAGCTGGTGGAGCAGGCTCAAGGCAGCCGCGCTCCGATCCAGCGGCTGGCAGATCAGGCAGCGGCTTACTTTGTGCCGTTTGTCATTGGAATGGCGCTCCTGACCTTTGTTGTCTGGTTGTTGAGCGGGGCGGGATTTACGGCCGCACTCATTCGACTGATTGCTGTCTTGGTGATTGCCTGTCCCTGTGCCATGGGACTGGCAACACCGACTTCGATTATGGTTGGCATTGGCAAAGGGGCGGAGAAGGGCATTTTGTTTAAGACCAGCGCTGCCCTGGAACAAGCGCACCATATCAAGACCGTTGTGCTGGATAAGACCGGCACGATTACGAAAGGCCAATTGGCGGTGACGGATGTGATTGTCAGCGATACGGCCGAAACGCATTTCAAACCATCGAGCGAAGGAACGCTGGAATCGCAATTGCTGTCGTTAGCGGCTTCGGCCGAACGCGGTTCTGAACACCCGTTGGGGGAGGCAGTGGTTCAATATGCCCAGGAACGGCAGCTTGCGCTCCATATTCCACAAGCCTTTGAAGCGATTGCCGGTCATGGTATTGCGGCTTCTATTGAAGGACACCGGGTTCTGTTGGGCAATTTGCGGCTCATGGAACGAGAGGAAGTGCATCTCAACGGGCTGGGCAGCAAGGCGCAAGATTTGCAAAATCAGGCCAGGACGGCTATGTGGCTGGCGGTTGATGGACAGGCCAGTGCCTTGATCGCTGTGGCCGATACGATCAAAGAAGGTTCCCGTGAAGCGGTTGCCGATATGCAGCGGATGGGGCTGGAAGTGGTGATGCTAACCGGTGACAATGAGGCGACGGCCAGGGCCATCGGCCAGCAGGCCGGGGTTGACCGGGTGATTGCCGAGGTTTTGCCGGGAGATAAGGCTGCTCATGTGGCCCAACTCCAGCAAGACGGCCGTGTGGTGGCGATGGTGGGGGATGGCATTAATGATGCCCCCGCGCTGGCTCAGGCTGATGTCGGCATGGCGATTGGGACGGGAACGGATGTGGCGATGGAAACGGCCGATGTGACGTTGATGCGGGGTGATCTGCGAAGCGTTCCCCAAGCTATCCGGCTGTCGAAGGCGACGATGCGAAATATCCGCCAGAACCTGGGCTGGGCTTTTGGTTACAATGTGGCGCTGATTCCGATTGCAGCGGGGATATTGGCCCCCTTTGAGTGGGCGCCGGAGTTTCTCCGCCAGCTTCACCCTATATTGGCTGCCGGGGCGATGGCTTTTTCCAGTATCAGTGTCGTGACAAATGCGCTGCGGCTGCGGAAATTAAACCTGTAGCGCGATTTGTCAAATCGCGTTTGGCGGACGCGAACGATAACTTTGTACGATCGGCCGTGATATTAGGACCTGATTGATATTTTCCCTGGGAATGAATTCCCAGTCTGTTACAAAAAACGTGTTCAAACACGTTAAGAGCAGCTTCCCCAACCTGTTTCAACAAGTTTTGTGTCTCAGCCATCGGTTTCAACCGGTGGTAAATTGGGGAAAAACTAATTATAATGGGATAGCACAGATGGAGGACGAACGACAACCGCTGCGGCTGCCATTCGTCCTCCGTCTATTATGAGACAGGGACTAAAATTTTGTTTTTTCGCCGTGGGCAAGGGTAAAATTGGAAGATGGTTTTTGGAGAGAGAAAGTTGAAGTTGTGGAGGAAACAAGAGATCGGTGAGTAAAAAAACATCCAAGAAGAACCGTCAGGCACGTCGGGAGCAGTTGGAACAGGAGAGGAAACGGCGTAACCTGATGATTGGGGGTGGAACGGCCGTTGTTGTGCTTGTCCTTATAGGGTTAATCGTATTTCGTATAGCCGCAAATAACATCGAAGGAGTGTTCAATTTTGGAACACAGGAACGAGGACATGATCAGTCGGTTGTCATCGAGGAGACCAGCTTGCCACCTGTTGGCGGCATTCATGATCCTGTCTGGCTCAACTGTGGTGTTTATGAGACAGAGGTTCCACTAAAGAACGCCATTCACGCGATGGAACATGGCGCGGTTTGGATCACCTACCGACCGGATTTGGCGGTAAACGATGTGACCGAATTAGAGAGTCTTGTCAGGGGACAGAGTTATATGGTTATTAGCCCTTATCCTAATCTGGCGAGCAATATTGTCCTGACTGCCTGGGGTGTTCAACTACAAGTTGACTCCGTTAATGATGAACGGATCGAGAAATTTATATCGGTTTACCGCAACGGCCCGCAAACGCCGGAACCTGGGGCGTCGTGCAGCGGCGGAACCGGTAATCCAATTGGTTAGGTGAAGTTGTAGATTTATTGGAGAGATTTAACTTATGAGAAGCAGACCTCCTAGAAGGACTCGTGCGGTTGCCCACCAGGAAGAGGGGTCGAATCGCCGAAATATTATCATTGCTGCCGGGGTTGGATTAGGTGTTATCGTTTTGGGAGCGCTCTTATTTTTGAGTTTAAGAGGCCCATCCCCGATTTCAGGCATACAACAGGTTGTTGGCCTTTCGCGGGGCCATGATCCCAGTGTTGTTTATGAGAATGCGGAGGAGCTGCCGCCGATTGGTGGCATCCATGACCCTGTCTGGCAAAACTGTGGAATTTATGACGAGCCACTTGAAACGAAGCACGTAATCCACTCCCTGGAGCATGGGGCTGTTTGGGTGACGTACAATCCATCCCTCTCCGAGGATGATGTTGCGAAGCTCCAAAGTATTGTTCGGAATGAATCATATGTTGTTTTAAGTCCCTATCCCAATTTGAAGAGTCCGGTTGTATTAACGGCCTGGGGGATCCAACTGGAGCTTGATTCGGTAAATGATTCCCGAATTCCGGTCTTTATTGAGCGATACCAACAAGGACCGCAAACGCCTGAGCTTGGCGCGGCTTGTGTTAATGGAACGGGTTCCCCGATTGTAAGCCTGGGGCAATAGCAGGTAATGGGGCTGTTAAGTGGATTGCAGCCAGTTCGTTACCTAAGTGCTATTGTTTCCTCCAATTTATTTGTACTATAACTTTATTGCCGAAAATGGGGGCGGCGTTTATTCGTGGCATATATTTTTTGTTTCAATCATATGTATTAGGAGGGTTTGATGAGACATTTCCGTTCGATTTTCTATCTAGTTTTACTTTTGGTTGTTGTGAGCCTGGCTTGTAATTTTGGGTCGGGAGGGGATGAGCCAACGGCCGTTCCTGAGGCAACGACTGCTCCAACAGATGTGGCAGTTTCACCAACTGAGCCACCTGCTGCGCCAACATTGGCCCCAACCGATGCCCCGGTTCAGCCGACTGAGCCTCCGGCAACGAAGCCGGCGCTGCCAACCAGTGCGCCGCCGCCGACGGATGTCCCGGTTGCACAAGCGCCTTTCGAACTGGTTTCAACGCCATATTCCCACCCTGATGGTATTTTTGAAATTTATCCCCCGGTGGGCTGGGAATTAGAGGAAAAGACTGCCGGAGCAACCTTTACGGAACCGAACGGCGGCAGTGGTTTCATTAACGTCGAAGTAACGAATACCTCGTATCAGATTGATGGTGCGTCTTTTGAGCAGTTTGTAGATGCACGGGATGAGAATTTGTTTGGCAAGTTTGATGGGTATGAGGTTATTAACCGACAGGTTGACACCGATACCGGTGTTGCCCGTATTACCAAGCGGCTGAACTTCAGCGGCGAGCCTCAAGTTGTTTTCACCCTTTATGACCAGCACAGCGAAATCATTTTTTCGCTTGACTTCTGGGCCAGCGCTGACCTGGCAGCTCCTTACCGCGATAAATATGAGGAGATTATAGATTCTGCCTCTGTGGATTCCGCTCAAGCGGCGGCGGTGGTTGATGTTTACTACTGGATTTATACGTTCACGGGGCCAAATGACCTCTTTGAGATTGACGTGCCATTGAGCTGGAAGTATGAGACAACCTCAGGCGATTTTGCTGTCGTGGATACCTTCTATTCACCGGATAATCACGGTATTGTCCAGAATATTGCATATGACGATGGCGAGGCGATTAATAACTCCCAGGCTGGCGCTTTTGCCCTGGCGTTATTAAAGGAATATTATGCTGATGACATCCGCATTACAGACGACCAGGTACAACCGGACGGGAGCGAACGGCTGACCTGGAACTCTCCCAGCGGCGATTACAGTGGTATCTCCTTCTTTGAATCACGCGGAACAACTTTCTTGTTGTTCTCTGTTTTGTGGGATAATCCGTACGAAGTGGATTACTTCGATACCCTCGACTATATTATTTCGACTTATGACGTTCCTTAAGTGACCGTCCGCAAATAAGGGCGCATTCATGCCCTGCGGATTTGCGCAGACGCTTTAGGAGTAAGCGGCCTTTTGATTAGATATTTAATTGCTGGCCGCTTACTAAGGGTGCGGACTCCGACCAGCGTCAGTTAGTTGACGTGAATAGTAGGGAGTGATATACTGCAAGTGGCTCCCCCCCCGAGGTGACCTTTTAGCGCCCGCTAAGAGGTCACCTCATTTTTTTTGTGTTGTTACCGAATATGACTGAGAACGATGGTCCAGAACTGATAGAAAATGGCCCGGCTTATGAGGCGAGCGGACTTGTTCACCGGGTTTTGGTGCCGGAAGGGAAAGGGCCGTTTTCAACGGGGCCTCACCCAACGGCCGTTATGATACACGGCCGTAGTGGGAATGAGGACGTGATGTGGGTTTTCCGGCGGGCGCTGCCTAAAGATTGGCTGGTTGTGGCTCCTAGAGCCATTCAGGATGATCCGGATGGCGGTTATTCCTGGCATCCTCGCCAAAAGGATGAGTGGCCGTCGTTAGGGATGTTTGATGAGGCGGTATCGGCCGTTGTGAAGTTCATCAAGGCGCTGCCCGAACTGTACGGAGCCGACCCGGAACACATTTATCTGATGGGTTTTAGCCAGGGGGCGGCAACGGCTTTTGCCACTGCTATTCGTCATCCTGGTCTGGTAAAGGCGGTGGCCGGATTGGTGGGCTTTATGCCATTTGATTCGGAGTCGGAAGTTGCGCCTGGGGTTCTGGATGGACTGCCGGTTTTCATGGCGGTTGGTCTGGAGGATGATACGATTCCACTGGCGTTGTCCAGACATTGTGCCGATGCGCTCAGAACGGCCGGGGCCGATCTGATCTATGGTGAATATGAAACAGGGCATAAACTCAATGCACAGGGGATGCGGGAGTTGAAGGCGTGGTGGGGGGAGAGGGATGGTGAATAGGAGGCCGTGAAAAGTAATTGGTGAAAGGTGATTGGGTAGAGTTGAGGCCGGGGAGTGGTTGGTTTTTAGGCGGCGTTACAAATTGGGGTGTTTTGAGGTATTTGGCTTAAAAGTATATAAGTTAGGGGGGGCGTTTATATTCCGTTAAGGTTTGACTGTTATACTGTAAATAACATGAACACTCGATCCAATGAGGCTTGGCTCCGAAATCTGCGGGGAACAGGAAAGTCGCGCGAGCAAGCCCTGGAAGCGCTGCGCGACTATTTGATGCGGGCTGTGTTGGTCTACCTGGGCCGTCATCGAAGTGACCTATCAGACTGGACGGCCGATGATCTGCGCCACTTTGCCGAGGATATGGTTCAAGATGCGGTTCTTGATATACAAGATAATCTGGACACATTCAGGGGAGATGCCAAATTTACCACCTGGGCTTACAGCTTTGTGATTAATCGGGCGGCTGGTGAACTGCGTCGCAGCCACTACCGAGATTATTCCTATGAGGATTTACAGGAGGACGAAGCTGCCTTTTTCACCACCCTCCAGGCTGAAATCTCAGGAGTAACGCCGGAGATAAGAGCTGAACAGGAAGAGATGACAACGATTCTCTTGGACATCATTCGGGATGAGTTGACAAGTC
>JBAPRX010000557.1:0-1734 GCA_049281335.1 Promineifilaceae bacterium (SeqCode)
GATGTAAGTAATATGTAGAAGCGGCCGTAATACACTCATATTTGTTTTGAGAAAGGTTAAATCAAAGAGCCGGATCTCCACACGAAAAGAAGCCCAATTGTGATAGTGTTTAGCTAAATCCAGCAGAGAATTTGCTTAAATAGATCTCCCCCTGATTTACGGTGCGAATTGCCGCCACAAGTTCTTGGCCTGCTTTCCGCTTTAGTACATAACCTCGTGCTCCTTTCTGCAATGCAAGGTGCACAAATTTATCGTTCATATGCATGGTCAAGACAAGCACCTGTGCTGACACTTCCAAAGCCTGGATGCGTTCTGTGGCTTGAAAACCGTCCAATTCAGGCATCGCAATATCCATGATTACGATGTCGGGCTGTAATTTGCGTACATACTCTACAGCTTCCGCTCCGTTTTCGGCTTCTCCCACTACTTTGATGTCAGCCACCTTTTCCAATAACGATCTCAGATTTCGTCGTACAAGACCGTGATCGTCAACAATTAATACTTGTATCATACGATTGCCGGGCATCTTCTTGGTTCCACTACTCTATCTACTTAACCATACCCCACGTTGCCCGGATTGGGGTGTGATTTCGTAGAATTAGGAAAATCGCTTAACTTGATGCGAGGCGAGTTACTGGTTTGAACAGTCATGGTGTTATTATGATGACACCAAAAGAACAAAACGGGTATAGGGGATAACCCGACTCTTTTACTCATCAGGATATATCAAGCCATGCTTCATGGCTACTAGTATAAGGCTGGGCAAGTCGTGGGTTTCTAATTTTGTCATAACCTTGGCCCGGTGCTTTTCAACGGTCTTTGGGCTGATGGTCAGCAGGTTGGCTATGGAATGATTGGTGTGTCCTTCTGCAATGAGCTGTAACACCTCTCGTTCTCGCGGTGTTAGCAGCTCGGCTGGTGATGGTGGCAAAGATTCTCCCTTGGGCGAGTTCATGATAGCCATCACAGAGTCGGAGATGGTGGGGCTTAGAAATATCTGGCCCTGGCTGGCTGCCCGCACCGCCAGTAATAATTCGTCGGCAATCGAGTTTTTAAGTAAGTAGCCTTTTACACCCTGACGTAGTAAGTGATGAACCAATGTTGTGTCGGAATGTACCGACAGAACGACAATCTGTGTCGGTATATCGAATTTTAGGATGCGTTCGGCCGCTTGTGTGCCGTCCAGGCGAGGCATAGAGATGTCGAGAATGATTACCTCAGGTTTGTGGGTTTCTACCATTTCCACTGCTTCCAGGCCGGTCGCGGCTTCGCCAATCACTTCAATATCAGGGCTTTTTTCCAGTAATGCCCGGATACCCTGACGCACCAGATGGTGATCTTCGGCAATAATGACACGAATCATTGCTATTCTTCCTCTTCTGACCAGGGGATAAATGCCGTTAGTTGTGTTCCCACACCCGGCGTTGATTCAATCTGTAAACGGCCGTTTATTATTTCCAACCGCTCCTGCATACCGCCCAATCCTATGCCGCTTGTCTGACTTAAGAACTCTTCCTGCTCTTCTAGCTGGAAACCCAGACCGTTATCAATCACACGGGCCAACAGGGCATCAACAGGTCGTTCCAGAATAACCTGAACCTCAGTAGCCTGAGCATGCTTGACAATATTGGTAAGCGCTTCCTGCACAAAACGATACAGGGTCATCTTAACCGAATCCGTCAATTGGGGCAGTTCGCAACCAGTATAAGTACTAGATAGGTGTGCCCGTTGGGC
>JBAPRX010000558.1:0-2411 GCA_049281335.1 Promineifilaceae bacterium (SeqCode)
GGTTTTACGAGAGCTGCTAAACAACAAAAGTCGGCCGTAAAAAGGGTTGTTCGATGACTGAACCGATATTAGTGACGAAAGATTTGAAGAAGCAGTACGGCGACTTTGAGGCCGTGAAGGGCGTTTCCTTCAGTGTGCTGCGAGGCGAGATTTTTAGCCTTTTGGGGCCGAATGGTGCGGGAAAAACGACAACGATTTCGATGTTAAGCTGTTTACTGACGCCAACAGGCGGCGAAGCGGAGATTAACGGTTACAAGATTCCGCAGCAGGCAATGGCTGTGAAGAAGGTTATCGGCGTTGTGCCGCAGGAGATTGCGCTGTATGACACCTTGAGCGCCAAACAGAACCTTGTCTTCTGGGGCCAGATGTACGACATGAGTGGTAAGGCGTTGGAACATCGCATCAGCGAGGTTCTGGAGCAGATCGGGCTGACCGAACGGGCCAATGACCGGGTGGAAACTTTTTCCGGCGGCATGAAGCGGCGGCTCAATATCGGCGTGGGGCTGATGCACAAGCCCCAACTGCTCTTTATGGATGAACCGACAGTGGGTATTGATCCGCAAAGCCGCCGCCGCATTCTGGACACCGTAAAAGAGCTGCAAGAACAGGGCATGACAGTTTTGTACACCACCCATTATATGGAGGAGGCGGAAGAGCTGTCGGATCGGGTTGGGATTATTGATCACGGTAAGTTGATTGCGCTGGGAACCCAGAAGGAGTTGACCCGGCTGGTGGGACAGCAAGAAACGCTGCGGCTGCACCTGGGTGATGACCTGGGTGAAATGGGTGATTCGGAGAAAACGGCCGAGATGCTGCAAGCTCTGGACAGCGTTATCCATGCCGGAGCAGTAAACGGCGAAGTGATCTTGACAGTAGAAGAGGCGGCCGAAGCGCTGCCTGCCGTCGTCTCGGCTGCCAACGGAGCCAATATCCGCATCCGCTCCATTGACATCCAGGAGCCAAACCTGGAAGCGGTCTTCTTGCACCTGACCGGACGCGCATTAAGAGACTAGAAAGCAGTGAAAAGTGGAGAGTGAAAAGTCAACTTTTTACTGCTTACTTTTTACTGGTAGTAAAAGAGATAGCCATGAAGAAAATACTGATCATTGGTTGGAAAGATTTGATTATTACATTCCGGGATCGGGCGGCGTTGATCATGATGCTGGCGGCTCCGCTGGTGCTGACGGTGGGGCTGGGTTTTGTGACAGGCAGCTTTTCTGGGAGCGATGATAACAACGGTATTCAGGATATCCCGATAGTGGTTGTGAACGAGGATGAGGGACAGCTTGGCGAGGCGTTAGTAACTGCACTTAATTCGCCGGAGTTGGCCGAATTGCTGGAACCTGCGATGTCGGCCGATCCAGCCCAGGCCAAAGCACTGGTTGATAATGATGAAATTGCGGCCGTTGTCCTCATCCCGGTTGGTTTTACCGGCAGCATCATTCCCGACCAGCAATCAGGCCAGGCAACAGAAGCCGTCAGCATTGAGGTGTACAGCAGCCCGGCACGGCCGATTAGCAGCAGCGTTGTTCAGGCGATCGTGACCGACTTTGTGAACCGGATTAACACCAACGTTTTAAGCGGCGAGGTAGCGATTAACCAGTTGATCACCAGTGGACTCATTGACGATCAAGCGGTTCCCGAAGTGGCCCGGCGATTGAGCGCTCAACTGCAAGCAGACCCCCAGGGTGGCACGGATGTGATTGCCATTAACCGTACCACAACCGGCCCGGACAGCGAACAGGGATTTAATCCGATTGCTTTCTTTTCAACCGGCATGGCGGTCTTTTTCCTGATGTACACTGTTACTATTGGTGGTCGGAGCATTCTGGCAGAACGCAACGAGGGGACTTTGGGGCGGCTGCTGGTGACACCAACAACGATTGTACAGGTATTGGGAGGAAAGGTACTGGGCATTTTTATGAGCGGCTTCGCCCAGGTGGGACTGCTGATCCTGGGGACGACGCTGCTGTTCAATTTGAATTGGGGCGATCCATTGGGCATTGTGGTGTTGGTTGCGGCCGTTTCGGCGGCGGCAACGGGTTGGGGGCTGTTGTTGGCTGGATTTGCCAAAACAACTGCCCATGTTGGCAGCATTGGCACGGCGTTGATGCTCACCTTTGGTATTTTAGGCGGCTCCTTTATCCCGGCAGAGAACTTCACCGGCCCGCTTCGCAGCCTGCGGCTGATTACCCCCAATGCCTGGGCAATGGATGGCTTTAATCTTTTGAATACGGGCCGGACCCTGGCGGATATTGGCGGTCAGGTTGGGGGGCTGGTGGTGATGGCGGCCGTTTTGTTTGCGGTGGCGGTTTTTATGTTTCGTCGTAAGTGGGCTTCGATGGTTTAAGGCCAAGACTTTGAATGTAAGACTTTTGTTGTTTTAGGCTGCTTAGACTGTGGCTTGAGAG
>JBAPRX010000559.1:0-5538 GCA_049281335.1 Promineifilaceae bacterium (SeqCode)
GGAAGAGAGGGTAGCTATATCGAGGTGTTTCGAGGGAAGGCCACGCGGAAAATGATAGTGAAGTTTGATGGTTACCGTCGTCAATATTCATATCAGGGGTAAATGTCAATGTTCATTTTTCAAATCGGTACAAATGAGTCGCTCACTTCCAGACTGAGAAGACGGCAGAATCCCAGTCTGGGAAGCATTCATGGTTTTCTTGGTGTTCATTTTCTTGTGTTCATAAATTTACACAGACAATCATCGCGCCATGACCAACTCTCTTTCTACTTTTGACTCGCCAAAAGTAGCAAAAGCGAGGCTCCCCATGGATATGTTCCTGTTAAACACCAATCATCTTGCCCTGCCGTGCCTCGACACAGATCGTATTGGTTTTACCAGCGGCCGATAAAGCTCTTCGGGATCAATTCCTAACCGGGCGGCATTGGCTTCAATCAAATTGAGCCGTGCCAACAACAGCCTGTTCCGTTCCTCCGCCTGCACCAATTCTTTTCGCAGTTGTTGGATTGTCGCCCGCCACCGGTCACCGGCATTGTTCCCTGTCTTTAAGTCCACGCGCTCTTGCTGACGCTGGGCCGCAGCCCGAATTTCCTCCACCAGGCCATATTTGTAAATTGACGTTCGGCTTACCCCAATTGCGGCGGCAACATGCGTCACGTCAAGTTGACATTGCTCCAGTGGCTGCCTTTCTCCAGCTACCAGATAGGCACGAACGGCCGTTGAGACTTCCGCTTGTTTACTTTTGCAGCCCATTTTGTTTACTCCACTCTATAATTTGGCCATTGGCTGACATCGGCGAAACGAAGTCGCCAGTGACAAGACTCTCGTCATTGTCAACAGATAACGCCCGTTGAATGCCCTGTAGTGTCTTCTCGTGATGCGCCACCCATGCCTCAGCAATCTCGCTGCCTGTTTGGGCAGCCGCCTGCCGCGCAGAAGCCAACGCCTGTCCCGTGTTTCTCTGAACATCGAGCAGGTGTTGGCGTTCGCGCTGGCTGCCTTTCGTGCGTAGATAATCCGGGCAACCACGCACACAATTCAGGTGGTAGGGACAGGGTTCTACGGCAAAATCGTGCAGGCAAAGACCCATTGGGGTGAAGTGGACCGCCTGGATTTGCCCATTAAGGAAAACGTCACGCTCGCCCTCAGCCAATTCGAAATACACATCGGCCATCGTACCATGTAATTGCTCTGCCTGAATCCCCTCCTTCACCCAGCGCAGCCGTTCATCCATGGTGGCGTGTTTGTAGGCTTCCGTGTCACGCGGGTTATCCCGCCCCATCCAGCGCGTTAGCGCGTCGGTGGGCAGACCACCTTTGTCGGCAATGTCGTTGAGCCAGTGTCGGAATTGGTGCGAGGACATGCGGCAGAATGTGCCATCCGCCTCCCGGATATCGCAACGCTCGAAGACAGACCTGTTCAGGCCATGGCTGCTGAGAAAGCTGTTGATGTGGCTCTTACGCATCGGCTCGGCCAGCAGGCAGACGTGTCCACCCCTGGGGAAGAAGAAGTTCTTGAAGACCACAAACAAACTTTCGGATAACATTTGGTAGGTTCCATTCTCTCTAGCCACTGTCCACAGGTGTTTGACACGGCGCTGTTGCAAATACGCTTCAAATTCGGATGGATTAAAGTAATATTTCTTCTCTTTTCCGTAACGTGGTAATTCCTGGCGAGAAATACTGTTGTGAACCGCATCAGATCGGGGCATCCCCAGGATTTGCTGAATATCCCGCGCGTACATTTTGTCTGTTGGCCCAAATCCCGGTATGGGGATATGCGGATCATTTTCTTCGAGGATTCTGGCCTGCTGCCGGGCCGGTTCCGTAAGGGCCTTAATCTCTCCAATCGCCTGCCGCGCCAACTCGGCCTGGAGTGGCGTCAACCAGCGGATGTCATACCCTCTCCCAGGGGACCTGGCCTTGCCCTTGTAGTAGCGCAATCCATAAGCCGTTCGGCCGTGACGTATCTCCTCGACTTCGCAGTCCACCGGCAGGGTTAGCAGTTCACTTACCCGAAAACCGGTGACGACCAGGACGGCAACGGCCGCTATCCGCAGGCGGTCTTGCGGCGTCTGCGCCAGATGACGGTACACATCTGCCAGCCCTTCTAATGCCCTTTGTGAAGGCAGCTTGCTTAGCCGCATTTCCTGCATGGCAACTGTGCAAATCGCTTTGGAGGGGCAGGGCGTCTGCACGCTGTAGAACAGGGGGCGGCATATGCTTCGAATGTCTAGAAAACGCGCCAGTTTAAGAAGTGTATTGATGCTGCTATAAACAGTCGCCTGAGCATACCGCTCCTGCATCCACAACTCTGTTTGCCGGATATCCTCTTCACAAAGCGTGTGCCAGGAAAAAGGAACGGCCGTCTGCCCACGCCGCTGCTCCAGCGTGCGCCAGAGCTTACGGGCAGCACGGAGGGATTCTTCCATACTCCGGGCCGAAGCGTCGCTTAATAGCAGCCAGCTCTTAATGACATTGGCGTATTTTTCTGGTAAAGGTTTCTCCAGGCTACTATGGTACGTGAAGTGTAGGTAGATGTTTTCCGTGGCCGTAAATCGTCGCAAGAGCGTCCCCACATTCCAGACCATATCAGCGAAGGACTGGTTTGTGTCCCCAAGGAATTCCTTGAATTTCCGTCGCCCCAATGCCACCAATTTTTCAATGGCGGCTGCTCCTGGCTCTAGATTTGTTGTGTCTGTCATGCTGTCACCTCCTCCGTCGCCACACGAGCCAACAACTCCTGGATAGCTTGTTGCACTTCGCCGAACTGGGAGGCAATGCGTGGGTCCATGACCGCCTCGCCAGCAGCGAGGAAAGCCTGGATTGAAGCCATTAACTCTTGATGGGGACCCGTGCGTAAGGCGGCAAAGCTGGGACACAGATAGCAACTGAGTGGCGGAAAAAGCCGGCACAGTCCGTCGCGGGTTACATCTCGCCCACAGACGCCAATGCCGCCGGTATTCAAAACCGGCAACGTTAAATGGGGTGCTGCGGCGGGTACCAACTGGTTGACAGGCATGTCAGGGAAAGCCGGTTTGTCAATGGTATCCACAATCTTACCCAGAAAGCGATGGACCAATGGCTCCAGAAAGGCGTCAGTGGCGGTGGCCACTTGTATAGCAATCGTGGATGTTGTCTCGGTGTAGACGGCCACATAGTTCAAGTCGGTATGGTCGAGTACTTGAGCCAGATGAAAGCGGGAGACGCCTTCTTCTGCCAGGTGCGTAGCCAGGGTATAGCGGAAACGGCGGGGATTAAGGTGTAATCGCTCGCCGCTGCGTGGCGAGATGAGGTCTGCTTCGTCGGCCCACCGTTTCATGGAGCTGTTAATATCGCCTTCTGGATAGCGGGCATTTAACCAAGAGAGCAGGTGGTCACTCGCCTCGCCCTGTTGCAGGCGTGCCAGCAGCTGACCAAGCTGCGGGCTTACCGGACGGCGTTTTGTCTCGCGTTCGGCGACTCGTTTCTTTATACGCGGCACATCCAGGTGGTAGAAGGTGCCGGCTGAGCTTTCTATCTGCCTGAAATCCCGGTTCTGCAGCCGTGCGGCGGCCTTTGGATTCAGCCCCAATTCCAGATGCAGCATCACCAGCACACGGTCAGTTTCCTGCCCTTTTTGTGTCCGCACCGCCTGGACAATAAGGGCTTTTTCGGCTGGTGAAAACGGCCCCTTGGTTGGATGGCGAAAGCGTACATGATGACCAACTGAATGCATTTTAGCTTTAATCGCATCCAGAAGGCGCATTGTTTCCAGATTGAAATCAGGATATTGGCGGGCCACACCCCAACGATAAAAGATACGCAAGTGCCGGAAGTAGTCGCCGTTGGAGGCGGTCTCTTGCACACCCCAGTCGTGTACAGCACGAGCTAGGTCTTCATCATAGTTTGACCAGTCGAAGCCAGTTTGTCCACAGACAGCCGCGTGCCATTCTGGTTTCTCGACTAACCAACGGCCGAATCTGAGAAAGCTGGAGAAGTAAACGTAAGCCGTTGTCGCTTTCCGCCGCACCAGGCAGTCGGCGATGTATAGTTTCATCAGCTGTTGTGCACGTGGGCTAAACACGCATTGCTCATGGATGGTAATTTGGCCCAAAAGCTCCCAATTCAGGGAAAACATATTGCCGCCATCTATGGCCGAACGGACTGCCCATACCACCTGGCCGGTATCTACTGTCTGACCATCGAGGGAGGTGATGGGCGCGGGAACGGGAGGAACTTGAAGAGCGAACATCTCAGATGACATCTTCAGTGACCTCCTCGCCGGCGGCGTACAACTGTGACTGGTAGGTATGCAACGCTTGTCCTGCTTGTTGCATAATCGTCAACTGAATATACTGTTTGGGCGATCCAGGATGCGTCCACCCACCCAGGTACATGAGCCTATCCAGGCCGTTCGGCTGCTGTAAAAGAACCGGAGCAAGGCGCTCTGCCCATGTATGGCGCAGCCGATGCCAGCTTAACGGGCCGACCCCGCTTCGCTGCCCAATTACCTGGATTAGATCGCGGGCTGTATCAATGGCCAGCGGGCTACCGGATCGCGTGACAAACAGGTAAGGGCTTTTGCCTTTCACCCGCCCCAGTGGTAGTGGCAAGGTCATGTAAGCGCGGACTGCCTGCAACAACCGGTGGCTGGCGGGCAGGATTCGCTCGGCCGTCTTGACGGCTGGTTCTACCTGACGGCTGTCATGGGGGTCGTCCGGATACCGGAGAATCTTAATGCCGGCCTCCGGCCCTCGTGGCAGAGAGTCCAAACGCAGCTTGAGGAGTTCGCCGCGACGCAGGCCCAGTTCCAGGGCCATTTCAAACATGAGCCAGTTCCGCAGGGCTGTCACCGGTGAAAAACCATCTGCGGGAAAGCGCCATGCCCCGCTTGCTTCTTCTTGTGGTCCAATGGTGGCCCGTATTCTAGCGATCTCGTCAGCGGTCAAAGGCTCATGTCGGCGAGACTGGCCGGTACGCATATGGAGCGACTGAAATAGGAACTTGAGTCTGTCTCGTTCGGCAGATAATTGTTCGAAGACCAACGCAGACGCACCGCCCCGATTGGCCGGATACAGCGCCCAGGTCAAGAAGTTTTCCACTACGGAGAGTTGCTGGTTGTAGGTGTTGGGTGTGACGACGGTGCCATCAGCGCTTTCTCGCTCCCGAAGGTAAGCAGCCAGCGACTCAATCTGGCGAGCATCGAGACGATGATCGCTGGTCAGATAATCATCAAGGTCAATGTTTGCCACCTGCCAGGCCCACCTGTAGACCTTGGCCAAAATGCGCAAGTTGCCTGCCAGCGTTGAAGATTGCAACCGATAACGACGATAGCGCACCGCCCAACGCATTGGTAACCTTAATGGTAGCCAGGTGTGGGCATCTACCAGACAAGGCAATCGCTCGCCTGTATTTAACACCAGGCGGACAATTGCCAACGTTAAAAGGGGTTGTTTCATCATTTTTCCTCCAAAGACAATATGTAAGATTGTTCTATTCTCTTGGAAAAATGAACACTAAACGAAATACCCCTACTTTATTCGGAAGGTAAGAGGAT
>JBAPRX010000560.1:0-2869 GCA_049281335.1 Promineifilaceae bacterium (SeqCode)
CGCCTGACCATCCCGCACATCAAGCGCATAAACCAACCCATCCGACTCAACCAGCCGGGTAACTGCCTCTTGGGTAGCACAACTGCTGCCAGCCTGAAATAAGACCGTCAACAAAATAGGCAAAAAAAGCCCAAACGCATAAAAATCCCCCCACCGACTCAGCAGACTAGGTTCCATCACGGCCGTTCTCTCATCCATCATGCCGCAATTCTCCCCTCCCTAATGAGAACCGTCAAGCGGCAGCCACTCCCTCCACAAAAATCACCACCGCCGTCACATTATCCAATCCCCCTGCCGCATTCGCAGCCGCCACAAGCCGTTCACAAATCGTCTCCGGCTCATCCGACTCCCCCAAAATCTCCGACACCCGTTCATCCCCCACCATCTTCGTCAGCCCATCCGAACACAAAAGAATCCGGTCCCCCCCTTGCACAACCATCTTCTGCACTTCCGGCTTCGCCTCTCCCTCCATCCCAACACAGCGAGACAACCGCTGCAAAACCGGCTTCTGCTCCAACTCCTCCGGTGTGATCTGGTTCAACCGCAGCAGCATCATGCCAACTGTATGATCTTCCGTCAACTGCTGGAAATAACTCCGCCGCCACAAATACGCCCGGCTGTCCCCGAGGTGCATCAAATAGACCCAATTATCCACAAAGGAAGCCACCACAACCGTTGCCCCCATCCCCCGTTTGTTAATATCGGCTTCCCCCTCCAAATGTATCTGAGCATTCAGCTTAATAGCCGCCTTCCTCAAAGCCTGACCAATCTCAGCATCCGACACAGGCTTGCCATTCTGGCCCAATCGGCCGTATTGCTCCGCAACCAATCCCGGCAGCAGTTCAATCACTCGTCTTGACGCCGTTGCCCCCGCTGCATGGCCTCCCATCCCATCAGCAACAATGAACAGACCCTTTTGCTGGTCAACAAAAAAGGCGTCCTGATTTTCTTTCCGAGCCAATCCCTGGTCCGTCAGGCTTGCTCCGCGAACATTTATTGACTTCAAATTTGCCATACACTACTCTCGCCCGAATCTAGTCCCAATTATTTAAGGTCAAACTGTCACCCACATTATAAGTTGATTTTACGAAATTTGGTAAACTTACCGCATGACAACCGACATACCCTTATTGACCTTTTCTCCTATCACAGAGAAACAGATAAAAGAATATATTACCTGGCGCTGGGAACCACCCTATGACATCTACACCGAAGACCCCGCCAACACCGCTGAAATCATAGACTACTACCTCGACCCTCAATTCCAGACCCATGCCATCACCGATCAAAAAGGTTCCCTGGTCGGCCTCTGCTCCTTCGGGCCAGACGGCCGTGTTCCAGGCGGCCGTTATCTCCACGACGCCCTCGACATCGGCCTCGCCATCCGCCCCGACCTCACCGGGAAAGGCAAAGGCCACACCTACATCCAGGCCGTCGTAGCCTACGCTCAACAACAACACCCCCCGGCCCTCCGAGTAACCATTGCCGAATTCAACCGCCGCGCCCAGCGTGTCTGGCAAAAAAACGGCTTCGTCCAGGTCGAACGCTTCGCCCGTCAATCCGACGGCATGCTATTCCTCGTCTTCATCTACCTCAACGACCAATGACTCCAATCCACACCAACACCGCTTTTATGATAACTCTCTACTTTTTACGCTGCATCAATAATATACTTTGAGAGTATTCGGTAAATAAAAATTAAAAAAGGGTCCCAAAAGCGAGTAGAATTAAGTCATCACACAAAAAATCTACAAGCAAATGGAGACCCTGAAATGTTGGATAAATTTACAGCACTTTACCAAAACAGGCCAAATTCGTTGCAACTGGTCACAACCGACCTGAGTTTGTTGCCAGCCAAGCTGAGCAAGCGATTGTGGGTTAATCCTCTCGAATTTTTGATAACAATCCATGCTATTGCCTTGGCCCAATGGGCGTTGGAGGTCAGTCAAGGTTGGCGACCAGCCCTGCTGCCACCAAGTGGTCGTGGTCGCAAACAGGTGTACCAGGACAGCAGTATTGTCGTCATGGCTCTGATTCATGTGGCCTGGCAGATGAGCTACGAGGAAGTGGTTGATTACTTTCGAGGGCACCCTGAAGCGGCTCAAGCGGCTGGTTTTCCACCTGGTCGGGTCATCGGCGTCAGTCAATATTGGGAACGCCGACGGGCTTTGGGCATTTTGCCGTTCTGGTTCTTGTTTGTGGGAATGGTTTGGCAGTTGATTCGCCTGGGTGTTATTAGTGGCACAGATGTGATTCTGGACGGGACGACCCAGCGCATTTGGTTTCACAAGGACCCAGAGGCGGATTGGAGCTTTCCCAAACCCTGGAAAGGGTCGGTTTGGGGTTACAAAGTCCATACCTTGCTCTGTCGTTGGTCGCAATTGCCGGTTCTCTTCTTGATTACCTCGGCCAATCGGCAAGAATCCATTGCTGCCATTCCGCTGCTGGCTTTGAGTGTTACCCTGTTTGGCTTGCCGATTACGATGGTTCGGGCTGACTCCGGTTACTTCACCGCTCCGATTATGGCTTTTATTCGCTTTACCTTGAGGGCTTCCTTCATGATTGATTACAATCTCCGTCGACGCGGCAAACGATTCCTGGCAACCCTGTTCTTTCTTGACCAATGGCATTTCCATATGGCCCCACGAGCCATTATTGAACGCCATTTTGCTTGGGCCAAACGCTACTTTGGCTTGGAATCGGCTCGTTGGCGGGGCTTGATTGCTGCTTATCAGCATACGGCTTTGGTTTATTCCGTTATGCTCGGTGTGGCTTTGACTGCTCATCGCTTTCAACGTCCCGAATTAGCTGGTTCTCCATCCAGGGTCTTGGCTTTAAAAACGCTGGCCTGATTTACCGAATACTCTCA
>JBAPRX010000561.1:0-2292 GCA_049281335.1 Promineifilaceae bacterium (SeqCode)
GCCTTGTTGCTTCAGGTTCGCATCGTAGTAGCGACTGCCTGGAAGTGAGCGCCAACCGCAAGCAGTTTGTCCCACCGGAATTTTGGTATTTTATCATGCCGATATGCAGGTTAATAATTGTCAGGCCACAAGTATCAGCGGACATGAATGATGAATAAATTACAACTTTTGGTTTTAGATGATTATGAGGGGGAATTGGCGGCGGCGCCAGGGATGGGTCGTTTGCGGCAGATAGCTGAGGTTACGATTTTGGATCGGCCGTTACCGGTTGAAGATTACAATACCCTGACCGGATTTCAGGTCTTGTTAGCGCTGCGGGAGCGGACAAGGATGGACGGCCGATTCTTCCAAGCCTGCTCCGATTTAGAACTCGTCCTGCAAACGGGCGGACACGCTTATCACCTCGACAAATCGGCCGCAACCCAAAAAGGGGTTGTTGTTGCCCTGGGTCGAGGCGCGTCTCAACCAAAGGTGGTGGTTCCGGAGTTGGTTTTTGGGCTGATGCTTGGTCTGGTCAGACAGATTTATCCCCTGACAACGGCGATGCAGCAGGGGGAATGGCCGCAGGTGATTGGGGGATCGCTGGCGGGGCGGACGCTGGGTATTCTGGGGTATGGTAGACACGGCCGTCCTGTTGCCCGTCTGGCGGAAGCCTTCGGGATGAAAGTCATTGCCTGGGACCGAACCGGAACCTCACCGGAGGTTGATGAATTCGGCGTCAAACGCCTGCCCCTGGACGACCTGCTGGCCGAAGCGGATATTGTGTCCGTTCACCTCCGTTTATCCGATGAGTCCCGCGGCCTCTTGACCCGGGAAAGGCTGTGGCAGATGAAGCCGGGGGCGCTGCTTATCAACACCTCTCGCGGAGCTATTGTTGAGGAAGAGGTTTTGGTTGAAGCCCTGCGGGAAGGAAGATTGTCCGGGGCCGGACTTGATGTCTTTGCCACCGAACCGCTGCCCGCCTCCAGCCCCTTACGAACGTTGCCTAATGTGCTGCTGACGCCCCATGTCGGCTGGCAGGTGCGGGCAGTCTTTCAGGAGTTTGTTGAGATTGCAGCTAGGCAACTGGAAGAATGGTTGGAAGATACGCTTTCGGAGGAGGTTGTTTTGAATCCGGAGGCTTTGCTGGTAAAACGGAAACGTCACGGGGGGCTTAGTCGAAGTGCAGATTGACGGAAGATTGGGATAGTCCAAACGGTGATGGTGATGCCAATCGTTTGGAGACGAACACGCCATGTCAAATTATCTTGAATATAAAAACGAAGTTTTGTCAGCGGTTCGACAGTATGTTGAGTCGGTTAATGACGGCCGCAATGCGGACGCAGCGTTGTCCAAAGTTGTAGAAATAACATCTCAGTGGCCCCTTACTCATCTCGATAGCTTAGAACGAGCAATACGCTGGGAACTCTATCGGATTAATGAACCCACGGGTTCGTCTATATTGAAATGGTTTGCTCGAACAGAACGCCCCATCACATGGCTGGACTTAATCACCGACAACGGCTACAAACGTGAAAAAGCGTTACGGTCCTTGTCAGGAGGTGCCCCGAATAGGTTTTTCTTTGCCCTGGCAGTCCGCCGACTGAATGATTGGGTTCCGCAGGTTCGTGAAGCCGCTCGTGAAAGGTTGTTAACAATTGCAAGAGACACGGACCCAGACTATGTTGTTGATGTTCTATGTGCTATCCTCCCTCACTGGACCTCTTGGGGACGTTTAAAAGAGATTGATAGAGATGCACTATTGGCGCTGATTTCCATCGAACAGGTGACTCTCTCGCTAAAGTCCAGGATTATTTCGGCCACCACCGGTCCGATGACGACGATACTAGCCCAGGTCGGCCGGTCTCCCGCACTCGATGTATATCTAGATGAAATCGCAAAAAATGCCATTCAGCCCGCAGTCCGCGCCAAAGCTTATCGATGTCTGTTAGAAGGGAAAATGGTGTGGTTTGTCGGCCGAAAATGGAAGTGGACGGACATACGATGGTGTAAAGGCCGATTCGAGCCTGTACTTGGGGAACGCCCTGTAGATATAGCAACGCCCTTTCTAGAAACCCTGAAGCTGGCGCTAATGGACCGTTCACCGATTGTTCGACGTGTTGCAGGCGAGACCCTTATCCGGGAGATGAACATGATTGGAGCGGAGTCGCTTGAACTTGCCAGCCGACATGCGGGGTCAGGAGGACGTTGGGCAACGTTCGTAGGGGGCTGGAGGCGGGCAGCGGTTCGGTGGCAAAGACATCTAGTCCAGCCCCGGCCAATCTTTTATCACGCAGAGCGTCAATCAAATCC